>JAEEQE010000041.1 GCA_016285145.1 Bacteroidales bacterium | reverse complement strand
GTTCCGCGACGAGGAGCAGCCCTACTTGACGGAGAATTTAGGGTACAGTTTCCGGCTGAACTTTTGGGCGAAACTGTGGAAGGTGTTAGAGATAAATGCTGCTGCCAACTATCAGTCGCAGAACGTGTTCCTGTTTACCACGGTGCGGCCGAGCTACAGCATCGACCTCGGGTTGCGGGCGGAATTCTGGAAGCGGCGCATCGCGGTGTGGGTCAATGTGGACGACCTCTTCGACTGGAACCGCAACGCGACCGTAAATACCAATCCGTATTACAGTTACAGCGACTCCACGCGTGTGAGCTATCGGGCGCGGACGGTGCGGTTCGGGCTGTCGTTCAAGTTTGGGAAGATGGAGTTGGAGGGCTCGCAGGCAGGCCAAGGGCAAGGGGAGCGGAGGTAGTGCTCACCACGGATACGTCTCCACGTATCACGCGGATGCCGCTTGTTAATCATGGAGATTATCGTTCTCGGTGTTCCGGCAAATGTTCATATCCGCAAACGGGACAGATAAATTCCTTTTCGCTCATGATGATGGTTTTTGTTGGTTGGGTTAGAACCTCACTCGTTAAGATGCTTTACCAGAAATTCACGCATCGTCTCTGTAGAGATATCATATATCGGACTCATTTGCGAAAAGTCGTTGTCAAAAGGAATCCGGTTGGTTGAAAGCATTATCATCAAGGACTTGGAAGAGAGTTTATGTCCGGAATAATTCACAGCCGCTTCGATACCGTCACGTAGGGAGTGCCCGGCTTTCACAATAGAGTAAATATCATAGTAGTCTCTGTATTTAAGCCTGCGAAGCATCACTTCCATCTTCATGGCAAGGATGGCAGGTATATCGGCTAAATATATATTTCCTTGATATTCAATTCTTTGATTAATAGGGGAATAATTGTTGCTTACAAAAAAAGAGAGTTTCACCCCATTGACCACAAAAGCGACTTGGTCAAAACCGAGGATGTCACGATGTTGTATTTCGCCAACCTTTTCTTGGATCTCTTTCTCAATCGTAGACCAGTCCACCTCGGGCTTCTCCGCTTTGGAGATTCGCCACAGCATAAAATCCAAATCCTCACTCATTCGGTGGCCCAGCTGTATGGCTAAAGCCGTACCGCCGCACAAAGTGTAGGGTTTGATGCATTCCAGTTGTGACACGTTGTCGATGATGGCTTCAATGTTCGGGGTTAATTCTTTACGCATAGTGAGTTATTTTTTTCAGATGTGACATTTCCTGGCGGTGGAGGAACGCTTCAGGTTTTTTGATGTGGAAGAAGACGAGCGCGATCATCACATTCAGGTCGAAAAGGTACTCCCCTTGGACGGCCATATTCTCACGCCATACTTTTTGAATGTATTTTTTAGGAAAAAGTTCGAATAACTTTGCGATATCATCCATGTCGAGATGCACAAACACTTTTTCGATCAGCAATTCATCAGGCAGATTGTTTGCCGTGACATTGTCGTAAGACCAGAAAGCGTGTGCCTGCTCCAGTCTCTCGAACAACTCTCGTCTGAGACTCTCCTTGTATTGCCGGATTTTGTATTCGTTCTGGATTTTCAGGATTTTGCCTTCGGGAAGAGCAAACAGAGATTCGATTTTCAGGGACAATGGAAGCGTTATTTCTCTTTGGTCAAGCACAATATAGCTCAGCATCTGACGTGAGATGCCCAATTCCCTTGCCAACGCCGACTGGTTGTAATGGTCTCTAACCATCAATTTGCTGATATATTGCCCTGCACTTTGTTTCAAAACAGTAATTATAATAACGAACGTGCAAAAATACAAAAAAATGTCAACAATATAGTTGACAGAAAAAATCACATTTGCATTTTTTTGTGAAATGTGAAAGTGATCAGTGAACATTTTTTTCTGGATACGCGAAAATCGCGGATATATCTGTGCGGATGCATACTATTAATATTTTGTTATTTTTGCAGCGCTGTTCTGCCATAGTGTTTTACGAACTTTGCATTATGGTAACGGCAACACGAAAAAGAATGTTTTGGAGACCATCGTAAAAATTGTAAAAACAGACAAGAGGACTTTTATGAGAAAAAATGCTATCCCGGTTGTGACCTTTTTTTTGATTTCATTTATCGTTATGCTCGGTTTCGGACCTGCCGAGGCCCAGCATTATGGGTTTGTTCAGACTAAGAAGCAAACGGGCGTCTATGCTGGAGTCCCTGTGCCTTTGAACATCATAACCGATGGCAAACCCGAGGACATTTCACTTTCCGCATCAGTTGGTGTCATCAAAGACTCCTACTTGACCGTCCCGGATTCAATGGTCGGAAAAAAGGTCAAGATTTCCGTTATGAAAAAGTCTTCGAAAACAGAGGCGGAGATAGGAAGTTCCACCTTTTTTGTTCATAAAGTACCCGATCCACATCTCGTTCTTGGCCCCCGTGTGAGAGGCGGCTATCAAAATCGTGGCGATCTCTTGTTTTACCCGAAAATTCGGGCCACTATGGAGGAGAATTTCCCATATGACATCAAATGGGAAGTCATCAATTTCCGTGCAATCGTGATACGTGACGGGAAAGTGGTTGCCAGTGAGGTGTGTTATGGCAATATGCTGACAGAGAAACTGCAAGCACTTATCCGTGATTTGCCGGGACACTCCACTGTCGTTTTTGACAATGTGGTGGTCACATCGGTTGTGGGCACGCGCGTACTGAAGGGCTTCACAGTTGTCATTCGCGATGAAGAAACAGAGGAAACAGCTAACGATGATGAAAATCTTGTTGATTTTGCGGAACAGATGCCCGAATTTCCAGGTGGACAGGAAGCATTGAATGCCTATCTGGCCAAAGAAGTGAAGTACCCTGAAGTGGCAAAGGCACACGGCGTGAGCGGGATTGTTGTGGTGGAGTTTGTGGTAGAGAGAGACGGGAGCATCAGCAATGTGACAATCAAAACCCCATTGTTCCCTCCGTGCGACGAAGAGGTCTTGCGAGTTATCTCCTCTATGCCAAAGTGGATCCCCGCAAGGAATAAAGGTGTGCCTGTCAGATCCTTTTCGCAGATTCCGGTGACGTTCCAGATGAAATAACATTCCAGCTGAAATAAATAATTATAGAAACAACCACCAAACCATACCATAATGATCAAAAACAAGCAAGACATTCGGACTGAAATCGTGGAGAACAGCGGCAACATTGAAGGCCGCATCAGCAAGGACATCATCCTCACGCCGGCGGAGATGCTGGAGCGCGCGTCGATGTTCAACATCATCACCCTGCCATCGGGCAGCCGGATCAAGGAGCATCCGCACATTGAGGATGCCGAAATCTACTACATCTTGGAAGGCGAGGCCGAGGTCACCGACAACGCTCAAACCGCCGTCATGCACGCCGGCGACGTGATGTTCACCGGCAACGGCGGCCGCCACAGCATCGCCAACCACAGCGGGAAGGATGTGCGGTTTCTGGCGTGCATATTGAAATAATAAAAGGTACGGCAGTCATCCCACCGTACCTGTAGAAATACATAGGGGCGAATAATTATTCGCCCCTACATTGTAATAATCGTTGCCTATTTTCTGTGGCGTTTCTTTCTCGCCAGCTCGTTGGGTTCCAACGCCATCTGTTCGCCGTGGAGGAGGGAGGCCACGCCTTCGACGTGCTTCTTATCAGGCAGCGGGCTGCAGGTGTTCTCCTGATAATCCTCGGGCTCGGTGTAGGTGGTGATGACGCCTTCGTAGTTGCGCAGGATCACCTTGTGCGGGCTCTGGGAGATGACGTACTGGGGCATCACCGGAATCTTGCCGCCGCCGCCAGGAGCGTCCACCACGAAGGTCGGCACGCAGTAGCCGGAGGTGTGTCCGCGCAAGTTCTCGATAATCTCGATGCCCTTGGAGACGGGCGTGCGGAAATGCTCCAGACCCATAGAGAGGTCGCATTGGTAGATGTAGTACGGACGCACGCGCATACGCACGAGGTCGTGCACGAGCTGTTTCATAATCTCGGTGTCGTCGTTCACGCCGCGCAACAGCACGGTCTGGTTGCCGAGCGGGATGCCTGCATCAGCAAGACGTGCACAAGCGGCCATAGACTCTTCCGTCACCTCATTCGGGTGGTTGAAGTGGGTATTGAGCCAAATGGGATGATATTTCTTCAACATATTCACCAAGTCGTCGGTGATGCGCTGCGGGCAAACCACAGGGGTACGGGAGCCGAGACGGATAATCTCCACGTGCGGGATGGCGCGCAGGCGTTGGATGATGGATTCAAGCATCTTGTCGCCCACCATCAAAGCGTCGCCGCCAGAGAGCAGCACGTCGCGCACTTGCGGGGTGCGGGCGATGTAGTCAATGGCGGCCTGGATGCGGTCTTGCGTGGACTCGCAGTCGTGCTGGCCGGCGAAACGTCTGCGGGTGCAGTGACGGCAGTACATGGAGCACATGTCCGTGATGAGGAACAGCACTCTGTCGGGATAGCGGTGGGTGAGGCCGGGAACCGGGGAGTCCTCATCCTCGTGCAGCGGGTCGAGCAGGTCGGCCGGTGACTGGTGCACCTCGGCGGCCGTCGGGATGGCCTGGCGGCGGATCGGGCACTTCGGGTTGTTCGGGTCGATCAGACTCAAGTAGTACGGGGTGATGGCCATACGGAGGGTGGCGAGGGACTTCTTCACGCCCTCTTCCTCTGCCGGGGTCAAGTCGATGTATTTTTTCAGTTCTTCCAGGGTCTCCACTCTATTGCGGACCTGCCATCTCCAATCGTTCCATTCAGCGTCGGTAACGTTGGGGAAAAGTTCTTTTCTTCTGCTTGGCATATTTATTAGATTAATGTATTAAAAATCTATGATTTGTCTTTTTTCAAGACAGGGTGCAAAAATACAAAAAAATAGAATAGCCGCGCGCCAAAAACAGCAAGCCACAAAAAAGAAAGCGGGACTCGTTCAGTCCCGCTTTCATCGTCAAAAAATTATTACTATATGGGATAGGTTATGCGTACAGTTCCTCAAAGATTTTGCGCAGCTCGGGGCTTTCGCGCAACTCCTGGAGGGTAAATTCCGCATGGCCTTTCGTATAGCCGTTGCCCATGATCATGTTCACATCGCTGCCGATGCCCTCAGCACCGAGGCTGGCCTTTGTGAAGCTGGTTGCCATGGAGAAGAAATAGACGATACCATCGTCTTTGGTGCAGAGCACAGCGGTCATCTCCTGGTCGGGAACATTGACACAGTTGATGGTGACATCTGCCATCTTGCCGTCGGTGAGTTTCTCGACGAGTTCATAGACCTGCACGGGGGTCATGCCGGCGGCAGACTCCACCACATCGCAGAAGCCGAGGTCTTTGATACGCTGGGTGCTTTTCGGGCTGTTGGCGATGCCGATGACCTTACCGGTGACACCGACGCGCTTCTTGGCCTCGTAGCAGCAGAGCATACCGGACTTGCCACCTGCGCCAAGGATAACGACCGTCTGACCGTATTGGCACAATTTGGCAGTCTGGGCCGGAGCACCGGCAACATCCAAAGCGCTCAAGGCGAGTTTTTCCGGCATATCGGTCGGAATCTTGGCATAGATGCCGCTCTCGAAAAGGATGGCCTTGCCCTTGATGTCCACCTGATCCACCTCCGGACGAATCTCGAGGATCTCGTCAATGCGGAGAGGCGTGAGGCTGAGGCTGACAAGGGTGGCGATACGGTCGCCCTCTTTCAGGTCGATCTTGCCCTTCAAGGCATCGCCGATTTTCTCCACGCGACCGAGGAGCATACCGCCAGAGCCTGTGCGGCGGTTGCGGTGTTTGCCTTGGAGCTCCACGTTCAGGAACATCTCCTTCTTCACTTCCTCCATGATGGCTTCCTGGCTTGCGCCCTCACCTGCCTGTTGTTTGGCATAATTATGAATGTCTGTGAAAGAAGCAGAGTCGATATTCAGCGTCTGCACATCGATGAGGATCTCATTATCGTAGATTTCATCCATGTTGTTGTCAATCTTATTGGCCGGCTGCGGGAGAACGCCTTTGGGCTCGATCACACGGTGGGTACCGTATTTGTTACCTTTTTTCTGCATAGTTTATTGATTTATAAAATAATATTGAAAATACCGCTTTGTATCATCAAGGGGGTGCAAAAATAAATATTTTTTCGACTAAACATAACTTTTCTCAAAAAAAATTAATTCACAGCCTCACGTTAGCAATCTACCTCGTGGATTAACATTCACAGGATCAACACAGAAAAAAGTATTTGGAGCAACAGAAGCATTTTTTTTGCAACAAAAGCGATGGTAAATCGTTATATAAAAGTTATGTGATTCCATGACTGAAGAAGAAAAACAGATAATCAACGGGTGCATTGCTGGTAAAACACACAGCCAAAAGCAGTTGTACCTCCAATACGGTCCGCTGATTAAAGGCATCTGCGAACGGTATGCCGCCGACAAGCAGGATGCCGAAGACCTGTTCCACGACACGTTCGTGTTCATTCTGACGCATTTCAAGGATTACAAAAACATCAGTTCTTTGAGTGGATGGCTTCGCACCATCACCATCAACAAGGCCATTGACCACTACCGGTCCCGACAACGACGACAGACCGGGGACATCGAATCGACAGACTACGCGGACCCGGCCGCACCCGTCATGGGCAACGAAACACTCTCCATGACACAACTGATACGCTTCATCAACGAGTTGCCCGACAAGTACCGGACCGCCTTCAACTTGTATGTCATCGACGGCATCAGCCAAAACGAGATTGTGGTGATGATGAATGAGAGTGCCAGCAATGTACGGACTCTCATATCGCGTGCCAAAAGCATGTTACGGAAAAGAATACAGAACTATCTCAACAACGAGGAATTTCAATTTTGAACCCATACATATATTATGAAAGATCTGAAAACGCAGTTTGAACAATACCAATCCCCTACCGACGAAGCGGGCTGGGAAGCTGTTTCCCGGGATCCTAAGGTGGTAAGATACAACAAAGGCCGTTTTGTGCGCCGTATTGTGGGCTATAGCCTCGGCGGTCTGACGACAGTGGCTGCCATCACCGCCGTTGTGCTGGTGAACACCATAGGTGACCGCCACACCGATGTGGCAGCAACACCGTCTGAGCCGACACCCGTCACTCAGGAGATTGCTCCCGCCACACCGGCACAAGTCATTCACGCTGTACAATCTGCGCAATTCCGCGAGACCAACACCGCTCCCGTGGCACCGGCCATACAAACAGAAAACAACAGCTTGCCTGTGGCTAATACTCCGGAGACAGAACCTGTTGTCGCAGTCGCACCCACACACAACAACATCCCCACTGCCCCTGTCACATTCAATATGCAACCGAAATCGGGCAGCAGTACTGTCCAGCCTCTCATGCCGGCCAGCACCGAGATTCCCAACATCAGCAAACCTGCACAACATTCCGAAGAGATGGTTGCCGACATTGTTACGGGGAATGCCCCGACCGAGCCGGTGAAAAGTGCCAAGAACAATGAAATCCCCTACTCTTTCTGGGCTCCGAACGCATTTTCACCGAACGGAGATGGAAACAATGAGAAATTCTACGTGTTTCCTGACACTGTCACACACGCCAAGATCGATGTTTCAACATACGAACTGAACGTCTTCTCCCGCAACGGACAACTTGTGTTCCACACCCGAGACCTGAACGAAGGCTGGGACGGCTCCATCCAAAACTCCGGCAACGTATTGTCCCCGGGTGTGTACATTTACACCATCCGTTTCAAGCTGAAGGACGGTTCTCCCAAATACCAAAAAGGTACTATCACGCTTCTCAAATAACCGTTTATGCATGCTCCCGACAGGTCAACGCCACCCGTCATACAACCTATCGACCAGATCAGGCTACATCCGCCTATTCTCCATCATCTGCAGAACCAGATTCCCCTTTATATTTTCCCAAACGAGCAGCTGGACCTTATCCACCTGCTCATTCGTGTGAAAGCGGGTACCCTTTACGAGCCGCAAAAACATCTGGCGCAGTTCACCTATTCGCTGCTGAAAGAGAGCTCCCCGCGGCACACAGCCAATGAGATTGCCGGCCTGCTGGACTTCCATGGCACATACTACACCGTTTCGCAGACGTTAGAATGGGTCAACATTTCCGTTTCCGTCCCCAAATACAAGATGGCAAACATTCTGCCCATCATTTTTGAATTCCTTTCCACTCCCGAGTACCGCGACGAGAACCTGTCCCTGTACCGGAACATACGCATCAAGGATCTGGAATACAACGGGCAGAAGACGGAATTCCGAGCCACCCAGCTGCTGCTGCACACCATGTTCGGGGACACTGTCACCGCCGGGCAGATATCCACCAAAGAACTCTTGTCCGCCATCACCACCCATCAGATGAAAACCTATCATCAGGAGACCTTCGTGGCCGAGAACATCACGCTTTTCGCCACGGGAAATCTGGATGAGGAACTGCGGCAACTTATCAGCGACCTGTTCTCCCGGATTCCTTCGGGGAAAGCGGTCCCCCCGTTCGGGCCTATTGCATTGCCCGCCGATAGCACCCCGCTCATTCAAGGAACCATTCCCACCGCTGTGCAGGCCTCTATCAACCTCGGGATGCCCAACATCGGCTATTTGGATTCCGACAAACGCGATTTCTCCATCCTTTCCACCCTATTGGGCGGATATTTCGGTTCCCGTCTGATGCAACGGCTACGCGAAAAGGAGGGCTATACGTATGGTGTGTCGTCCGGCAGTGTCTATTTCGGAGGCCAATCGCTCTTCATCATCGACAGCAACGTCAATGCGTCCGATGCCGAAGCCGCCATACAAGCCTGCTTCGAGGAGATGCAACGGATGCAGGACGAGCCCATGCCGATGGCTGAATTGGATGCAGCCCGGAACTATATCATCGGCGATATGCTGCGCGATGTGGAGAATTCAGTCTCCTACATGAAGAAATATGCCTTCTGGCAGTCGTTCGGCCTTACGGAGGAGGAGTTCCCGACCATGATGCGCCATGTGCGCGAAATCACACCCGAACGCATCCAAACATTGGCAAAAAAATATTTGTCCCACAATAATTTCACACAGATCATCGTTAGGTGAGATTGTATTGATTTCAGGCAGATGAGAACATTTGTATGCACGATTCTATTCCTATGTCTGGCGTTGGCCGGTTTCGCCTTCGAGCCGCCCGCCATGCAGTGCATTGCCATCCACGACAACACCCATCTGAAAGTCTATTGGAAGAACCCAGCCAACGCTGCCAATCTCCAAATCAAAACCTATTATTTTTATTGTAACAACATACTGGTGGACTCCATTGTGACCACAGCCACCTACCATCCGTACGATTTCGGCGACAAGGTCATCAGCATGGCCGGCAGCACGAGTTCCTTCGCCTGCTTCATTGTGGCCCAGAACAACGCTAACGAGCTGGCCTACTCCGACACCATCCGTACGCTGGAGCTGCAGGTCACCACCAGGACGGTCAACCTGCAGAACGGGGATATCGGAGTGGATGCCGAACTCTCCTGGCAGAGTCCGATGGCACAGTTAGACAACAACTGGGGATTAAAATACTATATTTACAAACGGCGGGCTTTTGAAAACACCTTCACAATCTCCGACTCGGTGCCAAACACCTCCAACACATATTTGGACATGGCAGATGTATGCGAGACAACCATCGACTACGCCATCGGCATTGACCACAAATACTACATCCCGCTCATCAACGGGTCGCAATCACAGCGCAACTGTCAGTTCATGTCCTCCACCAAGCAGGCCACCGTCATTGACCACACGGAGCCGCGCATGCCCATTTTGGACAGTGTCAGTTACTTGGAAAACAATCAGATACAGCTTGGATTCCACTCGCAAGACCCCTACATGAAGGGATACATCGTCTATATCAACGACCCGCATGAGGAATTGGCCACCGTTTACAACCAGACCTATTACATCGACCCCAACGGAGCCGGGCGTGACTACTACCTCAGCGTGTTCGACTCCTGTTTTCCCCGTTCCAACGCCTCCATCATCACCAACGATCCTCAGAGCGCGATGCAACTTTCCGTCACGCCGGACGCCTGCCTGCGCAAAGCCAAACTGAGTTGGACAGCATACCGCAACCTGGCTGATGAAATCGACCACTATGACGTATGGCTGAGTACCGACAACGGGGCCACCTACCAACTGGCCGGCACCAGCACCACAAACTCCTATACGGTGGACAACCTCTCCCTCAACCAGCCCTATCGGATCTTTGTCCGTGTCGTCAACCAGACAAACACCATCACCGCCAGCAGCGAACGGGTGAACTTCGACCTGCAGGCCGATGCATCCATCGATTTCTCCTACATCCGGTCGGTGACCGTCAAAGACAACCACCATATCGAGGTGCGCGTACACACCAGCGGCGACACACTGGAATTCCAGGAAATCACCCTCCAGCGCAGCGACGACGGCATCAACTTCACACCCATAGAGACAAAATCCTATCAGACATCCGTGGCTGCCTACCAGTTTGAGGATATGACTGCCAATTTCAACAAGAACATCTACTATTATCAGACATACATCACCAACAGCTGTGGACTGGAGGCCGGGCATTCCAACATCGCACACAACATTCTCCTGACCGGCAAGGCCTCCCATCTGGAAAACATCCTCAATTGGAACAACTACGGGATCTGGGACGGCGGCGTATCGCAATACCGCATCAACCGCCGTATCGAAGGGGAGCCCATCTTCAGCGAGATTGACGGCACCGCCGGCACCAGCTACTTCGATGACGTGTCCACCCTGTACGAGCTGGGCTCCAAGTTCACCTATTATGTGATTGCCGATGAGAATCCCAACGACTACGGTTTCCAAGACACTTCCGCTTCCAACCACGTCACCGTGGAACAGCGTCCCGGGTACTACATCCCCAACGCATTCACCCCGTTAAGCATACACAACAACATCTTCAAACCGATGAACAGCTTCATGCCCACCGACGGCACCTATCGGTTCTCCATTTTCTCACGGCAAGGGCAGATGGTGTTCCACACCAGCGACCCCAACGCGGGATGGGACGGACGACTGAATGGCAGAATCTGCCCCGCGGGCGTGTATGTCTATAAAATCTCATACTACATCCCGGGAGAATCCAGTCCGATTATTAAAGAAGGTACGGTAACGTTACTGCACTAAATCCGGCCATCACCCGACCAAAAGAGAACCAACTATTCTTTCGGCTTTTCCGTGTTGAACAGGGCTTTCACCATCTGGGCATCCAAGCCCTCGGCATATACCTCCTCCGAAGGGGCCGGCCTCAATTTCACGATAATCGCACCATCGGAATCTTCGACCGGCTTATAGCCAGCGATAGCCCGGTTGGCAGCCAAAATACGGGGAGACACCCGCGTGAAATTCAGAAAATCAACCCATAAGGCCACATCGTTCAAATCCTCATCCTGCGTAAGGACATTTCCGTTGCGAAGGACAAGATTTGTCTTGTCCTCTTTCTTTATAAAATAGGCGATAAGATCCTGATGCAATTTCTGTGGGGCACCATGTCGATATATATATATATATGTCTTCTGCACCCGTCCATTGACGTATTCTTCCGTGGTCCGGATCTTCCCGTTAATGTCATGATAGTCCCAATCCCCGATGCGCTTCCCTTTCAGATAATTGCCTGTGCAGGAGACAACCTTTTTAGGCAGATAGGAAGTGGACTTGCCATTCAAAAGACCATCCACATAGTGTTCCTCTAAACAAGGGTTCCCGTTGGTGTAATAGGTGATATGGTCGCCATGCTTTTTATCATCCAGATAATGTGTAACTTCCAACAAGGCCCCATCCTCCGGCGAAAACGTCTTCCACTCGCCCGTTTTTTTGCCCATCACATAATTTTCCACGGTAATAAGATTGCCATTCTTGGCATAATAATTCCAAATCCCGTCCTTTATCTGGTCCACAAAGACTCCTTCCGAGGCTTTTTTCCCATTCGGATGATAGATGATGGTCTTTACCTTGTGAACGCCTTGCTGGAACTCGGACACACTCTTCAATTTGCCATCCGGGAAGTAATAGCGGAAGGTGCCGACGGGCACATTGTCCTTGAAGTTTCCCTCATAAAACAGTTTCCCGTTCTGATATTTCTTCCACGGGCCCTGCTTGCGACCCTGTTTGTCGGTCACGTTAAAGCCCGCCGTATCCACCTGGGCGTACAACGATGCCGCCAGCAGGCATAGCACGAAGAGAATCCACTTTTTCATATCCGTTACATTTTTATCTTTTTAAACATCCGGTTCCAACGAATCTTACCTTTCTCACCCCACTCTTTGAATTTGTCCACTGACAGCCACACAACAGAGGCTTTTCCCACGATATGATCCTCGGGCACAAAGCCCCAGAAACGGGAGTCAGCCGAATTATGGCGGTTGTCACCCATCATAAAATAATAGTCCATTTTGAATGTATAGGAGGTGGCTTCCTTATCATTGATATAGACTTTCCCGTTCTTCACTTCCAGCTTATTGCCTTCGTACTGGCGGATAATCTGTTCATACAGAACAATATTCTGCTCGTCAATATTCACCGTCATGCCCTTGGAGGGAACGGTCAGCGGGCCGAAATGATCCTTATTCCAGGGGTAACTCGGCGAATGCGGGAACACGGAGGGGTCGTAGCCGCCAAGCGTGTCAGAAAGCAGCTGGACCACATAGCCCATCTTTTCGATTTTCGCACGCTGTTCCTCATTCAACCGATAGAGAGCCGTATATTGGTCAAACCGTTGGGCATCTTCCTCGTTGATGTTCAGCTCGTGACGTTTTCTGGCCGACAACTGCATTCCGGTCGGGTGATACACTAAATACGAATATTGGATGCGCTTGGGGTTGGCGGCGGCCTTCCCGTTGATCATCACCTGGCGGTCCACAATCTGCAATTCGTCGCCGGGGATGGCAATACAGCGTTTGACATAGTTCTCGCGCTTGTCCACCGGACGGGCCACCACATGATACTCTTTCTTCACCACGTCACGTCCTTTGCCCGGATAATAGGTGCCGGGATATTTCGCCTGATAGCCGGCAATGGCTTCCGGTGAATAACGGTAATAGTTGTTCTGTTTCTCCGCGGGCGAGGCATTGGGGTTGAACATCGCCTCAAACTCGCGCACGATGGCGTAGTAGCTTTCCGCCTGACGTTCCAGGGCCACCGTGTCGCCATCCGGATAATTGAATACCACCACATCATTGTTCTTCACCTTGTGAATCGGTTTGGTGCGCAGATAGGGCAGCTTGATGATCTCGGAATAGGACTTGGCATATTTCGTGCCTGGCAGCTTGTTATGCACAAACGGCACCGCGATGGGCGTGTTGGGCACGCGCACACCATACGCAAGCTTGCTGACAGAAAGAAAATCGCCTACCATGAGCGAACTCTCCATGGAAGACGTGGGGATCGTATATAGCTCAAACCAACAGGCCCGGATGATGTAAGCGGCGGCAACAGCGAAAATAAGCGCATCCGTCCACGAGCGTGCACTGCTTTTCTGCGCCTCCGGCAGATCCGATCTCGGAATAAAAGTCGCCTTCTTCGAAAAACCCAGATAAGGCATATAAAGAAAGAAAAACAGAGTTCCGAAAATCAGAGGCAGATACCCGTTCTTCCTGAATTGGTGGATGGTTTCCCACACCATGTAAAAGAACATGAAGATACCAAGATAGGGGATCAGAAACAGCAGCATCCACCACCAGGGACGCTCAATCACCTTGCGAATCCACAGCCATATATTATAAAATGGTATAACAGACAACCATGGTTTGAGACCCGCCTTCTGAAAAATCTTCCACAAGCCAATCTGCCAACCGACGAAAGCGATGACAAGGATTACGATAAGAGCTGTTGTTGATATAAACATACGAATATGAAATTACGTTATTAAAAAGTTTTTAGATTACAAATTCATGGCAATGTCGGCGAAGTCGTACACGCCGGGATGCTCCTTGAGCCATACCGCCGCCTTCACCGCTCCAAGAGCGAACCCCTGACGGCTGTGCGCCAGATGGATGATGACGATGTCGTCCTCCTCCGAATGCCAACGCACCTGATGGATGCCTGTCACCGAGCCCTCGCGGTGCGCGGTGACGGGAAGGGCATCCCCCGGTATGGGCGTGCCATCGGCAAGCTGCCACCGCTGATAACGCGACACCTCCGACAGCAGCCCCTTAGCCAACGTGACCGCCGTGCCGCTGGGAGCATCCTTTTTGGTCACATGATGCGTCTCCTCAATGCCGGCCTCATATTGGGGTTCCTTGTCCATCCAGGCGGCCAGCTGCCGGTTGAGCTGCATGAAGAGATTGGCTCCCACGCTGAAATTGGACCCGTACACCAGCGAGCCATCATAATTACGGCACAACGCCAGCATTTCAGGCAGTTTATCGTGCCAGCCCGTGGTGCCGACCACCACAGGAATATGGTTTTCGAAGCAACGTCTCATATTGTTCTCCGCCACCGACGGCATGGAGAAATCAATGGCCACATCCGCTGCGAGGAACGCCGACCATCGTGCCGACCAATCTTCCTCATTGTCTATAATGGCAACAATCTCATGGCCGTCGCGACGCAACAGCACCTCAATCTGACGACCCATTTTACCATATCCTAACAGAGCGAATTTCATTTTTTCCAAAATTTATCATTAAAATTTCACCAACGCAGCTGGAGGCTGATGCCATAATACATCGTATTCCGCGCCAGACAAGGCATCACCGACGGTGTCCACCGCAACGAAAGGTCATCGGAGACATCGAAATAGTAGAGGTGTGCATCCACCATGGCATCAATGATGTTCAACGCATATAAGATGGCCGTGATGCCGATGGCAATTTCCATATTACGCCGGTAGTCGTTTTTCAGCTGGATGATATTCTCATTCTCATAGTGGGCATAATCGGGGTTGAGCAACTCAATATTACCATCCCGTCGGTTGATATACTCATTCTTGAACGAGAGCATCTTATCTGCCGAATAGTAGATAAAATAGCTGGATGCGGCCAGCGTGCCATATACGATGGGCAGTTTCCAGTACTTGCGGTTGTAAATCTGTCCGCCACCAGGGATGATGGACAAGAGCATGGCCGTGGTGGGACTGTGTTTGACCACCTTGACCGAATCTTCCGACTTCACCTTCCCGACCGGTTTCCGGGACGTAAGCGTGTCCTGCGCATCCAAACACTGGAACGCCGTCACCAACAGAACTAAGAATAAAGCCGTTTTCCGAAACATGGGTCCTAACACTTGGATAAGAAACGCTGATTTCGGGGTATTATTGCAGAATATCCATAATATGCTTCAATTCCTCATCGGAAGCGAACGGGATCGTGATAACACCTTTGCCGGAAATATCCTTCTTGATGTTGACTTTGGTTTTGAGTTTCTTGGAAATATCGGTTTGGAAGTTCCGGACATCATCCGAAAGGGTGATTTTCACCCGCGTTTTCGGGGTTTTGTTCTCGGAAAGGAGCTTTTTCACGAGCGCCTCCGTCTGCCGCACCGACAGGGAATCCTGGATAATCTGTTTCACGATGCGATTCTGCATCAGTTCGTCCTCCACCATCACCAAAGCGCGGGCGTGTCCCATGGATATGAGATTGTCGCGCACGGCGATCTGCACATCCGTGGAGAGTTTGAGCAGGCGAAGATAATTGGAAACTGTGCTTCTGTCCTTGCCCACCTTCTCGCTGAGTTCTTCCTGACTGAGGTGGCACTCTTCGATCAGCTGCTGATAGCATACGGCAATTTCGATGGCATTCAGATCCGAACGCTGGATGTTCTCCACCAAAGCCATCTGGATGGAACGGGCATCGTCCACCGTGCGCACAAACGCCGGGATTTCCGTAAGGCCGGCCAGCTTGGCGGCACGGAAACGGCGCTCGCCGGAGATAAGCTGGTACTTGCCGTTCTCGATAGGCCGGACGGTCACCGGCTGAATAAGGCCATACGTCTTGATGGAGGCCGCCAGTTCCGCCAGCTCCGCCTCATCGAATTTTGTCCGAGGCTGGTAGGGATTGACCTCTATGGAGTCTATCCGTATAAAACTGTTACTGCCGGACACATGAGGATTGGACGACCCTTTGGGGATTTCGGCACCGCCCAACAGGGCCCCCAGACCGCGCCCGAGGGGTTTGTCGTTCTTGGTCATAATCGTGTTTGTTTAAATAGTATAACCGTTCTTCAAAAGGAACTCCTTGGCCAGATTCAGATAGTTGATGTTGCCTCTCGACTGCACATCATACAATACGATGGGCTTCCCGAAACTGGGGGCCTCGCTCAAACGCACGTTACGGGAGATCACCGTCTCGAACACAATGCCCTTGCAATGCTGCTTCACGTCATCCACCACGGCATTCGAGGACTTGTACCGCGAGGTGTACATCGTGAGCAGGATGCCCTCGATGGCCAAGTCGGGGTTCATGTTCGACTGGATCAGGCGGATGGTGTTCAACAGTTTGCCAAGGCCTTCCAAAGCGAAATACTCGCACTGGACGGGGATGATGACCGAGTCGGCGGCCACCAGCGCGTTCAAGGTGATGAGGCCGAGCGACGGGGCGCAGTCGATGAAGATGAAATCATAGTCGCCCTTGAGGGCATACACCGCGTCTTTCATGCGGTATTCCCGACGGTCGAACGAAATCATCTCGATTTCCGCGCCCACCAGGTCGATGGTGGCGGGCAACAGGTCCAGATGCGGGATCTTCGTCTTCCGTATGGCTTCCGTCGCCATACGGTTGCCAATCATGCAGTCATACACGCTGACACTATCCTCGTCAGGCACAAAACCCACGCTGCTGGACGCATTCGACTGGGGGTCCGCATCAATCAGCAGAACATGGAAATCCAGCACCGCCAACGAGGCAGCCAGATTGACGGCAGTGGTCGTCTTGCCCACCCCACCCTTCTGATTCACTATGGCGACAATCTTACCCATTATAATGTAAGGTCTAAATCGTCAAAATTCACGTCCACCTTCTCGTTATCGTCACGCATCTCGGGATCGAACATCGTCTCCTCCGGGACTTTACCCGTGCGGATGAAATCGATCACCCCTGCCAAGGCGTTCTGGAACTTGTCAAAATCCTCCTTGTAAAGGAACACCTTGTGTTTTTCATAAAAGAAACCACCCGTATCCGCATTGAACTTGCGTTTGCTCTCCGTAATGGTCAAATACAACTCATCCGTTCTCGTACTTTTCACATCGAAAAAATACGTTCTCTTACCGGCCTTCACGGCACGCGATAAGACTTCATTCTTCTCTTGATTTTCCATTTTTTTATGTTTTTAAGTGTTCTGTTCTAAAATAATAAATACGCCTATTTTCTTCTGTTCTGCTGTTCTTTCAGCATTTTAGCCTGCTGCTTCTGCATCTCCTCCATTCTAAGCTGCCATTTGGACTTCTTCACCGGTTTTTTCATATTCTCCTGCAACTGCGCACGCAGCTTGTCCTCATTCACCGCAAAGCGGAAAATGAACATCTGAAGGAAGGTAGCCAGGTTGAACAACAGATAGTAATAGGTCAGTGCGGAGGAGAAATTGTTGAACATGAAGAGGAACATGACCGGCATCATGTACATCATGATGTTCATCATCCGCTGCTGGTCCTTGTTGCCCTGAGTGGGGTTCATCAATTTGTTGTTCAACCAGGTGTAAACAATGGTGGCAATGGTCATGAGGATGGTGAAAAGACTCATGTGGTCGCCATACAGCGGCACCCTGTGTCCGAAATCCCAGATGGAATCATACGTGGAGAGGTCCTCCGCCCAGAGGAACGACTTCTGCCGCAACTCGTATGCCGCCGGGAAGAAACGGTACATGGCAATCAGGATCGGCATCTGGAGCAACATAGGCAGGCATCCGCCGGCAGGGCTCACCCCCGCACTCTTGTACAGGCTCATGGTAGCTTGCTGTTTCTTCATCATGTCCTCATCCTTGGGATAACGGGCGTTGATGGCCTCGATTTCAGGCTTCAAGGCACGCATCTTGGCCGACGACATGTACGTCTTGTAACTGACCGGCAACACTACTATTTTAATAAAGATAGTCAGAATCAAAATAATGAGACCGTAATTCAAGCCGTATGCCTCCAACCAGTTGAATATCGGGATAATGATAAACCGGTTGATCCAATGCAACAGGAAGAAACCCCAGCCCAGGGGCACCTGGCGTTCAAGTTTCATGTCATAGCCCTTCAGCAGACGGTACTGGTTCGGGCCCACATACATCGACATGCCAAACACGCCCTTGTTCAGGTCGGGCATCTCGAAATCCAACGTGGCCGAGCAGTTCTTCAGCACTGATGTCTCCGACTTGTCCGGTGAGGAGACCTGCAGCGTGGCCGAACTGAACGGTCTGTCGTCCACAATCAGACAAGTGGTGAAGAACTGCTGCTTGAACGAAACCCACTTCAACGGGGAAGTGAAATCCTGCTGGGCATCCTTGCGCTCGTCCAGATTGGACACATCGTCCGTATTGTCCATATAATAAATAGACGTGAGATTCTTTTCCGTCTCATAATTCTTCTCCACCGTCCGGGGTTGGGCGGTCCACTCCAGCGTGTAATCGTGCTTGCTCGCATAGAGGTATTTCTCCATGTTCACAAAACGTATCTTATAGGAAAAACGATAGTCATCAGGAGTGAACGTGTAGAGATATTCAATGTAAGAGGTCGCATCTTGAGTCTGACAGGCAACTGCATCACCCGTTACGTTGGGGTAGATGCGCAGTGACAGCGCGTTGTTTTTGTCATCCACCACTAATGTGTCGGCCTCCTCCGAGAGGAAATAGCAGTCCCGCGTGTTCAACTCGGTCTGGTCGCGAAGCATCAACTGGATGCCCATGTCATTCGAGCCATCCTCAAAAAGCACCAACGGCAATTTGGCCGAATCCTTCGGGGTGTAACGGTAAACATCCTTCAGCATGGCCTTGCGCAGACAACCGCCCTTCTTGCTGAAATAATAGATTGCCTTGTTGGTTTCCACCACATAGTCGCCAGTGTCGGCGATCTGGGGATTGGAAAACTGTTGTACGACTGTAAGAGCCGGGTCGGAGGAGGCAGCTGTTGCTGTTGCCGCTGCCGTGTCTGTCGTCAAGGATAATGCAGTCGTATCTTCAGCCTGTCTTGCAACCTGCTCTGCCAACTGTTTCTCCTGCGCCTCTCTGATCTTCTGATTCCGATTCGTCTGATAAAAGCTGAAGCCCAAAAACAAAAGGAAAATCAAAAGTAAACCAATGACTGTATTCTTATCCATCTTTGCAATTTTAATCGGGCGCAAAGATACAAAAAAAAGAAAAATATTTTAGGTACCCTGTTATTATTACTACCGTCACACATCCTCCCGCACTAACAGCGGACTTTCGGGAACCTGGTCGGGACGGAGAAAGCTGAAGAAATAATTGGCATCCGGGATGGATTTCACGGGACCAAGCCGGCTTTGGAGACTGTCGCGAACCCTTTCGCGCTGGGAGATGCCCAAAGCCACACACATAGTCTTGAGGAAGGTCCGGACCTCTTCGGATGACTCCTCCCCGAGCAAGGCGGAAATGTCACGGACCGACAAACGAGCCTCCCTGGCGAGCACATCCAGCACATCCGACACGTCCACGCCGCGATTGCAGGAGAGCAACATCAGGTAATCGTAATCCGCATAGTCGCAGGGGAACAGACGGGATCCTTGTTTGTTGAACAAATAGAAATCCTCCTCAAACATGGAAAAGCCTAACAACGGAAAACGGATAGCCTGGTCGTCATTGGCCTCCGACACCTTGTTCGGCATGAAGAGCATACGCACATCACCCAGACTGTTCAGACAAGCGTCAAACACAGGAAACAGCCGGTCAGGACGGTCGGCAATGGGAGCATGATTCTCCAAAAACACGAAATCCCGGCGGAAAATATGCGTCAGCGTGTCAGCGAACTGCAACGGGGCCTGGTCCGACAGTGCCAGCAGCAGATAGTAATCCCTCGACTTGCCGAAATCATCCAGCCAGCCCACCTTGGTTTCCTTTGGGACATTCAGTTTTATCAGTTTGGCCATTACGGCGGCAAAAATACGAATTTTTCGATTAACAAATACTGGGCGTTGCGATTAGCCGTTGGGATTTGAGATTTGGCCATTGGCCATTGGCCGTTAGCTATTAGCTTTTGGTCTCTGTTCTCTGTTCTTAGTTCCTTAACTTCTTAACTCCTTAACTCCTCTAAACTCTAATCTCTAAACTCTCAACTATAATTTCATTTTAACATGGATTTTTACACATAAAATAATTACCTTTGCCGCCGTTTTGAAAGACGGTTTGGAAGCCGTTGCCAATATTTATATCAAATTGATTTCTAATTAATTAAATAAAACACATACTAAAACAGTCATTATGGCAGCAAACGAGCAAATCACAAAAATCGACGACATCGTCGTGCGTTTTGCGGGCGACTCCGGCGACGGAATGCAGCTTTCGGGCACCCTGTTCTCGGACGCATCCGCCCTCACCGGCAACGACATCGCCACTTTTCCGGACTATCCGGCTGAGATCCGCGCACCCCACAACACCATCGCAGGCGTGTCCGGATACCAGGTCCACGTCGGAAACCACATCTACAGCTCCGGCGACAAATGCGACATCCTGGTAGCCATGAACCCCGCATCCCTGAAATCCAACCTCAAATGGGCCAAGAAAGGAGCCACCATCATCGTGGATATCGACACCTTCACCGACGAGGCACTGGAGAAAGCAGGCTACACCGAGAACGACCACCCGTTCACTGACGAGATGGAGCGTGCCTACACCATCATCAAGGCTCCGGTCTCCTCGTTCACACAACGTATCGGCAACGAGCAGGGAGCTGACAAGAAAACGGCCGACCGCTGCCGTAACATGTTCGCGCTGGGTATCATCTTCTACGCCACCCATAAGAAACTCGACCAGACCTACGCTTATCTGGAGCGCAAGTTCGCCAAGAAGCCCGAGGTCGTGAAACTGAACAAGGCCGTCCTGACGGAAGGTTACGAATATGCTGACAAGTTGGAAGTGATGCACTCCCACATCTTCGAGATTGCGCAGGCCGACAGCATGCCCAAGGGCCGTTACCGCAACATCACCGGTAATGTCGCCACCGCATGGGGTCTCTTAGCCGCTTCCGAGAAATCCGGTCGCAGACTGTTCCTCGGCTCCTACCCTATCACCCCCGCTACGGATGTGATGGTGGAGTTAGCCAAACATAAATCCTTAGGTGCACGTGTTTTCCAAGCTGAAGACGAAATCGCGGGTGTTTGCTCCGCCATCGGCGCCTCCTACGCCGGCGCATTGGCTTGCACCTCCACTTCCGGCCCCGGCCTCTCCCTCAAGAGCGAGGCTCTCGGTTTGGCCGTGATGGTGGAACTGCCGCTCGTCGTCGTTGACGTGCAGCGCGGCGGCCCTTCCACGGGTCTGCCCACCAAGACCGAGCAGAGCGACTTGAACCAAGCTTTGTACGGTCGTAACGGCGAGGCTCCCCTCGTGGTGATGGCTGCCTCTTCCAGCGCCAACTGCTTCTACGGGGCTTACAACGCCGCCAAGGTCGCCTTGGAGCACATGACCCCCGTCATCCTGCTCACCGACGGCTACCTCGGCAACGGTTCCCAGCTGTTCCGCATCCCCAAGATGGCCGACATGCCCGACATCAAACCGCGTTTGGCTACGCCTAATGACCCGAACTACAGACCTTTCCGCCGTGACCCCGTCACCTTCGCACGCGAGTGGGCACTGCCCGGCATGGAAGGCCTGAGACACCGTGTGGGCGGTCTGGAGAAATGTCCCGACGGACCTCTGAGCACCGATCCCGAGAACCACGCCTTGATGGTGCACAACCGTCAGGAGAAGGTGAACCGCGTGGCCAACTACATCCCCG
>JAEEQE010000067.1 GCA_016285145.1 Bacteroidales bacterium | reverse complement strand
AAATCCTCATCGTAGGGTTTCGTGGGGACAATCTCCTCCATGTCGGCACCGAGCCGTGTGGCGATTTCGGTCGCTACGGCTTTCGTGTTCGACGTTTGGGAGTAGTAGAGGACCAGCACTTTAGGGGGTTCCGCCTTAGGGGCTTCTTCCTTTTGGTTTTCCTTTTTCGGACCGCAGGAAACGGCAACCATCGCTACGATGGCGAGAATGAGTAATCTCTTCATTTTGAATCGAATTTTATTCATTGACTTTCAAAAACTCCTGTATGGCTCCCTCCATCATGTCGGGCGTCACCATAGGCTCGAAGCGAAGGATGGTTTTGCCGTCTTTGGAGACCAGGAACTTGCCAAAGTTCCAGCGGATGGCGTCGCCTTGGTCGAAGCCCGTGCCGGTCTTTTGGTGAATCTGGTCGAGTTGTGCGGCAAACTCCTCGGTGCCCTCTGGATAACCTTTGAAAGGCGCTTGTTCCTTGAGGTAGGTGTAAAGTGGGCTCTCCGCCTCACCATTGACGTCAATCTTGTCAAACAGCGGGAAGGTGACATTGTAGTTCAGCGAGCAGAAGCTCTGTATCTCCTCGTTGGTGCCCGGCTCTTGACCCAAGAATTGGTTGCAGGGGAAGCCCAAGATCTCCAAGCCTTGGTCCTTGTACTTCTGATACAGGGCTTCAAGGCCTTCATACTGCGGGGTCAAGCCGCATTTGCTGGCCACATTGACGATAAGCAGCACTTTGCCTTTATAGTTGGCTAGCGACACATCGCTTCCGTCTATGTCTTTGACCGTGATGTCATAGATACCGCTGGTCTGTTCAACCGCAGGTTCGGGTTCCGCAACTTGGGCGGTTTTGTTGTTTTGGTTGTTGCAGCCTGCGGCCATCATCAGAACCGCTACTGCGAGAAATAGTATTTTTTTCATATTGAAATTGGTTTCTGTTTTTATTCCATACACATTTCGAAAATTTTCTCCACGTCGGCCTGCTGCAAAGGCTTGAAGCCGGGCAGGGTGCCGCCGTTGACGGCTTTCTTGGCCATCAGCGCGAAGTGGGTGCGGTCGATGCCTACCTCGGGGAAGGTACGCTTCAGCTGCAGGGTGTTGAAGAGGAAGTCGCTCAACTTGTTGATGGCTTGATGGGCGATGTCCATCGGTGCCAAGCTTGGGTCGATGCCGAAGACATTGGTGCCGAACTGAACATATTTTGAAATGGTGGTTTCGTCGAGGCAGTATTGCATCCAGCGTGGGGTAAGGATGGCGAGGCCGAGGCCATGGGTGATGTCGTAGAAGGCAGACAGCTCGTGTTCCATAGGATGGCAGCTCCAAGCCTTGCGTTTGCCACCGTTCACGAAGCCGTTGATGGCCCATGAGGAGGCCCACATCAGGTTGGCGCGTGCCTCATAATTGTCGGGCTCTCGCATGGCGATGGGGGCGAAGCGGATGACGGTCTTCATCAAGCCTTCCATGAAGCAATCGAGCATGTAGAGGTCCTGGTCCATGTTGAAATAGACCTCGAAGAGGTGCGACAGGATGTCGGCCGAGCCGCAAGCGGTCTGATAGGGGCTAACGCTGAAGGTGATGCTCGGGTCGAGGAAGGATGCCTTGGGCAACATGTTAGGATCCAGACGACCGATCTTGTCGTTGGTTTCGGGGTTGCTGATGACGGCAGCCGTGTCCATCTCCGAACCTGTGGCCGCGAGCGTTAGGATGCTGACGATAGGTAGGGCACGCTCGATGGGGGCACGTTTGCTGAGGTCGAGGAAGTCCCAGGGGTCGTGGTCGACGCAGGCACCGGCGGCCATGATCTTGGTGGCATCGATGGTGGAACCACCACCTACGGCAAGCAGTACGTCGATATTATGTTCTTTACAAAGTTGCACGCCCTTACGTACAGAGTCGATGCGCGGGTTCGGCTCGATGCCCGAGAGTTCGAACAGTTCGAGTCCAGCGTCTTTGATTGCTGAAACCACACGGTCATACAACCCCATCTTCTTGATGGAGCCGCCGCCGTAGGTCATCAGCACGCGTGTACCGTATTTTTTGAGTTCTGCGCCAAGGTGTTTCAGTTGGTCGCGTCCGAAGTAAATCCTTACGGGAATGTCATAAATGAAATCGTTGATCATTATGTTTATATTTTGAGATGAATAATCATAGTTTATTTCAGCACCTTCAAAACCTGCTTTCGGGTAGCCGTTCCATCTGTCAGCTTCGTGATGTGGTCGACTAAAAACTCCAGCGACTCCTCGGGGGTGTGATCGGCGTGGAGCGTGGTGAAGTCTTCGAACAGCGACTCGGGTGTGCAGAAATACGACACTTGCCAGCCGTTGTAAACCTGCTCGGGACCTCGATACACCCGCTCGATAGCTCCCGTGACGACGCGGCATTGATGCATCAGCTTGCATATAGCGGCATCGGCTTGTCCTTTCTTCACGCCAAGCAAGGCGCGCACCTCCTTGATGGTGATGCAGCCTTGCTTTTCGAGATATTCCATGATGAGCTCGCCGTTCTTGTCGGGTGTTGTCGTGGCGCGGCGGACATTCATCAGTTCGCGGTAGAATGAGACCGTCGCGAAGGCGGCTTTTCCCCCGCAGAGGAACTTCCCGTAGGCGATGCCGCAGTTTTGCAGGCAGTCGATCTTCCAATCCCACGGCCCGAGCGAGTCCTCCTCGCCGTCAAACCAAAACCCAGGCTGGGTGAGTTCCTTGATGGAATAGCCTGGGATGGCGCTGGTGAAAAACGGTACGATGCCCAACTCGCAGATGGCTCGCTCCATTGTTTCGGGACTGGATATTTGGTAGTTTAAGACCATGAACGGAATTGTTTTGATGTGTTTTTGGCTGTCAGCAGTCAGCAATCAGCTTTCAGCCTCGTTGCTACCAAGCTGATAGCTGACGGCCGATAGCTGATAGCTGTTCACGCCTTATTGAACTTCTCCTTGCCTTGCTTGCAGCGCGGGCATTTCCAGTCGTCGGGAAGGTCTTCGAAAGCCACGCCATCGTGCTCAGCGGGGTCATAGACATAACCGCAGATGGAGCAGATGTACTTACCAGAGGCTTCTTTCTTTGTGAAATTCACTTCAGTGAAGGTGGTCGGGTAGGGGTGTTCGAGATCCATCACGCGCTTGGCTTCCAAGTTCTCATAGCCTTGTGGCGAGTGGGTAGAGAGATAGATGGTGGGATTGTTGCGTACGAAATCGCGCACGCGGTCTAAGGTCTCGCGGGCTGCAGACAGGTCGTCGTACACCACCGAAAGTTTGTTCTCATAAAGAGCCTCGTCCACGTATGTGATGTCGCCTTGGAACATATAGAACAAGCCTTCGTTCTCGGCAATCACGAGGCTGTTGCCGTTAGTGTGTCCTTTGGCCTTGATGAACCACACGCCGTCACAGATCTTCTGGCTGTCGGGAAAGTTGTGATATGCCCCGTCGGTAAAGCTCACTGGCACCAGGTTGGGTAAACCCTGCAACTCGGCAGCCTGCATTTCGTCGGCATTCACATAGATTTTCGCATTCGGGAACGAACGGAGTTCGCCTGAATGGTCAGCATGCTTATGCGTGAGCAGGATTTTGGTCACTTGTTCGGGCTTGTAGCCCAATGCGGCCAAAGCGTCCATATAGTTGCAGATGTCCTTGCCGGTGAAAGCAAGTGAGTTCTCGTCTGGGTTTTCCTCCGGTGTGCCAGCAGGAAGGCCAGTATCCACCAAAATCACCTCCGAGCCCATGTCAATCACGTAGTTCTGCAAGCTGCCGCGATAGCGGATGTTGCGGTCGAACTTATCGGGGCCTTCTTCGCCGCCAAAGGCAAAGGGCTGGGTATAGAACCCGTCTTTTCTGAATTTTACTGCTTTGATTTCCATATTCGATTAAGTTTAGTTTCATTTGAGGTGACAAAGATACAAAAAACCGCAATTCGGGCTATGTCTCAATTGCAGATTTTTGCGATGAAAAACAATTCAACTTTTTCAATTTTATCGGAAATTTCCCCGATTAATTTGGAAATAAAAATACTATTGAAAATTATTGCGTATTTTTGCAAAAATTTTCAATAGAGAAGAGGTATTCTCTTTACATTGGAATTGAGGATTTTCTGCTAAATGCCGAAAGCATGGATTTGTAAAAGCCTTTGCACTGTTACGGAAATGACCATCGCGCCAGAGGTGATTTTGGGGATGGTGAGGTGAAAATGGGTTTTATTTTAATGTTATTTGCTTTTCATAGTATGCTAGATATAGTTAGATAAAAACAATACGATACACTTTTAATCATTCATTTACAGCAAACTACCCGACAGCAAACGACAACAAACGACTGCTGTCGACTACAAACGTTTGTTCAACGGTTTTTTCTTGACAAAGGTTGTTTCTTTGCACTATGATGTAAAAAGAAATAGGTATGGCAAAGAAAACAACAAAAGACAAAACACAAGAGGTGGTCGAAAATTGCGACCGGTTCGAAAAGGTGGTCGCAAATTGCGACCGG
>JAEEQE010000066.1 GCA_016285145.1 Bacteroidales bacterium | reverse complement strand
GCGGGCCGAGGTCGCGACCGATGACGGTGGCGCCCATGAGGCAGATCTGCGGTTGTTCCTCCTTGAAGAGGTTGACGAGGATATCGGTATGCGGTGCGGAGGTGTAAGGGAACAACCCCTCGCCGTCGAAGGCGAACAACTTATCCACGCCGTAAGGCAGGATTTGGTCTTCCACCTTACCTTTGATGCCCGTGCCAGCCACGACGGCATGCAGTTCCACGCCCAGCTGGTCGGCCAGTTTACGCCCTTTGGTGAGCAACTCCTGGGAGACTTCGGCCACTTGGATGCCTTCCGTCTCGATATATACAAACACGTTGTTCATTATCCGATAATCTTTTCGTCCAACAATTCTTTGATCAATCCTTCCACATCGGCGTCGCTGGCCGTGAGGGTCTTGCTCTCCTTGGCCTGGAAGACGATGTTCTGCACGGTTTTCACCTTGGTGGGGCTGCCCGAGAGGCCGCACTGGTTGGGGTCGCCATCCACGTCGGCCACGCTCCACTGGTTCAGTGTCAGATAAGGACGTTCTTGGCTCAATGCTGCATTCCGTCTTCCGACTTCTGTATTCCCATCCACCTCAAGCGGGCATAAGGCATACTTATACTTCATCACCAACTTGGCGTTGCAGGGACGGCAGGGTGCCGCGCTGCCGTTGACGGTAATCACGCAGGGCAGCGGCACTTCCACCGTCTCCACGCCACCGTCGATATGGCGACGGATGGTGGCGATGTTGTTTTCGATCTTGAGGATTTCCTCGGCGTAGGTCACTTGGTTGAGACCCAACTTCTGGGCCACTTGAGGACCCACCTGTGCGGTGTCGCCGTCGATGGCCTGACGACCTCCGATCACGATGTCCACGTCGCCGATCTTCTTGATGGCGGTAGCGAGGGCGTATGAGGTTGCCAAGGTGTCGGCTCCAGCAAACAGTCTGTCGGTGAGCAGCCATCCTGTGTCGGCACCACGGAAGAGGCCTTGGCGGATGATTTCGCCGGCGCGTGGCGGACCCATGGTGAGCACGCCGACGGTACTGCCGGGGTTTTGTTCCTTGAGGCGGAGGGCCTGTTCAAGGGCGTTCAAATCTTCGGGATTGAAGATGGCGGGCAGTGCGGCGCGGTTGACGGTGCCTTCAGGCGTCATGGCGTCTTTGCCCACATTTCTCGTATCGGGCACTTGCTTGGCAAGCACCACGATTTTCAATGCTTTTGTCATAAAATAAAAAATCTCGTTTTCAAATCGGCGGCAAAGGTACGATTTTTTTTTGGAAATGAATAATAAAGAATTTATTCAGAGAATCACAACACCGCTACCATCTTCCGGATTTCTTTGATACGCCGCATGATGGTTTTGTCACTCTTTGCTACTTGAAGATTATAATCCGCCTGCATCTGAATCCATAATTGCGCATCCACACCCAAAACCGCCTCAAGATATAGGGCATATTCCACCGAAATGGGACGTTTGCCATTTAGTATTTCGTTCAACACTGTATATGAAACGCCCATCTGTTTCGCCAACGT
Organism: Bacteroidales bacterium; assembly: GCA_016285145.1. Lineage (GTDB taxonomy): Bacteria > Bacteroidota > Bacteroidia > Bacteroidales > WCHB1-69 > F23-D06. Next base: position 3,145 of record JAEEQE010000066.1, on the reverse strand, counting down.
CTTTTGAGTGATACCCCTAAATTCAATTTCCTCTTTCAACAAAAGCCCAGGATGAACAGGCTCTGAAGGTTTCAGATTGTTGGCAATCATCCGAGGATCCACTTCTTCCAACTTATCATTTTTCAGCGCTAATTCTTTCACCTTGTTTTTTGGGCGAATTCTTATCATTGTCTCAATCTTCTCTTTAATCTCCGTATATCACGACGGTTATTCCATACTGCCACTATTTTTATAGTATCGCCCTCAACGAAATAAACAATCTGATGAAGTTTTGACGGAATAGTATGATACGTTATATCTATTTCAGAATCCTCGACAAACACCTTCCCCATCAAGGGAAAGTCCAATAAAAGATTGGCTGTGTCACGAATCCCCAAAAGCACTTTCAATGCCTTTCTTCCCCCGAAAGAAGAGCCTACATAAAAAATAATCTCCCGTATGTCTTTACGAGAAGCCTCACTCCACTCAATCCGCATAACTGGCAGCCAATTGTTCCATTTCACGCATTACCTCATCGTGAGGAATCATCTTGACATGGCCAGCCTTAATCTCTCTACCACGTTCCAAGACCATAGCCTTCGCCTCTTCCGTAGAGTAAACGCAAGGGGTACCTTCTAAAACATGAGGTTCCTCTTTTTTCGATGCTATGGCTTGGTTTCCGTTTTCCACCATTTCAATAATCTTTGAGGGCAAAGATAACATATTTTTTACTGATAGTTGCATTTTTCCAAGTTTTTAGAATGAATCATTGTGCAAAGATAATACTTTTGTTTTATTATAAAACCATTTTTAAAGAAATAATTAATTCGTTTCTGTATTAATTAGTTTTATTATTTTTTTCTTTTCAATTTCAGATGGCTGCATTCTTCCAGAAATTCCTATTTTTGCGCATATTTTCAACCCATAATGACCTTCACCGAAATCCTCCATAAAACCGACCTTACCCACGAGGAAATCAAACTCCTCCTAGCCGCTGAAGGCGATGACAAGAAGAAGCTCTTCGACCGCGCCTTGCAGGTGAAGCTGGAGCACTTGGACAACTATGTGCATCTGAGAGGCTTGATCGAGTACAGCAACATCTGCACGAAATATTGCCTCTACTGCGGGGTGCGCTGCAAGAACCTGAAGGTGGAACGCTATACGCTTAGTGATGAGGAAGTGATTGAATGCGCCAAGCTTGCGCACGAGTTGGGCTATGGCTCCGTGGCACTTCAAAGCGGCGAACGGAGCGACCAAGCCTTCGTTGATAAGATTACCTATCTGGTAAAGGAAATCAAGAAGATCGACAACGGCAGTCTGGGCATCACATTGTCGTTGGGCGAGCAGACCGAAGAGACCTATCGCCGCTGGTTCGAGGCAGGAGCGCACCGTTACCTGCTCCGCATCGAAGCCTCCAACGAGGAACTGTATTACAAGATCCACCCCCATGATGAGAAGCACGACTTCAAACAACGCCTACACTGCATCGACAGCCTTTTGAAGGTTGGCTATCAAACGGGTACTGGCGTGATGGTGGGCCTCCCCTTTCAAACCCTCGACGACCTCGCCGACGACCTGCTCTTCTTCAAGCAAAAAGACGTGGCCATGGTCGGCATGGGTCCCTTCATCCCCCACCCCGACACGCCGCTATGGCAATACCGCGACCAGATTCCATCTGCCGAAAAACGCATGGAGCTGACCCTGAAGATGATCGCCATCCTCCGCCTGATGATGCCGGAAATCAACATGGTGGCCGCCACCGCCAACCAAACGGTGGATCCGCAAGGGCGCGAAAAAGCCATCGTGGCGGGAGCCAACGTCATCATGCCCAACCTTACCCCCAACGAGTTCCGCGAAAACTACCTCATCTACCCCGACAAGGCCTGCGTGAAGGACAAACCCGACGAATGCCACAGCTGTCTGGATATTCGGTTGGCTGCCATCGGACATAAAGTTTTGTATAACGAATGGGGTGATTCGAAAGCGTTCACCAAAAGACATTGAGTGGAATGCTCCGTTTCGCCTCCCTGCATTGACAATATGAACAAAATAGGAAAATACGAATTCATCGCCGAGCCGTTCCACTGCGACTTCTCCGGACACCTTTGCTTGGGACACTTGGGCAACCATCTGCTCAACGCTGCCGACTTTCACGCCACCGGCCGCGGCTTTGGAATGAAGCATCTGTTGGGCATCCATCGTGCCTGGGTGCTATCGCGGCTGGCCATCGAGATGAACGAGATGCCCCAACAGCTGGAACACTTCAACGTGGAGACATGGATTGAGGGCGCCATGCGCTATTTTACGCAACGTAACTTCGAAATCATCGGTGACAATGGCAAAGTGTACGGCTATGGCCGGTCGGTATGGGCCATGATCGACACGGAGACACGTCAACCGGCCGACATCTTCGCCATCGACGACGGTGCCATCAACCACTTCATTGTGACCGAAAAACCGTGTCCCATCGAGAAAGGCGACCGGGTGAAAATGGGCAACCAAGCCGAGCTGGTCCGCACGATCGACGTCTATTACCACGACATCGACATCAACGGGCACGTCAACTCCATCAAATACATCGAGCATGTGATCGACCTGTGGGTCATCCCGTGGTACCGTGTGCATCAGATCAAACGCTTTGACATCGCGTACGTGGCGGAGACCCATCAAGGCGACCAACTACATTTCTACCGGGAACAGACCGGGGATTTGACCTATTGCATTCGCTTGGTAAAGACCGATCAAAACACCCTTCAGGACACCGAGGTGTGTCGGTGCAAAATACAATTCACCTAACCCATTCCCCGGGGCTTTGCCCCGGGCTACCGACAGCCAACCCCTACGGGGTTGTCGGAGCGTGTGAGGAGCCCCCATAAGGCAACTTGCGTATCTCCGAAGGAGATATGCCGTGCCGTTGGGGGCTCCTCGCTAAGCGATCGAAACGCCCCCAAACGAACGAGGCATTCCGTCGTCCGAAGATCTCAATCAATGTTCTCGATAATCTTGTCCTCGTCGCTCAAATCCGGATCCAACCGTTGAATCGGCTTGAAACGATGGAAGAACCGCAGCGCGATGACACGAACCACGGTATAAGCCGGAATGGCCACCAACATGCCCACCGTGCCTCCGATGTGCCCCGCAATCAACAAGACGATGAAGATCTCCA
>JAEEQE010000040.1 GCA_016285145.1 Bacteroidales bacterium | reverse complement strand
TAATGGCCTCGTCAAGGTCGGTCAACTTAGGCCTTTTGGAGAGGGGTGTCAGGCGTGTCGGGAACTTCCCGATGTCGGTGGTGTCGTAGTATTTCTCAATATGCTTCCGGCTTCGTGCGATGGTGACCGCATCGAGCACTTGGAAGAAGTCGAACGAGAGCATTTCCAACAACCGCTCCGCCGTGCGCTCATTCGGGTCTTCAATCTTTGACCATGCGTTATACTGTGCCTGCGCCGAGCGGAAGATGTCCTCGATGGGTCGGTCAACATCCAACTTGTCATTGATAAGTTCCTGCCTGCCCTCATAGGCCAGCTGTAACTGGTTCCTCAAGTCGTTGAAGCGGTTGTTGACAGGGGTGGCCGAAAGCATCAGCACTTTGGTTTTCACTCCGGCGCGGATGACTTTGTTCATCAGCCGCAGGTAGCGGTTCTCGCGTGGGTTCTCGTCGTCTTCGTCTGTGGTGATTTTGCTGCCGTTGCGGAAATTATGGCTCTCGTCAATGACGATGAGATCATAGTTGCCCCAGTTCAGCAAGGCGAGGTCAAGGCCGTTGCTCATGCCGTTGTCGCGGCTCAAGTCGGTATGGAAAAGGATGTCATAGCGAAGACGGTCTTTTTCCAGCGGGTTGTTCTTGTAGTTGCTCTTGTATGTGTTCCAGTTGTTGTACAGCTTCTTCGGGCAAAGAACGAGCACCGACTTGTTGCGGTTCTCGTAGTACTTGATGACCGAAAGGGCGGTGAATGTTTTGCCAAGACCCACGCTGTCGGCAAGAATGCAGCCGTTATAGGTTTCCAGTTTGTTTATGATGGCCAGCGCCGCGTCCTTCTGGAAGTTGTACAATGTGTTCCAAATCTGTGACGACTTGAAACCTGTCGCCTCGTTGGGCAGCACATCCTCGCTGATGTCCTCCAGGAACTCGTGGAAGATGTTGTAGAGCGTGACAAAATAGAGGAAGTCGGGCGCGTTCTCCTTATAGACGTTTTCAATGTTCTCAATGATGGCTTCCGTCACATCGGCGAAATTCTCCTTGTCCTGCCAAAAGTCATCGAAATATTTCAGATAGGCGTCACTGGTGGGTGACGGCAGGCGTTGGATAAGCTGAAAGATGTTGTTGCCCCGTTCACAGCCCAACTCCGTTGTCGTGAACTCGTTGAAGGGCATGTAGGTCATTTGGTCGCTGTCTGTCTTTACGTTCAGAAAACCCTGCATCTGCATTTGGGAAACATTCGTCTTGAAGCGGGCTTTCCGACGAATCCAATCAGCACATTCTTTGGCTATAGCTCTTTGCGTGAGATTGTTGCGCAGCTTGATTTCGAAGTCGGAGCCATAGAGGGTGCGTTCACGATTCAGCTTTGGAATATAAAACTCCCGTTTCTGCTTCTTTGCCCGTTCCTTGTTAAACGTGGGGGATGTAAAGATAAAACGCAATTCATCCACTTTCTCCAGTTCCTTTTGGAGTGCCTCAAAAGCGAAAATAGAGAAAGAAGCAGCGGCCAAAGAGACTTTGGAGCCCTTTTTCAACGTGGCTTTCAAGTCATCTATGACTCTCGTGGTGATATTGTCGAATTGCTTGGGCAGTTCCATCGTCCTTGGGATTGCGAACTTTACCGCCCGTCAACTCTCATATAATTAAGCATACAAAAAAGGCGTAGAACCGTTTTTGTTGCTCGCTTATCACAAGTGAAAGGCTCTGGAAAAACCATCGGCGATAATAAGCGCAAAAACAGTTCACGCCTGAAGCGTGAACCTTTCGCATACTTACTCTCCCGCCGTAAAAATTTTCCAGATTTTTCACTTGGAGAATAAGAGCGTAAAGCTCAGATTATTATATTTTTTTTATATTCTACAATCTTCTACTTGCAACACTCAAAATCAGGCGGCAAATATACACTTTTTATGCGTTTGGAAAATGATTATTTTGAATATGGCAAGAATCATAGACCTGTATCGAATTCAGACACTATAAAGCACTCCCGCTCTGGGCCTTCGGACTGACATACTAACTAATCACCTGAAGCATCCTAACCCCTATTCACTGACCACTGATCACTGTTCACTCACCCTCTCCAGCACCTTCACAATATCCTCCTCGCTGAACGTCATCGGGGCGGAGTAGTTGATGGAGTCCTTGGCCACCATGCGGGTGAGTTCCTCGTAATCGGACTCTTGCACGGGCAATTGTAATGTGTCGAGGCCGCAGGTGACGATAAGATCTTTGACGGCCTGCAGGAACCGCTCGGCAGCTATGCGATCTTCCGTGTGCACATCCGCCAACCCGCAATAGCGGGCCATCAGAGCGTACTTCCTAAGACAGGTCTCCATTTGATACTCCAGCACGGGCAGCATCATCAGCGTGATGGCCTGACCATGAGGGATATGGTACTTGGCCCCGATGCTGTGGGCAAAAGCATGCACATAGCCGGCCAACTGCGTGTTGATGGCGTTGCCGCCGTACATCGCGGCGCGGCACATTGCCAACCGCGATTCGATATTCTCCGGCTCACGAATGACGATGGGCAGATGCTGAAGAATCAGTTTCACGCCCTCCAAAGAACGATAGGCATCCTCCACATCGACCGCCACATCGCTCACCGTCCCTTCCACCACATGGCTGAGGGCGTCCATGCCGCAAGCGGCGGTCACCAACTGCGGTGCGTGGATGGTGAGTTCGCTGTCGAGAATCACGTGCGTCACGTCCAGCCCGACCAGAACGGTGGAACCTTTCGTGCCGCGCGCGTTGGTCACGACAGCACCTACGGTCACCTCCGCGCCCGTGCCGGCGGTGGAGGGCACCGTGATCATCGGGAGGGTCTTGCCCGGCACAGCCAAAAATTTTATCAACAAAGCTTTGGTTTTGAGTCGAGGCAGCTTCACACCGGCGGCAATCATCTTGCAGGTGTCCATCACCGAGCCGCCGCCGAGGGCAATCACGCACTCGGCCTGACACGCTGTAGCCATCGCACGGCCGGCGTCAATCAGCGCAATGTTGGGCTCGGAGTTGATGTCGGAGAAAAGGGTGTACCCTACCCCTGCAGTCTCCAATGACTGCACAATCTTTTGTTCGTAGCCGAGCGAGCGCAACGTTTGGTCCGTGACTAAAAGGACGTGCTTATAGCCACATGTCTTGCATATTTCACCAATCTTTTCCCGTGCGCCGTGGCCTTCCACCACCTGTGGCTCCGGCATCGGCACATGATGAATCACCTTGCCGGGCAACTTATGAATCTGTCTCCTGAAAATGTACGTATCCATTATTTCAATTCACAATTCAAAAATCAAAATTTCATCACCCGTGGTATTTCACAAAAAGGCCCACACCAGCTACCATCAACGCAATGAACGCAACTAACAGCACAAACATTATGATAAATGCCACGATGGCTCTCAGAATGGTGCTCCACCAGCCATAGCCACTCATTTGTTTGAGCGGAATTATGGTGAGGAGTAAGGCGAGTATAGTCAATTTTGTCAGACTAAAGAAATCGAACACTATGGAGTAGATGGTGTACATATTGGCGATATATACCAACGAGATAAACAGTTCGGGGTAGCGCAAATCAGGAATGTTCGGACAGTGTCGGAAAAAGAAGAAGAGGTTCCCGGAAATCAACATCAACAGAAACAAGACGTTGATACTGGGGTATTTTTGCGCGAAACGTTCTATCATTTCCAATTTGCTATTAATAATGGAAAACATGCGATACTCTTCAGGATAGTTAGCTTCAAAAGAATTAGGAGTATCATCTTTAGTGACACTGCCACTTGATTTGGCTGCGCTGTCCGCTGTCTGCTCCTGATTCACCTCCGGGACGACGGCTTGGGAGTCGTCATGGAGAGCATGGCCTGTGATGTTCAGCCCGTGGGTCACGAGAAGGGAGACGGCGGCAAGCAGGAAATACATCTTGAAAGGAGCGAAATAGGAGGCCCTCTTGCCGCGGAGGTAATCAAGAATCAGGTAGCCGGGGCGCAGGATAAGGTCGCGGATGGTGCGGAACATGCCGCGTTCGCCCATCCCGTATGCTTCTGCGAAATTCTCCGCCGCCACCTTCATGGAAAAACGACTGGTGGAAGCCGCCTGTCCGCAACGGGGACAGAAATTGCCGGTATAATGGTCGTGGCAGTTCAGGCAATCGTGCTCCTCGGTTGACAGCGGGGCAACCTTCTTGGGCCGTTCCCGCCAGGCACGAAACCGCTGTATTTTCTCTTTCAGATTGAATTTCTTTTTCATATTTTCATATTATGATAATTGTGGTGCAAAAATAAGATTTTTTCACCATTGCTGCCACAGTGCTGTCGGATTCGATTCGTTTGCACCAATAGTAAACAATAGGATTTTTTTGTATTTTTGCAACCTTGAAAAACCATACTAATCTATGACGCTCATCAAATCCATTTCCGGCATCCGGGGGACCATCGGTGGCCATGCCGGCGAAAACCTCACCCCCATCGACATCATCGAACTCACATCCGCTTTCGCGGCATTCCTGCAGGACGGGACGCCCGACAAGAAGCTGACCGTCGTGGTGGGTCGCGACGCCCGCATTTCGGGTGATATGGTCAGCCGGCTGGTTTGCGGCACCTTGCAGGGCATGGGTGTTGACGTGATTGACACAGGGCTTTCCACCACCCCGACCACGGAGATGGCGGTGCTGCACCATCATGCCGACGGCGGCGTCATCGTGACTGCCTCCCACAACCCGATGCAGTGGAACGCTCTCAAGCTGCTCAACGCCAAGGGCGAGTTCATTTCCGGCGGCGAGGGCTTGCGTCTGCAGGCCGTGGCCGCGCAGCACGCATTCACGTATGCTGATGTGAGGCAGTTAGGCACATATAGTGTTTACGGAAATGCCATCCAAGACCATATCGACGCCATCCTGCATCTTCCTTTAGTGGACAAGGACGCCATCGCCAAAGCCAATTTCTCCATCATCCTTGATGCGGTCAACTCGACGGGGGCGCTTTCCATCCCGCCGCTGTTGCGGGCCTTGGGCGTGAAGAACATCACCGTGCTCAACGGCGAGCCCAACGGGCTGTTCGCGCATAACCCCGAGCCCATCCCTGAGCACCTGTACGGCATCTCCGATGAAATGAAAAAGGGACGTTATGACCTTGGCATCGTGGTGGACCCGGATGTGGACCGACTGGCTTTCATCAAACCTGACGGCGAGATGTTCGGTGAGGAGTACACGTTAGTGGCTGTGGCCGACTACGTGCTGCAGCACCACTTGGGCAACACGGTTTCCAACCTCTCCTCTTCACGCGCGCTTCGCGACGTGAGCCGGCAGTACGGTGTCACCTACACACCTTCCGCTGTGGGCGAGGTGAACGTGGTGGAGCAGATGAAAGCCACCAACGCCGTCATCGGCGGCGAAGGCAACGGCGGCGTCATCTATCCCGAACTGCATTATGGTCGCGACGCCCTCGTGGGCACCGCCCTGTTCCTCTCCTACATGGCCCGTTCTGGCAAGAACTGCATCGAAATCCGTTCCCTCTATCCCGAATACACCATCTCCAAGAACAAAATCGAGCTCAAAGACGACATAGACATCCCCAAGCTTCTGGATGCCATTGCGGAGAAATACGCCAACTATGACGTGAACCGTACCGATGGCGTGAAGATCGACTTCGAGGACAGCTGGGTGCATGTGCGCAGCTCCAACACAGAGCCGATCCTGCGCATCTATGCCGAAGCTCTGACAGAGAATATCGCCGACAACATTGCAAAGAAAATCATGCTCGACATCCGTGAAATGATCCAGTGACACATTCGCGGGTGCCCCCACCCATTGACACGATGCAACATCATACTATGAGAAGAAGCCTATACATTTATATTATTACAACGCTGCTTTGCCTGACAGGATTGCAGGCCCAGCCCACGCTCACTTCAGACATCCCGTCCGTAAAAGGTTATCAAATCAAAGTAAAAGACATTGATTTCAACAAACGTTTCCATGTCGAGAACGTCCATCCTGACAAACTTTATCTTTTCGGCCATTACGGATCTGACGTTTACCTGCTTGACAGCGCCATCGTGCGAAAAAGCACGGCTGTCTTTAAAAGCAAGAAGACAATCCCTTGTGGCGTTTACACTATCACCAGCGACAACAAGGTGGGATTGAGGGAGATCATACTCAACCACGACAACAAGTTTACGTACAATCTGGCCGATGATCGCGTTGAAGGCTCCGAAGAGAACCAATTGCTTGAACAGTTCCTCATCAAGAGCGGGAACGGCAACATTTCGGAGCTATGCCGTGAGCTGAACGAGGCCATGCCTTCGTCGTTTGTCAGCAAATACGTCATGTCCATTTACGGCGTAAGCCACCTTGACAATATTCCTTATACGGACCGAATGCTATTATGTCTCGATGCCGCCGACCTTTCCGATCCAAGAATCCTGTTCTCACATCCTAAAGCATGGAGTCTTCTCAACACTCAGAATTACGAATTGGAGTCTGATAACACCGATTCGCTAATACACTACATCGACCGAATGCTCAATCGACCGATGTGTACGCCCGTGCGCGACTACATCGTCCGTTCCTTGTTCCAGAATTTCGACGTGCATAATCCCGACTACGACCCGGTGTTAATCTACCTTTACGACAACTTCGACAAAAGTTGGATTGAAGAGGGGCGCGAAGGCCGTTACAAACGCAAAATTGACAACCTGCGCAAGATCGTGCCCGGAGCCCAGATTCCCGAGCTTATTTCTCACGACAAAAATGGCAAAGCGCACTCCACCAGTGAGATACAAAAGCATTATACCGTTCTTTGGTTTTGGGACCCTGACTGCGACCATTGTCAGGAAATGACGCCCGTCCTGCATACGATGTACCAGGAACATTCCGACGAGTGGGACTTTGAAGTGTTTGCTGTGGAGGTGAACGACGACCACGACCGCTGGGTGGCCTTCTCCAACCAGCATCAGCTATGGGATTGGACCAATCTGAGCACTTCGATGGGTGACCAGAACCTTGATTTCATCGAATATTTTGACATCATGACAACCCCTGTCGTCTTTTTAATCGATAATTCTAAAAAGCATACAATAATAGCCCGTCAGATTACGTTAGATGAGCTTGAACATTTTTTTGAAACAAATCAAGAAAAAAAATAAACACACAGGTATGAGAAAGCAATTTTTATGTCTGTTCTTTTTGCTGGCCTTCACACTCGGCAACATCTTTGCCCAAAAGGGGAAAACCACATCTTCAGCCCCGAAGAAAGGCCATGAGCTGATTTTCAACATCAAACACTCCAACGACAAAATCATCTATTTGGTCATCCATTACAACGAGAAACTCATTTTGAAGGATTCCGTCGCGCCCATTGCGCCGGGCAAATTCCTGTTCAAAGGTGACAAAGCGTATGATGACGGCATGTATTCCATTGTTTCAGAGAAGAAAAAGCTCTACATGAACTTCATCATCGACCGTAACCAGTTCTTCGAATACAATCTGGACACTACGGGTAATGTGGAAAACTTCAGTGTGAAGAACTCGCCCGAGAACGAGGAGATGCTGAAATTCCAGCGCAAGACCAGTTCCGCCCAGCAATCCGCTAACGAATGGGCCAATAAAGTCAAGTCGTTTGATGAGGCCGGAAACAAAGACAGTTCCGAATATTACAAGAACAAGCTCAGCAACCTCAATGAGGAGATGATGACCTTCATCAACGACCTTATTGACCGCCATCCGGACTATCTGTTCTCCAAAATGCAGAAGTCGTACAAGAACATTGATGTACCCGAATACAAGGATGAAGAGGGCAAACCAGACTACATCAAACAGGGTGCCTACTACCGCACGCATTATTGGGACAATTTCGACTTGGCTGACCATCGTTTCATCTACATTCCTTCCTTTGAACCGAAGTTGAAAGAGTATTTCACCAAGATCCTTTACCATCAGGAGGCCGACACCATCAACAAGTATGTGGACATGTTCATCACCAAGACCGAGCCCGACAGTTTCATGTACCATTATTGTGTGGACTGGCTGTCATATCAGTTTGAGACCAGCAAGGTCATCGGCCATGATGCCGTCTTCTACCACATCGCCTCCACCAACCAGCTGGCCGGCAAATGCTACTGGCTTGACGAGGACATTCTCGCCAAGTACCAGAAACGCTGCAAACGTCTCAAACCCACTCTCATCGGGCAAATTGCGCCGGAACTGCTTATCCCCGACACCAACCTATATGATGATGTGCGGCTGTGGAAATCCTCCTATCATACCGGCAAACCCTACACCATCCTCTGGTTCTTCGACCCCAACTGCCCCACCTGCAAGAAGGAATCCAAAGCTCTCCGTGCTGTTTACGACTCGTTGGAAACCATCGGGAAACGCAACTTCGAGGTGTATGCCATCGGCAACGACGACACCATCGAGGCTTGGAAGAAATACGTCAAGGAAAACAACTATCCGTGGATCAACGTCGGAGGCAACAAGGGCAACATCGACTATTTGGATTATTTCGGCATCTACGAGATCGGTAATCCGGCCATGTACATCATCAATCCGAGACACGAAATCATCCTCAACCGTCGTATCGACATGAAGGCCATCCCTCAATTTTTAGAGGAATATGAAAAAATAGATAAGGAAAGACACCCGTAGAAGGGTGGATGCTTCCTACCCTACCCGTTTTCTTTAGCCCTGCTTGTGGTCACCAGGTAAACGCCTGCGACGATCAGAAGCAGGGCTATTGGTTTATTCCATGTGAAGATATCCTGACCGAGGGCGATGGCCACACAGGCCGTGACCACCGGCTGCAGGTTGCTGTACATGCTTACCGTGGTGGGACGGATATGACGCAGGCTTATCGGCAGCAGGAAATAGGATACCACGGTGGCGAATATCAGCACCGTGAACAGGCTCACGTAAGCGATGGCGGGGGCATTGCCGAAAAGGATGGGGCAACTCTGCACAGAGAAAAAGGGGACACAAAACGGCACGCACACGATGGAGCCGAACAGGAACACCCATTTCATCATGGTCACCGGATGATATTGCTTTGAGATACCCCGGGTTAAAATCAGATAGGCTGCATAGAACAGGATGTTGACAAAACAAAGCAACAGTCCTGTCGGAGTGGCATTAGCATCTATTCCCCACGAGAACAGCACAATCATCATGGCGCCGCCGATGCCGACCATCACGCCGGCCACCTTGCGCACAGAAATCGGCTCCTTCAGGAAGAGAGCTGCCATCAGCATCACAATAAGCGGGCTGGTGGCGGAGACCAGCGAGACATAGCAGGGTGATGTATAGCGGAACGCCTCGGAGAAGGCGAAGAGGGTGCCCGCCAGCAGGATGCCTCCCCATGCAAACACTCCTATGTCGCGGGCGGGCACCCGCTCGGCACGCACGGACCGCCCGTTGAAGGTGAAGGGCATCAGGGACAAAAACCAAAATACCGCCGTGCCGAAAATCATCCGGACGGCGGTATATACTTCTGGGGACATGTATTGCGGGACAACCACTTTGGAACAATTCGGATTGATCCCGAAAATGATATACACGGCCAAGGCGGCCATGTGCCCGACCCACTTGCGGTTTTGCGCGTTCAAGGGGTGTTAGTTTTTCAATGCGGCAATCTCCTTGATAGCGGTGATGCAGGTGTCGATTTCCTCCTCGGTGTTGAAGGCACCCACACTCAGACGCACCGTGCCGTCGATGGGCAGCGTTCCGAGGCGCTCGTGAACCAGCGGGGCACATTGCAGACCCGTACGACAGGCAATGTCGTAGTCCACATCCAGCATCGTACCCACGTCCATGGCCTCAAAGCCGCGCACGTTGAGCGACAGCACCGGATTCTGGTTCTCCACAGAGGTGGCGCAATAGACCGTAACGCCCTCCACATCCTTCACGCCGTCGCGCAGACGTTTCCAGAGTTTCATCTCCTCATCATGGATATTCTGAATACCTTTTTCCATAATCCATTTCACACCACGGTACAAACCGCTGATGCCGAGCATGTTCATGGTACCGGCTTCCAGACGGTAGGGATATTCATCCAGATGGGTACGGACAGCCGAACGAACGCCCGTGCCGCCGAAGCGGGTCTGGCGCACCTCCACGCCGTCGGCCACGTAGGAGCCGCCGATGCCGGTGGGTCCCATCAGGCACTTGTGGCCCGTGAACGCATACGCATCCACACCGTCCTCCAGCATGTTGATTTCCACTGCGCCGGCACCCTGGCTGCCGTCCACCACGAAAATCAGGCCGTTTTCTTTACAAACCTTGCCGATCTCTTTGATAGGCTGAACGGTGCCGATGACATTGGAGCACTGGGTGCAAACCACCATCTTTGTGTTCGGTTTAATCGCTTTCTTGAAATCATCGGGATGCACATAACCAGCCTCGTCGAAAGGCAGATAGGTGACCTCGATGATGCCCTGCTGCTCCAGACAATACAGCGGACGCAGCACGGAATTGTGCTCCAACATGGTCGTGATCACATGAGAGCCCTTCTGCGCAAGACCCTGAATCAGAATGTTCAGAGAATCCGTGGCATTGTAGCTGAACGTAAGACGACGCTCATCAACCTTGGCACCGCCGTTGAACAAGCCTGCGAGCAGACGGCGTGTATCCGTCAGGAGCTCGCCCGTCTCAATGCCGGCATCATAACCCGCACGCCCGGGGCTGACCCCATGCACACGATAGAAATTATCCATGAAATCGTAAACCTCTTTCGGTTTCGGAAAGGAAGTTGCAGAATTGTCTAAGTATATCATACTGAATTAATTTATAGTTTTTACTATTTCAAGAAATAAGCGTGCAAAGATACAAAAAAAACTATTGTCGTTCGTTATTATCAAAAAGCCATCGCCTTAAAAATTTCATTTCATACAGCCTAGCCACCATTTCATACAATGGACCGGACGGGCAAGGAAATCCGACGGGGAACCATGCTATTTTTGCCGCCTGAAAAAACACACGGCAATGAAAAAATCATGTATCCTCTACCCCATCATTCTGCTATGCCTCACCGGCTGCAATTTCAACACAGGAATCCACAAAACGCCCCACAAGGGCAACGCGGTCTATTACTGGAAAACCGTCCTCTCGCCTGACAAGGACGAAGAGGATTTCCTGCGGAAGAACCAAGTAAAGACCATGTATGTACGCTTTTTTGACGTGGACATCAACAAAAACAGCACGTTTTCCGACATGTGCGCTCCAGTGGCCACCATTGATTTGTACAATCTGGATCCGATTCTCGACCAGCAAATCGAAGTGGTTCCCGTGGTCTTCATCACGCCCAAGGCCATCAAAGAGTACCCGTCGTTCACCGACAATTTAGCGCACCGGATTTATGCCATGTGCCATAAACACCGGATAGATATCCGCGAGGTGCAGTTCGACTGCGACTGGACCACCAGCACCCGCGATGCTTACTTCCAGTTCCTTGTGGATGTGCGGGAGGCTCTAAAACAGTATTTCGACACTAACATCGCCATCTCCTCCACCATCCGGTTGCACCAGCTCGCTCAAGATCCTCCCGCGGTGGACTACGGTGTGCTGATGTGCTACAACACCGGCGATTTCAAGAATTACGACACGAAAAATTCCATTTTGGAAATCAAAGATGTGAAACCTTATCTGAAATATTTGAACACCTACCGTCTGCCGCTGACACTGGCTCTCCCCACCTATTCCTGGATTGTAATGTTTAATGAAAACAAGAAATTCGTGACACTGAACGAGTACGACTACTTGGAGAACCTTCATGACACCACCCGTTACAAACATCTCAAAGATAACCGGTATGAGGTGGTGGACCCATACGAGATAAATGTTGCAAAGTATGCGCGCTACGAAGAGGTGTCTGCTGAGACCATTTTAGAGGTGAAGAAACTGATAACCCGGCATTATGGTGAAACACCCGTAGTACTTTATCACCTTGACACTAAAAATCTTTCAAAATACCAAGATGATGAAATCAAAGCTTTTTACAAGTAGCATACTGCTGATATTCAGTCTCCCTTTACTGGCCTGTGGTCCCTTATCCATCATACCTCCGGAGCAGCATTGGCTGTTTTATACGGGTTATAGAATGTATGATGCGAAGAGCACCTACTGGCGCAGTGATCTGGATGAGAAATTCCGCAACGAAAACATCAACTTCTGGCACGACTATGTGGAAAATTCCGTCCCCCGAGATGCCGTGGAGGCGGCGCTGTATGATGAAATCCTTCTGGATGCGCATAGCACCAATGCTTTCTTCCGTTATCTTTTAGATCATCACGACACTACCGCCCTCCATTATTGGATGAGCTTGAAATCCAATGATTCCGTGTATGTGAAACAGTTACGATGGAAGCAGTCTGCCTGGTGGTATCCTGAAACAGATGGGGATAACAAATGGAACATGTTCAACGACATGTCCGTAACAGAGTCCGACGATTGTCCTGTTGATTTGAGCATTTTAAAAGTCCGGGAGTTGGACGAGGCGTGCATAAAGCAGTGCCGGCACGCGGAAATCCGGAATCGATACCTCTTGCAGGTGATGCGGAAATATTTCTATACAGAGAACTTTGCGAAATGCATTTCCGTTTGGAAGAAATATGGGGCCAAGGTCCCAGAGAGTGCCCTCCGCACGCAATGTCTGAACTACTATGGCGGAGCGCTCCTGCGCATGGGACGCGAAGCGGAGGCCGCCACCGTGTATGCGGGCATCGGCTATTTCGACGTTTACCTGCACTACAACCCCGATGTGCTGCGCAAGGTGTACCAGAAACAGCCCAACTGCAAGGAGTTTGAATTCATGGTGCAGCAGTTCGTCAACCAGTATTTCGACCATCCGAAAAAGAGCAAAGCGGAGGCATTCAACAGTTTGGCTGACGAGATTGTGCGTGCGGGACGGAACCGGAACCCCGCCCTCTGGCGGTCGGCGCAGGCAACAATCGCTTACATCAACCGCGACACCCCAAAGGCTGTGCAGCTATTGGCTGAAGCCGAGAAGATGCGCGGCACCCCCGTCGTGAAGGAGAACATCCGGATGCTGCGACTCATCGTCAACTCCACACGCACCGACATCGACTCCATCTATGAAGCAAAACTATATCCGGACCTAAAATGGCTGGCCCAAAACATCCAAAGAGACTTGTGCGTAAGAGACTCCTGTCTTTCAAATCATCTACATGAGGCCTATTGTTCTTGTAACCAACTTAATGATTATTCTGTTTTATGCGGAGAGGACCCCTATTCTTCTAATCTTGCGTCACACCGTGTAAAAGTCTTACGCCGGGTAATCTTTCTCGGAGCCATGCCTCATTTCAAAAAAATCGGACAAACCTACAAGAGCATCGCCTACCTGAACCTGTATGACGTTGTGTTTCGGGAGTCTGAACTCCTCTATTATCTGGACACCACCAGTGTGGGGGATATCATTCGGTATGCACGATTCCTGCAATCGGGTGGCAGAACGCCCATGGAGAAATTCCTCATCCAAAACAACCACAAAAACATAAACTACTTTTATGATTTCATCGGGACCCAATATATGCGAACGGAGCAATACGCCGCTGCACTTCCCTATCTGGAAAAAGTGTCTGAGGATTTTCGTGAAGAGCAACGCATTGCGGAATATCTCACCGCCAAACAGAATCCCTTTGCAGAGGAATGGATCACCAAAAAGGAAAACCAAGGCGTGTATGGGCTTTCCTTCAATCCTATGAAGGAATATGCCAAAAAACCCGGCAAACTGACCTTCTGCCAGCTTATGATCCGACTTCAAAAGGAGATTCAGACGGCCAACACCGCCGAGAAACGGGCCAAGGCCGCTTACGCATACGCCATCGGACTATACCAGAGCAGCATCGGCTATGCCTGGGCCTTGAACCGATATTACACCAGTTCCTGGGACAATCCTTCTGTTCCCGGCGACATTCCCAAATATGCCGACAAATCTCTTAAAGAGCGGCAAAACAAAGTGGAGCAATGGCTGGACAGGGCGATGAAATACAAAAAAGACAAGGTTTTCAGCATGAAATGCAAGATTCCGCACCGCCGTTATCGGAGCCAATTGAAAGAGACCGTCACAGTGAAATATTCGTGGGGAGAGGTGAACGTACAACAATTCAACAAGGAGGTGCGCTCCACCTTCTGCGACCGGTTCGACGACCACAACGGATATTCGAATCCGAATTGGCTTTCCAGTGTTTGGTATTATTGATTTTTATACATTTGCACCCGATTTTTGAAGAGCATGTCCGATTTCCTGACCATCACCAACACCAACGAGTTTGTCCGCTTTACGGCGGAAAGCCTGGTCTATATTTCCAGTGACGGCAACTATTCGGACATACACACACGCGACGGGGGAAAGCGCACCATCACCGTACAGCTGGGCACCATCGAAGAGCTGATCCACCAGCAGTTCCTCGCCAACGGGGACAATTTCGTACGCATCGGCAAGAGTCTGATTGTGAACCTGCACTTCGTGCACTACATCCACCCGATGAGACGACAGCTCATACTTTCTGACAACCACACCTTCAAGTTCACGTTAGAGGCCTCCAAGGAGGCTTTGCGGAAACTGAAGGATTATCTTGAAAATGCCAACAACAAATGAAACATTTTGATGACATACAAGACGATGAAATCCGCATCATCGGCCGGCAGGAGGTGATACGGAAGCCACTATTCAAGCGGTGGTGGTTCTGGACAGCCGTGGCGGCCATGTGCCTGCTGACGGTCCTCATTCTCTTTTTCATACTTCGTAATATAGAAAAACAACCAACTGATGCACAAAAGAATACAGCATCAACCAATGTGGCGGTAGCCCCAACGATAGTGACGGCCGAGCCCGCATATGTGATAATGCGCGACACCGTCATTAACGACGTGCCACTGCGCCTGCTCACACCCGTAAATGCCATCCCCGAGCTCCTCATCGGCATGCCCGACACAATGGACCAATCGCTTATCTTATGCTTCCAAGCCGCCGACATCCGTGCCGACAACCACGACATTGTCGGGGCATTCATCTTCAAAGGAGAACTGTTGTCGCGAGGGGTGGCAAAAAAAGGCTTCTGTTCCATCATTGGCGGAAAGATCCAACTCGGCATGGCAGAGAGCACTCCGCTGTTTGAAGAGGCCATCGACAAAGAGGGTTACTTTTTCCGCCAGTATCCGTTGGTGTACAACGGGCAGATGGTGGACAACAAACCTAAGAACAAGGCGTTGCGCCACGCACTCTGCGAACTCAACGGCCAAATCGTGACCGTGAGCAGCCTTGACAAGGAGTCGTTCCATGATTTCGCACAAGCCGTCGCCGACCTCGGTGTGCAGAATGCCATAGCCCTTACGGGCGGAGCCTCCTACGGCTTTCTCCGAAACGGGAAGCATCTCTCCGCCAGCGATTCGCTCACAAGTCTTGAATCCTGGAGCAACCTCCAATATTTTGAAGAATACAAAAATCTGAATTTCATTGTCTGGAAGGCATCCGTACAATGAACAAATAAAAAATCGGACAATCCTGTAGGGACGCATGGCAATGCGTCTCTGCAACATTGTCAATTACCTTATTTACATGGTATATAAAGATCTCACCCGGAACGTCGGTTTGCCATCCGTCTCCGCATCATACGCAATATCGATATGCACCGTTTTCGGCACGCCCGGCAGAAGATGGAAATAATTGTCGGAACAAAAGATGTCCTTACCGGAAACTTCCTCTACGAACACACCGTACTGGAACACCGGCGAGGTGAGCGTAATTTCCGCCAATTCATCGTAGTCGCCATAACGGCGTACCTTCTGGCTTATTTCCTGCTTTTTCAGTTCCAACCGTGCGGGCGGGACGAGGAAGTCCACCTTTTCCGCCAACACGCGCCCGCTAGCCTCAAAGCGAATTTGCAGCACCGCCTGTTCCGGACGAAGCCCGTCCAACGCCTTCGAATCAATAACAACACCCTTGCTCACGCCATCCGAAGGGACAGAAATCTTCCGCGTCGGCAATTCAATTTTCCGGTTTCCATCGGTGGAATAGACTGTGATTTGGAGTTCTCCTGCCACGTCTCGTACAGAATCATTGACCACATATATCTCCAGCGCATCACCCTCAAGCAGACGGGTAGCGACGGCCACATTGGCGTAGGCATCGCGCAGACGGTAATGCAGGGCCTTCCATCGGCCCGTATAGTCGATGCTGCTCCAGGAGGCCACCGGCCAGCAGTCGTTGAGCTGCCAGTAAAGGGTGCCCCGGCAGCGGTCGCGGCGGATGCGATGCGCATCAATGGCCCGCGTGATGCCGTAAGCCTGCACCAACTGGCTCACGTGCGCAAACTCGCCCAAGTCGGCCGTGCGTTCGTAACCGAAATACTCCTTCATGGCCTTGCGGATAATCTCCACCCCACGGCCATGTTTCTGATGCTGTCGCATCGTGGCGGAACCTAATGACAGCGCATGCGGGTCGAAGTGGGCACTGTCCTCCACAGTACGCCACGTGGCCATCTCAGGATAGGACTGGAACCCGTACTCGGCCATGAAGCGGCCCGTCTTGTCCCACCATACCTCGAAGGGCAGTTCTCCCCACCACACGCCCCAATAGTGCGAGCATCCGTGCGTTGTACACTCGGGATGTCCCCACCCGAACGTGGGCGAAGTGGAAATATAAGGCGTACCTGGCATGTTTTTGCGGACAACCTCCGCCAACTGTTTTTCAAACAGAGTGTTAAAATCCTCCATGAGATGCCCATACTGGCTGTCGGTCCAGCCGAGGGCGGCCGGCCATCCCCAGTCCTCCAAGCCGTTGTGCACCTCGTTGTTGCCGTTCCAGAGCGCCAGACAGGGGTGGTTGCGCAAACGCACCACCTGTTCCTCCGCCTCACGACGAACATTCTCCAAAAACGTCTTGTCCGCAGGATAGGGATTGCAGGCGAACATGAAATCCTGCCAGACCAACAACCCAAAGCGGTCGCAGGTTCTGTAAAACTCCTCATTCTCATACAGGCCGCCACCCCAGACGCGAATCATGTTCATATTCACATCCTGTGCGGCTTTAAGCAGCTGGTAGTAAACATAATCGCCATCAAAGCCGGCCTTAAGAGTGCCCAGATAGGAGGAGGCCGGAATCCAGTTGGCCCCACGCATGAAGCAGGGCTTGCCGTTCACCACAAAGGCGAAGCTCTCCCCTATCGAATCCTTTTCCCGACGGAGCTCGATGGTGCGCAAACCATGTTCCACGGGAGCTATCGTATGGCTGTTACAATGGTAGTCATCCACTGACACATAGAAATAGTACAAATACGGATCGCCCATGCCGTTGGGCCACCACAGCCGCGGCTGTTTGATGCTTACCGGAATGGAAACCTTGTTAATGCCCTCTTTCAATGTCACACGGCGGGAGGCCTTTGTGATGTTTCCTTCGTAGTTGTCCACGCGGACGCGCACTTTTCGCTTGGCATCCGACACAATCGTCACCTCCACACTGGTCTCCCACACACCGTTGGTGTCGAGGGTGGGCTTGGTGTCGCACACATAGACATCCTCCAGGCGGAAACCGTTCCAGCGACGCAGGCACACATCCTTCCAGATGCCGCAGGTATTGAGCCGCGGGCCCCAATCCCATCCCGACTCATACTGCGCCTTGCGGGTAAAAACTCGATTGTCCGGCATACGATATGGCAATCGCGAAGCGGCCACGCTGTCAAACGGAGCCGTTGGCAGAAAACGAACAATCAGCTCGTTGTTTTTCTTTTTTAAAATATCTTCCACCGGAAAAACCCATTTCCGAAACATGTTGTTGGCCAAGGTGTCACCATCCGAAGTCGAGAGTTTTTTACCATTAAGTAAAACTTCAGTATATGTGTCCAACCCATCGAATATCAACTCCTTATGCGTAAACTGTTTTTCATCGGCGCAATTCTCATCAAAGATGAGACGATAGGTCCAGACGCTGTCGGAGACCCATTGCACGGAATCCTCGTTGATGCCCACGAAAGGGTCGGCAATCAATCCGTTGCGGAGCAGGTCGTCGTGGATATTGCCCGGCACGGTGGCGGGATACCATTGTCCCTTGTACAGGAACTGCCACTCGTTGCGCACGCACCCGTAATGGGAATCCAGCACCATCGTGTCCTCCGTTGACGGTTTCTGTTTCTGACATCCCGACAGCAGGCAGATTACCCACAGGATAATGCAAAAAGAGATGGGGTTCCTCATATTTTGCCGAAAAAAATTATGTTTTATTTCAGAAAGCCCTGTTTTTTCAATGTTTCACTCAAAACCTCTGCAAAATATTCGTTATCTTGCTTCACATAACGCCGCTGGGTGAAAATCTGGGCCAGATTGGGCAATTGGTTCTCTTCCAACAGCTTTTTAGTCTCTTCCGAAGCCTCTTTTTCCGCATACAGCCGGTCAATAGCTGCCTTGTCATAATCGTGATAGGTTTCGCGATGCACCATCGCCTCCACCGGAAGTTTTTGTGTGAGAGCGGGTTTTGTTTTTGGGTAACCCATCGTGATGCAGGCCACGGGCACCACATGTCGGGGAAGTTCCAGCACTTCTATGAATTTATCGGCATTGTAGGTGATGGTCCCCAACCAGCAGAAGCCTAAACCGAGGGATTCGGCAGCCACGCAGGCGTTTTGGGCGGCAATCAGCGCATCGGTGACGGCCCAATGGTAGCTTTGCAGGTTGCTGTACGCCTCCGTCTCCGCATCGCGGAACTCGCAATAGCGGTTGAAGCGTCGGAAATCGGCGCAGAACGTCAGGATCAGCGGGGCTTGTGTGGCCATCGGCTGATTGAAATGGAAGGGGGCCATTTTGCGTTTCATCTCATCATCTTCGGTCACGATGATGCTGAACAGCTGCATGTTGCCCATCGTGGAGCCACTGCACGCGGCCTTCAGTATTTGGTTTAAAACAGTTTCATCCACTTTCTGGTCCGTATATTCACGGACGCTTACATGGTGGTAAAGGGTTTCAAGGGTTGGATTCATAATCAATTAATAATTAATAATTAATAGGTTGAGGGATTGGGGATGGGAAGTGGAATTTCCAGCGGCGATGGCTCCATAGCCAGTACGGCGGGTCGCGGCGAATGGTTTTTTCGAGGAGTTCCACATATTTCTGGGTGATGGCGTACTCGTCCCATTCGGCAGGATTGTCCGCGATGACATGCACATCCACGCGATAGTGTCCCAGGCGCTCCTTGACCACCTCATAGTAGAGCACGGGGATGTTGTACTTGCGGGCGAAATGCTCCGCTCCGAAAATCACTCCCGTGGTCTGGTTTAGAAAACGGGTCACATAGCAGCGCTTCTTGCTGTTGGGTGACTGGTCGCTGAGCATCATGTAGGCAACCGGAACATGCTGGCTATCATACTGTTCAAAGGTTTCACGCACCGTGTCAGCAAAGACAACCTCCGTTCCGTAGCGGGTACGGGCGCGGTTGACGGTCTTCTCAAACCCCTTGTCGGAATTGGGCTTCCCCACCCCTACTCCATGATGTTCAAACATCTCATCCAACGCTAAAATCATCCATTCCCAGTTGTTATAATGCGAGGACATCAGAATCACGCTCCGCCCCTGCCGGAAATATTGATTTACAAGTTCGGGATTGGAACAATAATAGCGGCGTTTCAGGTTGCGGCGGCTCATCACCAGCATCTTGAACATCTCCACCACAATCTGCGACAGGTGCCAATAGTAGCGGTTGCGCAGGCGCCGGAGTTCGGAGACGGATTTTTCCGGAAACGAGTTTTTCAAGTTCTCATCAACAACCTTGCGACGATAGCGAATCACATGATTAAGAACAAGATACAGCGGTCCCGCAAGCACATAGAGCAAACACATCGGCAGCAGTGCCAATGGATAGCAGAACAGGTATATCAGCAGGCGGGAGATCATAGTTGGGGTGTATGTAGAAAACGGGCAAAATCAAGCAGCGTTTCAAAATGATACGGCGTAATCTTCTGGATCGCATCAAATTCCACCTCACGTTTCGCTCCCACATGCACAGGAATTAGGCCAGCATTCTGCGCAAAGCGCATATCCGACAGACTGTCACCCACCATCACCGAGCGGGCCGGGACAATGTCGGGATAATCGGCAAATGCCCGCATCGCCATGCCGGGACGAGGTTTCCGACAGAAGCAGTTTTCAGCAGCAAGATGGGGACAGCAATATATCCGGTCGAAGGCGCACCCGTGCTCGCACAGTTCCGCCTGCATACGTGCGTGGATAAGTTCAATATCCTCCATCGTGCAAAGTCCCTTCCCCACACACTGTTGGTTGGTCACCAGCAGCATGCGGTCGCACTTCCCGCGCAAGAGCCGCAGCGCCTCAAAGACGTCCTCTTTGAAGACAAAGTCCTCCCAGCGCATGACATAGCCGTCCACAATCTGCTCGTTGACCACGCCGTCACGGTCTAAAAACAAGGCACTTAAGGTCATCATTTCCAAATCTTCCATATCATTGCCACAATTACGCGGCAAAGATAC
The DNA here is from genome assembly GCA_016285145.1 of Bacteroidales bacterium. Classification (GTDB taxonomy): domain Bacteria; phylum Bacteroidota; class Bacteroidia; order Bacteroidales; family WCHB1-69; genus F23-D06. Next base: position 2,405 of record JAEEQE010000040.1, on the reverse strand, counting down.
ACTTTTTGCAGGTCCATTAAAGTATTTTTTATATCTTTGCGGCTGTTCTTAAAATAACAGATACAATCTAACAATCAATCAATTATAATATGAAAAGAGACGAACAGATTTTCAATCTCATCGAACAGGAGCGTCAACGCCAGACCAATGGCATCGAATTGATTGCCTCCGAGAATTTTGTGAGCCCGCAGGTCATGGAGGCCATGGGTTCCGTGATGACCAACAAGTACGCCGAAGGTCTTCCGGGCAAGCGCTATTATGGCGGCTGCCAGATCGTGGACCAGAGCGAGCAGATCGCCATCGACCGCGTGAAACAGCTTTTCGGTTGCGAGTGGGCTAACGTGCAGCCGCACTCCGGCGCACAGGCTAACATGGCCGTGCTTCTCGCCTGCCTCCAGCCGGGCGACACCTTCATGGGTCTTGACCTGAACCACGGCGGACACCTCTCCCACGGTTCTCCCGTCAACTCCTCCGGTATTCTCTATCACCAGGTGGCTTACATGGTGGATGAGGCTACGGGCTGCATCAACTACGACACGATGGAGGAAGTGGCGCTGCGCGAGCGTCCGAAGCTGATCATCGGCGGCGCCTCCGCCTACAGCCGCGACTGGGACTGGGCACGGATGCGCAAGATTGCCGACGAGATCGGCGCCATCTTGATGGCTGACATCTCCCACCCGGCCGGTCTTATCGCCAAGGGTTTGCTCAACAACGCTGTGGAGCACTGCCACATCGTGACCACCACCACCCACAAGACCCTCCGCGGTCCTCGCGGCGGTCTTATCATGTTGGGTAAGGACTTCGAGAATCCGTGGGGCAAGACCACTCCCAAAGGCGTGGTGAAGATGATGTCACAGCTGCTTGACTCCGCCGTCTTTCCGGGCGTGCAGGGCGGTCCGCTGGAGCACGTCATCGCCGCCAAGGCCGTCGCATTCGGCGAGGCATTGACCGACGAGTATGCCCAATATGTGAAACAGGTGAAACTCAATGCCGCCACCATGGCCGAATCTTTCGTCAAGAGAGGCTACAAGGTGATCTCCAACGGCACCGACAACCACCTGATGCTCATCGACCTTCGTCCGAAGTTCCCGGAACTCACCGGCAAGGTGGCCGAGAACACGCTCGTCAAGGCCGACATCACCATCAACAAGAACATGGTCCCGTTCGACACCCGTTCCGCTTTCCAGACCTCCGGTCTGCGCGTGGGTACGCCCGCCATCACCACCCGCGGTCTCAAAGAGGGTGACATGGACGGCATCGTCGAGATGATTGACAACATCCTCTGCGACGTGGAGAACGAAGAGCTCATCGCCAAGACCCGCAAGCAGGTCAACGACATGATGCACGACAGACCTTTGTTCGCCTGGTAAGCAAACATACGATCCTTTCGTAATAAGAAGAGACGTGCTATGTCGCGTCTCTTCTTTTTTATCTTAATTTAAAATTTTGTCCGCAATCAGAAAGACAATCTGTTATATATCATAATGGATTTGCACCTCCTTTGGGGTATTTGTCTTTCGCCTTTCTTGCAAATTCAAAGAGCGAATGGGGCAAGTGACAGTAGCCATCGGGATTCTTGTCGAGATAATCTTGGTGGTACTCCTCCGCGGTGAAGAATCGTTCCAGCGGCTGCTTCTCCACGGCCAACGGTTGGTTGTACTGCTGTTGCTCCTCGGCATATACTTTGTCGATTACAGGCAAGTCTTCTGCATCTGTGTAATAAATGCCCGTACGATAGCGTGTCCCCTCATCGTGCCCCTGCTTGTTCAGACTCACAGGATCAATGGCCTTGAAAAACATCTGCAGCAGAAACTTCAAACTCACCACATCGGGATTATATCGCACGTGGACAGTCTTCCGTAGCCAACCAGAAGGGTTCCGACTTCATATTCTCCCCGCCAACGCCGGTGAAGGCGTCGCGCAGATCCGTGAAGTTGTTACTGGTACCTAACACATTCTTGCAAGCGTCAATCATCAGCTGCAACTGGTAGCACGTAGGCAGGAACCAAGCAGAGCAGTTCGTGGGAGCTGTTGTGCTGTTATTGGCCATAGCAGCCTTGAAGGCGGGATAGTCGTCGGTGTTGTGATTAGGAACGAAACTACTGTTATTGTACTGCAGGCCGCTCTCGCTAGTAGAGGAGAATTGACTGTTGTCGCCGGTATAGTAGGTATGTACCGTACTGCTGGTCGAGGTACTCCATAGGCATTTACTTCCGTTCTTGGCATCTTTCAGCGCGAGAGCCAGACCGTTGGTGAAGCCTGTCTCGCCTGTTGCGCTGCCTTTGTAGGTAACCATGGCCACGGCAGTCACGCCGCTGGGCAGGTCGTCCTTGTGGGCGGCTGCATATGCCAGACCGTCGCTACCGACGATTTCGCCGACTGCTGCCGATGCCAGGGTATGGCCT
>JAEEQE010000039.1 GCA_016285145.1 Bacteroidales bacterium | reverse complement strand
CTCCATTCCCAGCTGTAACCCGACCCATGCTTATCCGTCTCCAGCGTCGTCTCGAAATCATCGCAGTAATCCTTTTGGCTGGTCACGTTCACCTTCGGTTTCTCGATCAGAAGAAGCATTTTCACCGTGCTGTCGCAACCGTTCCATGCAGAATCTCGGAACACCACGGGCACTATCTGATGGTCGTACTCCCACGTGTAGGTCGAATCCGCAATCCTCCTCTGGTATTTCCCGTTCACCATCGAGCTCTCGCAGATCCGGATTGTGTCTCGTGTTACCGGGCAATACACGTTCGCCGTGTCGAGTTTCACCCAGATGATCGTGTCCAAGCAGTCGCACGCCTGCGTCTGGCTTGTGTTCACCTTCAAGCGTATCTGCACCGAATCCCAGGGGGTCACCCCGTCTGCTTTGTACTTCGGTATAACATAACGCACCAGCGTGTCGTTGGGATTGCCCATACGTACCGTATCATTGGGGGCTTTTATCCAAAACCAGTCCAACACCGGTGACGGATCGTCCACCGTGTCCGCCGGTATATTATATGTACCTGCGATAAATGCCGGCGTGATGATACGGTTGATGCTGCTGTCACGGAGAATGAGGTTATGCTGGCAGTCGCCCGCCGAATCCACGCATGTGAAGTTTGGTTTGAAGTCGAACAGTGTGGTGTTTGCCTCATACACAAACGGCACGCCTGTCTCTGACTCCATCTCGCAGCAGTAGTAGGGCATCAGCTGGTTACGGGGAATTTTCACCTTGTAAGGATTTGAAATCATGGTTGACGGCATATTGGTACACAACGCACTGCTCAAGCCATGTTTCCATCGGTAACTATTGGCATCAAAGCCCCACGGAACCGACAAGGTGACTGTATCATCCTGCGGGCAGGCATCCACACTGATCTTGCCCGGCACCATCTTCGCCGTATAATACAAGTACGCATAATGTCCACAGGGCGTACAACCACGCATCAGGATTTTGAACTTGACCGGTGTATGACTGCGGGCTTGATTAATCAAGTTAAAAGCCACAATCACATATTTCGTGGAAACAACCTTAGAAGATCCTGAGCCACATACATACGTCGGAAAATTACTCCCTGTATAAAAAGCCGATGGTGTCATGTCAGTAGGACGAACGGAAGGTCCATCCGACCCTTCCGCTTGGTAATAATACCGGGCGTATGGCCAATTATTGTTTCTCGGACAGTTTGGATTATTGTTCAACGTGTTGTTCCCATTTGTTATATAGTCACTCGGATAATAGCCCAATGGTAATAAAGCATTGTGGTTAGAATTGTTTTCCGACACTTGAATAACGACACTTGGGTTTTGTGCCCTGCTATGATTTGGTGCCTGCAGCACACACTCATAAGTCACCAACAAAACAGGATTCATCGTGTCAGGCACAAACGAATACTCCATTTTCGCACTTGTTGCCGAGCCAGAGGTATTCCCTATTCGTATAACAGTGTCTTCATAGGTACCCGGATTTATATTCGTGGTCCAAGATGGCGGATAAATGGGTAAATGGAATCCTGCAATATTATTGTCGCATGCCTGGTTGTCTGTCTGGTTACCGGTACTCCTTATCAACCGTGCCATATCAGTTGTTGTAACACTTGTCGGGCTACTTAATGGATCAGTGTTTGCAGCCGTGCTGCTAGGGCAACCGCCTTTGTATGCCCTTGCCCATCCACTGGCAGAATTACAGTTGGATGGATTCACCATAAAAGACTTCGGCGAGCCTTGCATCACGCCGTTCACCACGGGTTGGGCGGAAAGTGACAGATCCGTCAACAGACACAATGCCACAAGGACTATCGGGGTTAAAAATCTTTTCATAATTGTTTATTTTAAAACATAATATTGCCAGTCTAAAAAGCCGTACATAATGTTAAACGAATTGGCAGGCAATTTGTTGCAAGGGAGATGAAGATTTCGGGCACCGAATACAATTTGTGCGGTCAGAGGAGATCATTCAAGCGTTTCTTTTCCTAAAATGGCGAGAAAACAGCACCGGTTATCCTTTTAGAGGCAACATACTACAATAAACGAAAATACACAAGCGGAAACATTCGTGCTGATGGAATTATTATAAATGTTGTAATGATATAGCTGTTGACCCATAAAAGAAAAAGATCTTGTTATCCCCCATCGCTTTTTTTACTCGTGGCACGGCAGTGCCGCAAGGTTAATTGGCAATGATAAAAATCTGTCACTAAAGTCAACTTCTATATCGTCACCTAAAATTTACTGAATTATCCCCTTGAATCTTGTAAATACCCTGTCTGCGTATTTCTGCGAGTTCGGCGGGCATATAATTGTCCCGCAGACCACGCAGATTAACGCAGATTATCATACCGTTTTTTGCAAGACTTAAAGAGATAATTCTGAAAATTTATTGTTACCCCGCAAAGATACAGCAACCCAAAGTCGAAATCAAGGCCTTTTTTAAAATTATTTTATTGAAAATCAACATAATAACAATCTACATATTTATAAAAGAAAAGTGCAAATAACCCTCAATAAGATGCAAAAGTGCAAAAAAACAGAAAAACCTGCACTCCCACCAAGGCATGGGACGGCGGCCAAAAATTTCGGAGTTTTTCGGGAATTATGCCGCGAATAGTGTGACAGATGAAATTATTTACACGCCATACAACTCACACTTTAACGTGGAAGAAAACAACCTTATGGTCGCCAATCAAGCAACAATAAAATCCCGCTCCCAGTACGGGAGCAGGATCGAATTCACAAGAGACGAATTAAGAGCAACAGAAACTATCGTTTCTGCACCATCTTGGTGTGACGGCCTTTCGGCGTGCGCACTTCCACAACATAGGAAGCGGAAGGCATGTCAGTGAGATCGATTATAGTTTCGGTCGCGGTGGATGGCAGGCTTTTCACAAGACCGCCCCGCATGTCATACACATTAATATTATATGAGGGCGTATTTTCCACCGAGACGGTAAAGATGCCGTCGGAAGGATTGGGATAGACCTCCATCTTCAGCATTTTGTCTTCCACATTGACATGGTTGACCGAATCCACAAAGACCATGTGCTTGACCGAGTCACAGCAGTTACGATGGCGGTCATATACCCAGAGGGTCACCGGATAATAGCCCTGTTCGGAATAGTTGTGTGTCGGGCTAAGCGTGGCGGAACGCGGGGATCCGTCGCCGAAATCCCATTCCACATATTGGACCGGGTAGGTGATCGTGTCGGCAAGGCCGGCATTGGCCGACGGGCGGATTTCGCGGTAGGTGCTGAAGTTGTCAAACCGGAGCGTATAAACGCTGTCGCAGGCTATCTGGGCATACTGAAACACGGGGTGGATATCCGAATAGTAATCGATTCTTCCCTCAAAGATGATGGGCACGCCGGCCTGCGTTTTCACCTCGCAACGATAATATGGATATATCTGCGTGCCGTTGGTACGGGAGATGAAGATGTTGTGTTGGCCGTCATACAACTGGGCGCGTTGGGCGGATACGGAATCCGCGCCGACATACCACACGTATGAGTTCTCGCTAAAGCCGTCAGGCACGGAAAGCCATATATGGTTCCGGTCGCACACGTCCGCCGCGATATAGCCGCGCACCAGCTGGGCAGCGAAATAGCCGTATGCCCAATGGAAGTTCATCACGCACGACTCGGCTTTCACACGAAAAACAACCGTTTTATGCTGCTTGGCATACTTGGAGAGGTCAAAGGCTATCTGCGTGTATTTGAACCACTGGGAGGCGACGGGGGAATGAGACAGGGGCACTTGGCCATTGAAATTCGAATATGGGCATTCCGAGACCTGGAAGGCCTTGTTTTCGTCGTTCGTGCCATAATAGTCATACCCCACTGGTGTCGCCAGACAATACGGGATACTACACGTTGTATTACTCGTATTGATTGGGACATAAAGGAAACGAGCGTATGGCCATTGACGAGGCATGGTGTTCATCGGGTTGCCTTGAAGGTCAGGATAATAACCGAGGTTCAGCAGATTGTAAGCCGAGTCCATCACTTCCACATAGAACTTGGCATTCTGGTAGGTGGGGTGATTGGAGGCCTCGGTGGCGAAGGCGAGCATCACCATCAGCACGCTCTTCTCCGTGGAGGGGCGAAACCAATATTCTATGGACTGGCTGCCCTTGCCCTGGTTGTTGGGTCCGCCAAGTTGTATGACCGTGTCGATAGGGTCGTACAAGGTGCTGGGTTCCAGATCCCAACCGCCAACAGGCAGCACCGGCGAGTTGGTATAGGTTCCGTTGCCGTTGTCATAGCACATGCACGGGTCCGTGGCCGTGTGCGAGGTCACCAGACGGTGGCTCCAGTTGGTGCTGGTCGGTGTCAGGATTCCGTTGCTGGCGGAGTTGGCATTCGAGGCGCTGCCATACGTGCCCGTAACCCAATTGTTGTTATTGTTTCCCGAACATGTCCAATAGGAGTTGTTCGCGTCGCACGCACACCAATAGGTTCCATAGCGACACTTCACATACGGGGCCGTGAAGGTCATAAACGTGGGTGGAGTTCCGTTATAGATGGCTGGTTGCTGGGCTTCCGCCGGCACAAGACTGGCCAAAGTGGCTATCAACAAGCAGAACAGAACGATTTTACCAGTAAATTTGTATTTCATAACTATACATTTTTTCACATTAAATATGCCCTGCAAAGATAGTAAAAAAAACACGTGCTCAAAAAAAAATTTTCAACAAAACAAGGATATTGAAAAAAAGTGTATTTTTGCAGCCTCAAAAGAGGCGGGGTAGCTCAGTCGGTTAGAGCGTCGGATTCATAACCCGGAGGTCACGAGTTCAATTCCCGTTCCCGCCACAAAAAAGGCCGAAAAGCGACACTGCTTTCGGTCTTTTTTTATAATTCCATTATTATCAACCACATAGAAAATGCAACGGGCAATGGCGCAAAAATAAAAAAAGTGTATTTTTGCAGCCTCAAAAAACGGGATATAGCGTAGTCCGGTTATCGCGCCTGCTTTGGGAGCAGGAGGTCGCCTGTTCGAATCAGGCTATCCCGACGGCAAGAGGGTTCCGTAGCTCAACTGGATAGAGCAGCTGCCTTCTAAGCAGCAGGTTCTGCGTTCGAGTCGCAGCGGAATCACCAAAACAACCCTTTCCGGGTTGTTTTTTTTTGCCATCCAACGAATCCGTTTGTGAATCATTCTGTTAAGAATTTATCCGAAAGACAAAAAAAGGACAAAGTTTTTTTGTATCTTTGGCGGCATTATTTGTATTCTCATAATCATTTATAAATCAATATGGAAGAACAAGAAAAACAGGGTCTTGACCTGAATGAGGAAATCAAACTTCCCGACAACGCCTATCGCGAGCTCAAGGAGGGCGAAACCTACAAGCCCATTTTATTAGGAGAGAAGAAATATCCCGAGCTGAACGCGTGGACCATCACGTGGGGTATTATCATGGCCATCATCTTCTCCGCCGCCACAGCCTATTCGGGGCTGCGTTTCGGCCAGGTCTTCGAGGCCGCCATTCCCATCGCCATCATCGCCGTGGGCATCTCCACCCTCGCCAAACGCAAGAGCCCGCTCTCCGAGAACGTGCTCATCCAGTCCATCGGGGCCAGCTCCGGCGTCATCGTGGCCGGCGCCATCTTCACCCTGCCGGCCATCTACATCATCAAAGAGACCAACCCGGCCATCGCCGCCGACATACAGGTCAACTTCTGGCAGATTTTCCTTTCCTCCCTCTTCGGAGGCTTCCTGGGCATCCTCTTCCTGATCCCGTTCCGCAAATACTTCGTCTCCGACATGCACGGCAAATACCCGTTCCCGGAAGCCACCGCCACCACCGAGATCGTGGTGTCGGGCGCCAAGGGCGGAAACCAAGCCAAATTACTATTGATCAGCGGGTTGATAGGCGGTCTGTACGACTTCCTTATGACAACCTTCCATTTCTGGGCCGACACCATTTCCACGCGTATGTGCGGCTGGGGCGAGCGCCTGGCCATGAACCACAAGTTCGTATTCAAGATGAGTGCCGAATCCATCCTGCTGGGCACCGGCTACCTGATCGGCCTGAAATACGCGGCCATCATCTGCGCCGGCTCCGCCCTGTCATGGTGGTTCATCGTGCCGCTCCTGGGGCAGTTCGGCGCCACCGACGTGAATGGCGTGCTGACCTCCATGAGCACCCTGGACCCCGACCTCATCTTCTCGCACTATGTCCGCTACATTGGCATCGGCGGCATCGCCATGGCCGGCATCTTAGGCGTCATCAAGTCCGCAGGCGTCATCAAGAAATCCCTTGGTGTGGCCTTCAAGGCGGGCAAGCAGGCGGGCGGTGAGCAGACCATCCTCCGCACGCAGCGTGACATCTCCATGAAGATCATCCTGTTCGGCTTCCTTGCCGTCATCGTTCTCATGGTCCTCTTCTTCTTGTTCGGCGGGATGCAGATGAACCTCACTCAGATCATTGTGGCCCTGTTGGTGGTCTTCCTGTTCGCCTTCCTGTTCACCACAGTGGCAGCCACGGCCATTGCCACAGTGGGCACCAACCCTGTGTCGGGCATGACCATGATGACGTTGATTCTGTCCTCCTTCATTCTCTCCGCTGTAGGTTTGAAGGGCGGCACGGGTATCATCACAGCCTTGGTGGTTGGCGGCATCGTTTGCTCCGCATTAGCCATGGCCGGCGGCTTCATCACCGACCTGAAGATCGGCTACTGGATCGGCACCTCGCCCTTCAAGCAGGAGGCCTTCAAGTTCGTAGGCACTTTAGTGTCGGCGCTTACGGTCGGTGCTGTCATCATGCTGCTCTCCAACACCTACGGCTACACGGGTGAGGATGCGCTCGTGGCCCCGCAGGCCAACGCCATGGCCGCCATCATCGAACCGCTGATGTTCGGAGGCCAGACCCCCTGGCTGCTCTATATCATCGGTGCCGTCTTAGCCATCCTGCTCGACTGCATCGGTGTGCCGGCACTGGCATTCTCCCTGGGTATGTTCATCCCGCTGCAGCTCAACCTGCCCCTCCTCGTGGGCGGTCTCTTAGCCTGGTTCATCAAGACGCGCAGCAAGGACGAGAAGCTCAACAAGGCCCGTTCCGAGAAGGGCACACTCCTCGCATCCGGTTTGCTGGCCGGCGGTGCCATCATGGGCGTGATCAGCGCCATCCTGAAATACGCCGGCGTGGAGCTCTCCACCACCACCGCCTACCAAAGCCATCCGATCTACGGCATACTGGCCATCGTCATGTTTGCCGGCCTGTGCGCCTACCTCGTCATCCACTCCCTCCACGTGAAAGAAGAATAGACCTTCCGCAGATGTTTCATTCTCATTTCAAATCTTATGGTTTTGGGAGTGACGAATCAATAATTTTACAATTAAACAGTTTCATAACTTAACAACAAAAAATATGCACATAGCCGTCGCAGGGAACATCGGTTCCGGAAAAACAACACTGACAGGGATGCTTGCCAAGCACTACGGATGGGAGCCCCTGTACGAAAGCGTGGACAACAACCCGTATCTCGCCAGCTTCTACCGGGATATGCAACGCTGGTCCTTCAACATACAGATCTATTTCCTAAACAGCCGTTTCCGTCAGGTGATTGACATCCGCAAGCGCAAAAAGGACATCATCCAAGACCGCACCATCTATGAGGACGCTTACATCTTCGCGCCCAATCTTCACGAGATGGACCTGATGGCCACCCGCGATTTCGACAACTATTCCTCGCTTTTTGAACTGATGAAACAATTCATCCAGGCACCTGATCTGCTGATTTATCTGAAAGCGGATGTAGCCACCCTGGTAACCCAGATCCACAAACGCGGACGCGCCTACGAGGATTCCATCCGTCTCTCTTATTTGGAAAATCTGAATGAAAAATACGAGAAATGGATTTCCAATTACAAAGACGGCAAATTGTTAGTGGTGGACGTGAACACCATCAAGTTCGCCGAACGTCCTGAGGACTTCGGAGAGATCATCAACAAAATCGACGCCGAGTTGTTCGGTCTGTTCAAATAATGGGTGCTCAACGCATTATCGGCATCATACCGGCGCGTTACGCCTCCACCCGTTTTCCAGGCAAGCCGCTCGCCCTCATCCATGGCAAGCCCATGATCCAGGTCGTGTGCGAGCAGGTGGCGGGTGCCGGGCTGGACCTGCACGTGGTGGCCACCGATGACGAACGGATCTTCAACGTGGTACAACAGTTTGGCGGGCGGGCGCTTCTCACCCGTGCCGACCATCCATCCGGCACCGACCGCTGCGGAGAGGCCGCCGGCCAGCTGAAACTGGCCGATGACGACGTGGTTATCAACATACAGGGCGACGAGCCTTTTATCAGCGCCCGGGAAATCAGCCTGATAGCCGCCCTTTTCGACCGTCCCGACGTACAAATCGGCACATTAGTGAAGCCCTTCTCCGACAAGGCACGTGCCGAGAACCCGAACATCGTCAAGGCGGTATTAGCCGCTGACGGCAGAGCCCTGTACTTCAGCCGCTATCCGATCCCCTACGTGCGCGATCCGCAAACAGCCACCCCACTCTACCACCAGCACCTCGGCATCTACGCCTACCGTTACAAGACGCTGAAAGCCCTGACACGACTGACCCCGTCGCCATTGGAGAGTTGTGAAAAACTCGAGCAACTGCGCTGGATAGAGAACGGCTACTCCATCCACACCGCGAGCTGCCAATACGAAGGTATCGGAATCGACACGCCCGAAGACCTCGCCCGTCTTGAGCAGGAAAACCTATTCCCACCAAAGCATTCATGATTTAACACCCTTATTTGTAAAACAGGATGATACATTATATTATAAAAGCCCTCCAGCAAGCAGAGTCCATCTACGTGAACGATCTGGGCACGTTTTCCCTGCATTACGAACCCGCCCGCATTGAAGGGGAAAAGCTGTTGCCACCGCGGAATGTGGTCACGCTGGACACGAAAACCGATGACGACAACCTGGGATTCACCAATTTCATTTGCCGCGAAAAGCAATGCCTGCTGACCGAGGCCAACCGTGAAATCACACAATGGGTAGAGGAACTGAAAAATGCCTTAGCCAACAACAAGAGCATATCCTTTGAGGAGTTCGGCACATTCTCCCAAGATTCAAAAGGACGTCTGACCTTCGAGGCACTGGACATTCCGGACCTCAACATCGAGTTTGAAGGGATGCCAGAACTCTCTTTGAATGTATCGGATATTTCCACCGAGGAACCTGATGACAACGAGCCGCAGACAGAAGATGTTAAGATAGAAGAACCTATTTCCGTTAAGGAACCCATCTCCACCGAGGAACCTGACGACAACGAGCCGCAGACAGAAGATGTTAAGACAGAAGAACCTGTTTCCATCAAGGAGCCCATCATTACCGAGGAACCTGATGACAACGAGCCGCAGACAGAAGATGTTAAGATAGAAGAACCTATTTCCGTTAAGGGACCCATCTCCACCGAGGAACCTGATGATGCTACGCCGCAAGAGGAAGAAACCGAGACCGAAGATTCCGAGGTAGAAGACACGGACAACACGGAAGAGACAGAGACGCCTAAAAAACGACGTTCCCTTTGGTGGCTCTTCACACTGATACTGCTTCTCATTCTGGCCACATTAGGTTATATTTTCCGCAACAAGATCCAAGACATCATCCGTCCGGTTTTCGAACGTTTTACCCACAAGGAAGTGGAGGCAACGAAGCCAGAGGAGATTGACTCCGACACCGTGTCATTCACAGAAGAGGACACAACTGCCGTGACAGACACAGCTGTCGTGGAAGAGCCTTACGAACCGGAAATCATCAAGTCTTCATCTGCAGGCTATCCATATATCCGTTTCGAGCAGGGACATTACTACGTGATTGCGGGCAGTTTCCCCAGCGAGAAAGATGTATTGGCACACATCAGAGCCAAGCACCTCGACGAGTATTCCCCTAAATTGGTCCTGCAAGACGGCGCTCCCAACATCCGCATCTGCATCGGCATATATGACACGGAAGAAGAGGCGGAGACCTTCGCCAAGTCCATTAATCCTAAATATTGGGTATTGAAGTGACAATGAATCACTTTTTTATTAAACTAAGAAGTTAAGAAACTAAGAAACGTATATACGACAACCAACATAATCCTTTTAACCTTCCCTTTCAATCTCTAAACTTTATACTCTAAACTCTAAACTCATTATGAAAAAGCACATTCCTAACATACTGACCTGCAGCAACCTGGCTTGCGGTTGTCTCTCTGTGATGGCAGCTTTGAGCGGCAATTTGGAAAGTGCCGCCCTTTGGATTATCGCGTCAGCCCTTTTCGATTTCTTCGACGGGTTCGCCGCACGGTTGCTCAAGGTGGCCTCGCCTATCGGGAAGGAATTGGACTCGTTGTCGGACGTGGTCTCGTTCGGAGTGGCGCCGGCCATGATCATATACACATGGCTCAGCCGTTGTCTTTTTGAGCTTCCGCCCCATCACATCAACGCCTTCACGGAGTTCCTGCCCTACACGGTGCTGCTCGTGCCCGTGTTATCGGCGGTACGATTAGCGAAATTCAACCTCGATGACCGCCAGACCACACACTTTCTGGGGCTTCCCACACCGGCCAACGCCCTGTTTCTCAGCTTCGTACCGGTTGCCGCCGAGCGAATGGTCATGCTCAACAACTTCTGGGTAGTCTGGCTGCTAACCCTCTTTTTAGCGGTACTATTAGTCAGTGAAATAACGATGATCTCCTTGAAATTCAAAGATTTCAAATTCAAAGGCATCAACATAGCCCGTTATGTGCTTCTCCTGATTGGCATCCTGCTGGTTTTGATTTTCCGCATGGGTGCTTTTCCCATCATCATCTTGGCATACCTTCTGATTTCTTTTTCCGTTCATGCTCTCATTAAAATGCAAGTTCTATGAAATTCCAATCCATCGCTCTTTTCTGCGGGTCGGCCAGCGGCAACGACCCCGTCTATGCGGAACAGGCCGCCGCGTTTGGCAAGATGTTGGCCGACAAGGGGATAACACTGTACTATGGCGGCGGTAGCATCGGTCTGATGGGGGTAGCCGCCGACGCCGCCATGCAACACAACGGCACCGTCATCGGCGTAGCCCCCGACTTCTTCGCCCGCGGGAAGGTACTGGCCGACAACATCACCGAGATGATCTACGTGAAAACCATGAGCGAGCGGAAGCAGCTGCTCGAACAACGGGCTGACGCCTTTGTGGTCTTCCCCGGCGGATACGGCACCATGGACGAATTGTTCGAGATCGTCACCGATGCCCAATTAGGCATGCATTTCAAGCCAATCGCCATCTATAATCCCAATGGTTACTATGACATGCTGCTCGCCCTACTGGACCGTTTCAGCCAGGATGGGTTCCTACGGGCCTTCCATAAAGACTTGATCATCACCGCCACGACATTGGACGAGTTGTTCGACAAGCTCAACCGTTACGAAAACAGCAACGACCATTCGTGGCTTGATAAAATACGGGAAAAATAATTTCGATTCCTACATTTCACATTAATATTTCATACATATATATAATATTGTAAAAACAGGAAAATGCAGTTCAAGGATGTTTTAGTATCAGAGAGTGTGAAAGAGCAGTTGCTCAACCAGGTGCACGGGCACCGTATCAGCCATGCGCAGTTTTTTTTGGCACAGCCTGGCAGTCAGGCCTTTGCGACGGCCATTGCCCTTGGGCAGTATCTTTGCTGTGAGCACCCCACAGACACCGACTCGTGCGGCGAGTGTCCATCCTGCAAGCAGTTCGCCAAACTCTCGCACCCCGACCTGCACCTCTATTTCCCCAACAGCACCACCAAGTCAGTGGACAAGGATCCCGACTCCATCAAACTCGCCCAAAAATTCAAGGATTTCGTATTCAAACAGAAATACAACATCAGCATTAACGACTGGCTTGTGGCCTTGGGAGGTGAAAACAAGCAAGCCTCCATCAACATCCGTGACTGCTCGCACATCATCAACCAGAACAGCATGCGTTCCTATCAGGGCGGCTACAAGATTTATGTGCTCTGGTGTGTGGACCGGCTGTACCATGCGGCTGCCCCGAAATTGCTGAAGACCTTGGAAGAACCTGAGAACCAATCTCTTTTTATACTGATCTCGGAAAAACCCGAATTGATTCTGAGCACGATTCTCTCCAGGACACAATTAGTGAAATTCCCGCGCCTCACCGATGATGAGGTAACAAACGCCCTCAGGAAAGATTTCCCGGACCTGTCGGACGAGGAAGCCCGCAACATCGCCATCTTGAGTGAGGGCAATTACCCTCAAGCTGTCAAAATCCATAAGGACGATACCGACCAGCGGGAGATGCTGTCGCAATTCGACCAGCTGATGCACTGTGTTATGGCCCTTTCCCGCCAAAATATTGCCGGCTGCCAGTATGAAGAAACCCTATCGGTCATCGACCAGATTGTAAAACAGGGCCGCGAATACCAGAAGCAGTTCATTTCTCTCACCATACGAATGTTACGAAACATCCTGATGACCAACACCCATCATCCGGAGATGGTGAGGGCCACCGCCTATGAAACTGAAATCCTTTCCGAATACAGGGGCATCATCCAACTGAAACAGGCCAGCCTCATGACTGAAGAGTGCAACAAGGCACAGCTACACATCGCCCGGAACGGCAACACAACCCTCATCCTGACAGACCTGATTTTCAAGTTAGCTGCCTGTCTGAGATAACCGCACGCTATTCTTTATTTCCGAAACAGGCCTAAAATATAACGACGGTCCACTGCAAACAAGACCCCGAGATACGCGACTAACAAGGCGGTATTCACGGCCAAGCGCGCACCTATATGCGTGATGTTCAACCCATTGTTGACCGCCACACTGATTCCATACACTGCCACCGCAAACAGAATATAGAAGAAGATTTTCTTGATATTGTAATCCACCGGATAATGCTTCTGGCCCAATAGATACGAGACCACCATCATACTGAAATAGCAGGCGAAGGTCGTCCATGCGGCTCCCATATAGTCGAAACGCGGAATCAGCAACAGGTTCAACGCCAACGTGATAACAGCCCCGAAGATGGCAATATAGGCTCCGTACTTCGTTTGGCCCGTTAGTTTGTACCAGATGGAAAGATTATAGAAGATGCCGAGGAACAGATTGGCCAACAGAAGTATCGGTACAATGGGCAATCCCACGCGATAAGCCGGACCCACAAAGTATTGGACCACATCCATAAAGAGCATTATACCGACAAAAATAATTGAACAGACCAAGACAAAAACCGTCATCACCTCAGCGTACGTCTCGCGGGCGTCGCGGTCTTTGGACTTGCTGAAGAAGAAGGGTTCGGCAGCATATTTAAACGCTTGCACGAATATCGTCATCATAATGGAAATCTTATAGCAGGCGCTGTAAATGCCCACGGAGGCCTGCGGATCGGCGGCACGGGACACGTACTTGATCAACACACGATCCATCGTTTCATTGACAATGCCGGCCAGCCCGAAAATCAGCAGCGGGAAAGCATACGCGAACATCTTCTTCCACAACGCCCAATCAAACACATACTTCTGTCGGAAAAGACTCGGGAAAAGCATTAGCAGCGTCACCACAGAGGCAATCAGATTGGCAATGAAAATGTAACCTACCCCGATGTTCGGATTGTAGATGGTCTGTATCCACGCGGAATCCGGATGAGTTTTCAACAGATAGGGACAAAGCAACAAGAAAAAGAGGTTGAACAGCACGTTAACCACGATGTTGGTAATCTTCACCGCGGCAAACCTCAAGGCTTTGTTCAGATGACGCAGGCGCGCGAAGAAGATGGAGGTCAGCGCATCCACCCCGATGATGATAGAAAACCAAACGATATATTCAGGATGGTCGGGATACTTCATCCACCCGGCAATCGGATGGGAAAATGCAGAACATAGGACAATAAACAGCGTGGAAGTCACCAGCAAAGATGTCACAATCGTCGTATATACACGATCTTTCCGATCCTCATCGCGGGAGAAGTTGAAGAAAGCCGTTTCCATGCCGTATGTCAGGATGACGATGAAGAGGCTGGTCCAAGCGTAGAGCTCACCCACCACGCCATACTGTGCGGCATCCGCGAAGATGTAGGTGTGCAATGGGACGAGCAGATAATTGAGCAATCGGCCCAGAATGTTCGTGGCGCCGTAAATAACCGTTTGACCTGCAAGCTGTTTTATTGAAGAAGACATGAGGGAGTTAATAGTTAATAGTTGACAATTAATAATTTATAATTGAGGGGATAAGGGTTATGGGTTTAGAAATTAAGAAACTAAGGAGTTAAGATTAAGGGAGTTATGTCAAATTATTGTCTTTTATCATTCAATTCTCTATTATTATTCACTATTAACTATTAATTATTAATTATTAATTGTTAATTGTTAATTACTCAATGATACCCTTTCTTTTTCCCAAATTGATAGGCAAGGTAGCCGGCGAGATAGACTTTCTTCGGATCGTTGAAGGCCATCTGGCGGATGAATGGAAAGACCATATCGGCGCAGAGCCCCACCTCTAAGGCATTCAGTTTATAGTCATTGCTGGAAAATTCAAAGTTGAGGCCGGTTTTCACATAGAAGCCAGGGCGGAAGGCAGTATGGAGGATGCCGGCGAACATTCCGGCACCGCCAAGGATATTGTTCAGATTATGGATTTCAGGATTATAGCGGACGATTTCCGAGAAACCGGTGTTGTAGTTGAGAACTTCCACATAATTCGGGAGGCCAATGGCAAGGGAGGCACCGGCGGAAATGTCATAGCTCACCTTCACGCCGCCCCAATAGGGTTTCTGATGCAATGTACGCTGGTAGCCGTAACCGCCACGGAGGAAAAACAGCGTATACAGCTGGCCGTAGCGGAAAGGGCGCACGCCCTCATAATAGACATTCACCGAGCGAACAGATTTCGGATGTTGGTTGTAGAGGAATTCCACCTCCCAGAAATGTTTGTTGTTGAGATCCGGGGTGCGTCCGTGCTGGAAGCCCACTCCCACCCCACTGGTGTGGGCGAAGATCTCGATATCCCATTCCTTAGTGGTCACATCATGGTAAAACTCCCCCACATCCTGCGCGCGCGACAGCAAAGCCGTCACCACACAAGCTGACAACAGGATCCATTTCCGCAACACACCGATGGAACGGCCTCGTGACATGCGGAATGCTGGATTATTCTGCCGGATCGACCGGAGCCTCGTAATAGGTGTAATGGCCGTAAGCGGCACATTTGTGCTGGGTGTCGCAGGCGGATATCAACGCCAAAACGCAAAAAAACGTAACGACTAATACAATAATTTTCTTCATTTCCGTTAATGTTTAATCCTATTTGAAATCAACGTGCAAAGATACCAAATATTATAGTGCGACGACAGGACGACAGACATTTTTTCAACAATTGAAATTTAGAAACCTCCATATCATACTTTTATGCTGTCTTCTGTGGGCGGGAACGCTGCCCGCACAACACGACCGCCTCCGCATCCCCGACAGCATCCCGTTAGACGACTATCCCCGGATTGCAGAATCCATCGTATGCCATTTGGAGAACCACGGGTATCCCTTCGCCACCGTCCGCATGGAGGCATCCGATCCCAAGCACGGGAACATGGCACCCAAATTACTCATTGACACTGGATTATATGTCACAATTGACTCCATCATACTGCAAGGTGACGCCAAGCTTTCGCATAATTTCCTCTATCCCTATTTAGGCATCCGACGGGGAATGCCCTACAGCGAACAGGTAATCAAAGCGGTGGATGGGCGGCTTTCCGAACTGTCGTTCGCGGATGTGATCCGCGAATCGGGAGTCTCCTTCGTACGCGACAAAGCGTACCTTTACGTCTATCTCACCCCCCGCCGCACCAACCAGTTCGACGGCTATGTTGGCATTGTGCCGCGGGACGAGCGGACCGGCAAGGTAGGGGTGGCCGGCGAGTTGGATTTGTCGCTGAACAACCTGTTCCACATCGGGGAGAGCATTGCACTACACTGGCGAAGTACCGAGCGACATTCGCAAAACCTGCTGATTACCGCCCGCTTCCCCTACATCTACCGAAGCCGTTTCGGGCTGGAGGGCTCCTTTGAGCTGGACAAACGTGACACTTCCTTCCTCACATTGGACTACCATATCGGCATCCCCTACTCATTCTGGGGCAACAGTTATATCGAGCCCTATTTCCATCATACCGGCTCCACTCTCTTGAATCCCAAGTTGTTCCAGCAAAACGACACCGCACACATCGACTATAGGAAAAACCTTTACGGGCTTAAAATCCATGTACGAAGGGTGGACTATCTTTTCAATCCACGGAAAGGCGTGGATGTGTATGCGGACTTGTCGGCGGGTACGCGCCGCATTATCCCCA
Organism: Bacteroidales bacterium; assembly: GCA_016285145.1. Lineage (GTDB taxonomy): Bacteria > Bacteroidota > Bacteroidia > Bacteroidales > WCHB1-69 > F23-D06. The sequence continues at coordinate 6,910 of JAEEQE010000039.1, read as the reverse complement.
ACAGTCGTATTGAAGCCGAAGCATACGAGGGGTTGACCATGAAGCAGACCAGCTACCGTCTTTCCGGACGGGTAAGCGGGTACATCCCGGCCGGACGGCATTTTGTCATTGCGCCCTGTGTGCAGGCCGGGTCGATGCTGGGCGGCCCGCACTATTACAACGAGATGTTCAACATCAGCGGCATCGGACTTATCCGGGGCTTCAACGCCAATGAAATCGTCGCCTCCACATACCTGCTCTATTCGGTCGAACTACGACTCCTTTTCAACCGGAATTCCTTCGTGAATCTCTTCTTCGACGGCGGCACCTACGAGCGACAGCTTCCGGGAAATTACCTGAGAGACAATCCCTTTGGATTCGGTGTCGGTGTACACATTGGAGTCAAGGCCGGCACCTTCTATCTGGAATATGCCCTTGGACGGCAATTAGGAAATCCCATCTCCTTCAAAACCGGAAAGATCCATGTGGGCATTGCGGTGGACTTTTAGATGTTGAAGATGGTGTGTGGAACTGTTTTTTGCCCAGAAAAACATACATGGTGTCAGATATTTCACTATTTTTGCAAACGCTTCTGTTTTCCACAGGAACGGTTTTTGTATTATTTTAAAAATCAACAAATTAACACTCTGTCAATTATGAAGTGGTACAAGATACTCCTCCTCAGTCTGATTAGCGGATTATTGCTGGCATTCTCCTGGTATCCGCACGGGCTGCCGTTCCTCATTTTCTTCGCTCTGATTCCGATGCTTTTCATGAGCGACGGATTGCTGAAGCGGGAACACGGAGGCGGTTTTGGGAAAGGATTCCTTTATGCCTATCCCGGATTCCTCGTCTGGAACGCCATAACAACCTATTGGATATGCTACTGCACCGTGCCGGGAGGCTTGGCGGCAGTCATTCTCAACGCCATGCTGCAAGCATTGGTGTTCGCCGCATGGCATGCCTGTCGCAGGCACACCTCCACCCAATGGCATCCGATCCTGCTGGCCGCCTTCTGGATGGCATTTGAACACCTGCATCTGAATTGGGACCTCACCTGGCCTTGGCTGAACTTAGGCAACGTGTTTGCCGTATGTCCGCAATTTGTTCAGTGGTACTCCGTCACAGGCGCTTTTGGCGGCACTTTATGGATACTTGTATGCAACTACCTGTTTTATCTGCTGATTCGTTCGTTATCTTCCGACAAACGCCACGCAAAGGCCATCTGCATCGCCGTTTCCGCCCTGATTGTGGTGCCCGTCGTGATTTCCTGCATCCAATATGCATATTATAACCACAAAATTGACAAAAGCATACCGATAAATGTCGCCGTAGTGCAACCCAATACCGATGTTTGGGAGGAGGAGTTCCGCATGACCAACACCGAGCATGCCGTCCGGATGCTCGAAACGGCAAAGCCCTACCTGAATGACAGCACTCATCTTGTGCTCTGTCCGGAGACCTCCATGCCACACTCCGTCTCTATGAGGATGGTCATCAACGGATGCTACCCTTCCCACATCCCCACCTACGGGTTTCTGCCGCTGATAGACAGCGTCATTGCAGCCCACCCGAATTTGAATTTCATCATCGGGGTTTCCTCCATGACAGTGTATGACCATCCGGCCACCGTCACCGCCATGAAAGTGGGGCAAGACCAGTACATCGACATGCACAATTCCGCCATCTGCTACGGGCCGCATCGTTACAACGGGCATCATCACAAGATGCGGCTGGTACCGGGGGTGGAATCGCTACCCTTCCCCAAGATTTTCGGATTCCTCGGCGACCTGATGATCAACCTTGGCGGCACCCATTCTTCCTTGTGCAAGGACACCTGTTTCCGCATCTTCCCCATCACCGCCGGGGAGCAGACCGTCAAAGTAAGCACCGCCATCTGCTATGAATCCATTTACGGGGAACTTTGTTCCCGCTTTGTGCGCAATGGAGCGGAATTGCTCACCGTCATCACCAACGATTCCTGGTGGGATGACAGTCCGGGACACACCCAGCATTTCGAGATGGCCCGTCTCCGAGCCATTGAAAACCGCCGATATGTAGTGCGCTCCGCCAACGGGGGCACCTCTGCCGTCATCGACCCATGCGGCAATGTGCTCAAAAGCACAAAATATCAGGAACGTACGGCTTTCGGAGCCACCGTCTATGCCCAACAGCACGAAACCTTTTATAGCAAACATGGCGACCTTCTTGCCAAAATAGCCGTCGGGCTGTCATTTGTCGGGCTTTTGCTCGTTATTACAACTCGCATCATAAAAGCGGTCCAACGTCGGAGGAATCGTTCCTGACCGATTAAAAAAAAAACACAATGAAACGTCTCTACACCACCCTTCTTTTGTCTTTGATCTGCGGTTTTCTTCCCGCCGCCCCCGTTGACAGCATAACGGCCAAGAGAGTGGCCACCAACTTCATGGCGGGAAAGACCGGTTCCTCACATCGGGGCACAGAAGCCACCCTGGCCTACACGGCGCGCTCTACAACAAGCGCCAGCCGAAGTGCATCCGACTGTTTTTACATTTATAACGTTGGTGGAGGATTTGTCATCGTCAGTGCGGACGACCGGATGGTGCCTGTGTTAGGTTATTCCACGGAGGGGAACTTCAACATCCAAGACATTCCGGAAAACATGGCCGATTTTCTGGAGAATTACAAAGCGGAAGCCAACTTCATACTCAACAGAAGCAACAACGAGAGTCGTCAGGACAGCCGGTGGCGGACACTGCTTGCCGGCAGGCCTACACCGTCCACAAGAGGGACGGTTCTGGTGGGTCCGCTGCTCACCACCAACTGGGGACAGAGCCCGCTTTACAACGCCCTATGTCCTGCGGATTCGAACGGACAAGCCGTCACCGGATGTGTGGCCACCGCCATGGGACAGATCATCCGCTACTGGGAATTCCCCACACATGGTATCGGGACACACTCCTACACGCCATCCGACTACGGGACCCTGACGGCAGATTTCGGCAACACCACTTACAACTATGCCAACATGCCTGCCTACCTGACAACCAGCAGCACTCAAGCCCAGATAAACGAAGTGGCCACCCTGCTGTACCATTGTGGGGTGAGTGTGAATATGGATTACGATGTGAGTGGCAGCGGTGCCTATTCATCATCGGTACCTTACGCACTCAGCACCTATTTCGGGTATCCCGAAAGCCATTATTATTCCCGCAGCAGCTATAACGAAACCACTTGGATTTCCATGTTGAAAAACGATTTGGATCATTCCCGACCGATTTTATATAGTGGGAGTGGCAATCAAGGAGGACACGCTTTCGTTTGTGACGGGTATGATGATGAAAACTATTTCCACATCAACTGGGGCTGGAGGGGATCGTATAATGGCTATTTTCTTGTATCCGCCTTAAGCCCATCCACTTACGAATTCAACACCAACCAAGGTGCTGTAATGGGCATTGATGGAGGTTCGGCCATACTCCGTTGTTCGCTTCACGACATCAACTTCTACATCCAAGCCGGCACGTATAGCGACCCCGTGGCTGTGAATTTCGTCACAGGAAATCTAACATCCCCACTTCAGGTAACCTGTACCGGCAATTTCGCCATAAGTACAGATTCCACCACCTATCATAGTGCCATCACCCTGCCCGCGACAGGCGGACGGTTGTACGTTCGTTACCAGCCTGTTACGCAAGGCGCTATGATGGAAAGCGGGATGATTATTATCAGGAACACACAGGTTAGCGACACCATTTTGCTCTCCGGCGGGACATACGTTCCCGATTGCGGGGCGCCGCAAAATTTGAACATATCAACTAACGACAACCAGCATATCAACCTGTCATGGAGCGTACCCCCCATCGCCGACGATCCTCAGACATTCTCATGGAATGAGCGGTACGGCGGTGCGGCCGGTTATGGCGGAAACTACAAAGTATATCTTCTGCACCGGATGGCTTCTTCAGACTTGGTGCCATACCATCAAAAACAACTATCTGAAATCTCCTTCTTTGCCAGTGATACCGCAACAGTTTACAAAATAGTTGTTTTCACGGGTGGCAGTTATGAGAACAACATCCTTACTCCCGGAACGCTCGTCTGTGAACAAACGGTCAATCAAACAGTAATATACGGTTCTTGGAACACCGTGACGTTGGACAACCCCGTTTTTGTAGATGCCGGTCAGGAACTTTGGTACGGCATCTATCTTGAAGCCGCCGCTTTGAAATATTGCATGGGACTCGGTGCTGGCAATCATCCAGGAAAAGGGAATATCTTGGGATATGTCTCCAGCACTTCCGTTTCATGGTCATGTAACAACTATACATCCATGAGCTATGCCGTCAGAGCCACCTTCAAAAACATAATCATTACGCCAGACAATTTTTCCATATATCGTGACAACGTGCTTTTAGCCACCGTCACCGACACATTTTACAACGATTTGTTATCCGAAACACGGGACTATCTCTACCGAGTCTCCATCAATTGGAGCAACGGTTGTTCCGCCTCCGTCCAGCAGTCTTTCCGCAACGAATCGCACATCTTCGTCCAACCCGATCATTTGGCCTTTTACACCAACTACGGACGCACCAGCTCCACTCATACCGTTAACGTTAGCAGCAGCGTGCTAAGCCAGCCCATACAAGCAACCGTCGTAGGACCTTTTATCATCAGTTCCGGTTCGAGTTCCATGGGCTCCTCTGCTACTCTTCCCACCATAGGCGGAACACTCCATGTTCAATATACCCCCATTTCGGACACTATAACCAATGATTACGGATTTATCGCATTATCATCCGGAAACATTACAGATACCGTATGGTTGGAGGGACACTGTTTTGAAAAAGCCTGTCCACCGCCGACAAACCTGACCTTGGCACAAACCAACCGCCAGATTGATCTTCAATGGAACACTCCTGTTTTTGCCCCAACGTCTTATAAAATCACCTGGGATACCGTTGTCACCGGATACACCTACTATCCTACCAATCTTCCCATGGAATACCTGCAACGCCACACGACATCTGATTTGGCACCTTATCACAACAAGAAACTTACTGCTGTTAGTTTCCATGTCCGAAATGGCAGTTCCAATTCATATTCCATTGTCGTTTATACTGGCGGCGGTTTTTCCGCATCTAATGTCTATAATCCAGGAACCAAAGTTTACGAACAGTCGGTTTCTTCATCTACAGCAGGTTGGAACACCATCATCCTCAACCAGCCTGTGAAAATAGATGCTACCAAAGAACTCTGTTTCGGACTTTGTATCCAATCCGACGCAAGCACACCCTATATGGCCACCGGCAGCGGTCCGCTTCAAGAGAAAAAAAGTGTTATCGGATACCATAATAGTGGAGGAATCTCTTGGAATGCCAACAGCTCCAGAAACTATGTTTTAAAAGGATTCTTAGCTGATGACGACCCATCCGTAACAAAATACGATATCATCCGTGACAATGATTTCAGAGGCGCAACAACTCAAACATCCTATTCGGACCCCATTACCCAAAACAGACTTTACCAATATACCGTTACGGCTCTATGGGATAATGGATGCCGGTCTTCCGCTACTGACACTATAACCGCAAGTGGCATCAACATCCCGCCCAGCATATATGCCACCATTGACAGCGCCATCTGTTCCAACCAATTGCCGTTTGTATGGAATGGTCAGACCTTCACGGATTCTGGGGAGAAAACCATTACATTGGAAGCCTCCAATGGTGCCGACAGTATCCTGACAATGAGGCTTACCGTAATCCCTGCGGTGGCTTCAACAATATCAGCCACTTCCTGTGATAGATATACTTGGAATAATTCCACATACATCCAATCGGGCGACTACACACAGACCTTCACCAATGCTGCAGGCTGCGATTCCATTGTCACGCTACACCTCACCGTCAACCACGGCACACACAACGTGCAAACGGAGACCGCCTGCGAAAGCTTCACGTGGCACAGTGAAACGTACACACAAAGCGGCGTGTATGTCCATCGCTACACCAACGCCAATGGCTGCGCCAGCGTGGACACGTTGAAACTGACCGTCAACCACGGCACGCACAACGTGCAAACGGAGACCGCCTGCGAGAACTTCATCTGGCACGGTGAAACGTACACACAAAGCGGCGTGTATGTCCATCGCTACACCAACGCCGACGGCTGCGCCAGCGTGGACACGCTGAAGCTGACCATCAGCCGCTCCATTTCTAAAGACGTACATCTCACCCTTTGTGACAACGAACTCCCCTACCACTACGTCAATGGACAGATTGACACCACCTTTGGTACTGGCACTCCCTCACTCTCAACTCTAAACTTTAAACTCTCAACTATCCATGGTTGCGACAGCACCGTGATACTGCACTTGACGGTCAACCACGGCACCCACAATGTGGAAACGGAGACCGCCTGCGAGAGCTTCACCTGGCACGGGAACACCTACACAAACTCAGGCACCTACACGCACGCATACACCAACACCACTGGCTGCGCCAGCGTGGACACCCTCAAGTTGACCGTCAACCACGGCACACACAACGTGGAAACGGAGACCGCCTGCGAAAGCTTCACCTGGCATGGGAACACCTACACAAACTCAGGCACCTTCACGCACGCATACAACAACGCCGACGGCTGCGCCAGCGTGGACACGCTCAAATTGACCGTCAACCACGGCACACACAACGTGCAAACGGAGACCGCCTGTGAATCATTCACCTGGCACGGTGAAACGTACACACAAAGCGGCGTGTATGTCCATCGCTACACCAACGCCGACGGCTGCGCCAGCGTGGACACGCTCAAGCTGACCGTCAACCACGGCACACACAACGTGGAAACGGAGACCGCCTGCGAAAGCTTCACGTGGCACGGGCACACCTACACCAGCTCCGGCACCTTCACGCACGCCTACAACAACGAGAATGGCTGCGCC
>JAEEQE010000038.1 GCA_016285145.1 Bacteroidales bacterium | reverse complement strand
GCCGGAAGCATGTTGCCGCGCCAGGTGTAGGTAGAGAACGCGCTTTCGCAGATCGTGTCCTTGTAAATCTCCTCGATGATGAGCACGATCGTGGTGATGCTGTCGCAGCCGTTGCTGCCCGTCACCGTGTCCAGATAGGTCATCACGCCGGATCCGGTGACGTGGAAGCCGTGGTTGGAGAACGCGTGGTCGAACGGGGTCCCGGCATAGACCGTGTCGCCATAGACCGTGTCACGCTCCACGACGTGGTAGTCCACATGCAGGTTCACGATGCTGTCGCAGCCGTTCACCGTCTTCATCTTCAGCTGGAAGTTCCCATTGGCCGCATTGACCGTCACCACCTCCACGCTGGTGCTGCTGGAGGTCACCTCCACGCCGGAGGCGGTCGTCGTGATGGTCACGTGCTCGTTTTTGCTGTAGGTCTGCGTGTGGGTCTCCTCGTAGAGGCAGATGTCGATCGCATCGCTTTCCGTGTATTCGGGGTTCACCGTCAGCAGCAGGTAGGATACCGTGTCAACAGTTATGCCGTTGATGGTCTTCGTGCCCGGGAATTCGTAGTAGCCGTGGCTGTCCGTGGTGGACGGCAGTGTGTTGCCGCGCCAGGTGTAGCTGGAGAACTCGCTTTCGCAGATCGTGTCCTTGTAAATCTCCTCGATGATGAGCACGATCGTGGTGATGCTGTCGCAGCCGTTGCTGCCCGTCACCGTGTCCAGATAGATCATCACGCCGGATTCGGTGACGTGGAAGCCGTGGTTGGAGAACGTGTGGTCGAACGGGGTCCCGGCATAGACCGTGTCGCCATAGACCGTGTCGCGCTCCACGACGTGGTAGTCCACATGCAGGTTCACGATGCTGTCGCACCCGTTCACCGTCTTCATCTTCAGCTGGAAGTTTCCATTGGCCGCGTCGCTGGCGTCTATCACCACCGTCTCGGATGAGGAGGTCACCTCCACGCCAGAAACGGTCGTCGTGATGGTCACGTGCTCGTTCCCGCTGTAGGTCTGCGTGTGGGTCTCCTCGTAGAGGCAGATGTCAATCGCATCGCTACTCGTGTATTCGGGGTTCACCGTCAGCAGCAGGTAGGATACCGTGTCAACAGTTATGCCGTTGATGGTCTTCGCGCCCGGGAACTCGTAGTAGCCGTGGCTGTCCGTGGTGGACGGCAGTGTGTTGCCGCGCCAGGTGTAGCTGGAGAACTCGCTTTCGCAGATCGTGTCCTTGTAAATCTCCTCGATGATGAGTACGATCGTGGTGATGCTGTCGCAGCCGTTGCTGCCGGTTACCGTATCCAGGTAGGTCATTACACCCGAGGAGACGACATGGAAGTCGTGATTGGAGAAGGTGTGGTCGAACGGGGTCCCGGCATAGACCGTGTCGCCATAGATCGTGTCACGCTGCACGATGTGGTAATCCACATGCAGGTTCACGATGCTGTCGCACCCGTTAGCGGCAGTATATCTCAGGACAAGATCACCATTGGCAGCATCCTTCACATACGCCCCTACTTCCGTGGTGACGGAGTTCACCGACACCCCTGAACCCGGCGTCACGGTGATGCTGACACGGCTGTCCTTGCTGTAGGCAAAGGTCTGGGCGGACTCCCCGTCAAGGCACAGCAACAAGTCATCCGCGCTCTCTGACGTAGGCTTCACCGTCAGCTCCAGATATGACACCGTGTCAACCACGGTGCCGTTGATGGTCCTCTGGCCCGGGAACTCGTAGTAGCCCTCCGCATTCGGGCTCTTCTCTTCGATGCAGTTGTCCGTGCCATTGTAGTTCCAGCAGTATGTCGTGTCGTAGCCGTTATCCCATGCCAGTGACGACGTGTTGAAGGACTGATCGCAGATCGTGTCCCTGTGCAGCGGATTTGCAATCAGTACGTACGTCGTGATGCTGTCGCAACCATTGCTGCCGGTAACAGTATCAGCGAAAGTATTTACTCCAGACTCTAAGATATGGAAAGTCTTGTCGGCAAATTCGACAGGATTAGAGCAAACATGGAATCGCATGTCATTTCTATAATTTCTGTTGGTACCGCTTAATGTTGGAGTCCAGCTATTTACCGAGTTATTGGAATGCAAACATTTATAATCAGAGTCTCTTGTGTAATAAAAAATGTATGAAGTTCCATCGTAGTTATTAGATTCATCGAGTATCATTACAATCAGGTTGTCGCTTCCATTGTAATCAAAGACATTATTGAGAATGAATGGGTTCCATCCTTGCTTGCAGTTCAGGTCTCCAGAATAGACCAGGGTCATGTCAGACGGGTCCACCCAGTCCGTGTTGCTGGAAAAGGAGGATTTATCTGTATGGCCCAAGTATATTTTCACGTCGTTCTTCTTTGTCATAGCGGTTGACGAGGCATATCTGAATGAGATTTCACTGATAAGGCCCGCGGGACCAATCTCCGCTGGGGTGAAAATCTGTTGGGAACAGGACTGCTTACTGTAGTTATTAACTGGCATTTGATAGCTGGTACTACTCATTCTGCTGATAGTTGGGTCGGAACAAATCACGGAATCGGCTTCAAAAGGTATATTGTTGTATAGTGTGTCGCGCTGAACCACTACATGGTCAAAATGTACGAGGAAAACACTGTCACACCCCCTGGTAGTTTTCATTTTGAATACAAAGTCGCCGTTGGCAGCGTCAATCGTGTCCACCTCCACCCCTGGCACGGAGTTAGTTATCGTCATGTAAGATTCCGTCATAGAGATGGTAATGTCTGCGCCGTTTATTTCATATGTGGTCAGCGTAGGGTCTTCATAAAAGCACAGACTTACCGTGTCTGTGTCACGATAGGTCGGGTTAATGGTCAGTTTGAGATAGGAAATAGTGTCAACCTCAACGCCGTTGATGATCTTCTTGCCGGGAAACTCGTAATAGCCATAGGCATTCGTTGCCACTCCTGAAATGCAATGGTCTTTATCGTTATAATTCCAGCAATAGGGTCCAACATTATCCACCCAGATATGCTCCACCGTATAACTGCTATCGCAGATCTCCTCCTCATGCGGCTTTTCCACAATGAGATGACGCACAACAATGCTGTCACATCCGTTGCTTCCGACAAAAGTGTCCACAACTGTGTAAACACCGGATTCTTTTACAATAAAGGTCTTACCAGCAAATGTGGTGGCGGTGTCTTGAGAACAGATATTAAAACGAATATCACTCCGATAGTTGGCACGGTTTCCCGGATAGGTTATGCTCCAAGGAGCGGAACTTTGAAAATAGATGCATGTATTATTAGGAGATGTTGACGTATAGAATTTGTATGCTGTGCCGTCCGTACTGCCAGACTCATCCAAGACCATTACCATCAGATTGTCTGTTCCATTGTAATCAAACGAATTGTCGAGAGCGAACTCGTTCCAACCATTGGCACAGTTCAGATCCCCCCAATAAACCAAGGTCATGGCAGAAGGCGACATCCAATCGGTATTATTTGTAAACGAGGATCGGTTCGTATGTGCCAAATAGATTTTGACATTGTTTTTTCTGCTCATTCCAGATGAATACGCATAGTTAAAGGCAATGGAGTTGATGGTTCCTGTCTTTCCTATCTCCAAGGGAGTAAATATTTGTTGTGAACATGAATAATCATGGTATTCGCTCAAAGGAATAGCATTAGAGGTCGAACTTTGCTGGCTAATGGTGCGATCAGTGCAGACTGTGGCTGTGGTGGAGATCGTGTCATACAGCAAATCTTTGTAGAGGGTGTCACGCTTGACATCGTAAATGTTCAGTGTCAAGTTGACCACCGAATCGCAACCATGTACGGAGGTGCGGTGGAAAACGTAGGTGTCATGCATAGGCGTCCCTTCCTCGAAAATGGTATCGCGCCATGTGTAGGGCAGTTCGTTTGAACAGATATCCACCGACAAGTCTAATGGAACGGCCAGATTCTTCACCCAAACAGAATCTATGGTCTTGCATCCGAGCGCATTAGTGGCCTGTACATAATAGCGTTCCTGGTATGGTGGTGCCGAAATATTAGGAGTCACGGTGACGGCAGATTCGTGCAACAATGTGTCCGATTCTCCTCGCCACCATACATACGAGCAGGGGGAGTTGTCCGTGATAAGGATGTCATCAATCAGCACTCTTCTCTCGGCCTGAGCATTGCCTGGTGCTTTACTGGATAGAGTTTGGAGTCTGATCGTGGATGAGGCGGTAGCGGCAGGGAGGTTGACAACAAAAGACTCATAGCTGCGGTTATCCCTGTTGGCAGGAATAATCAACGTATCAACAGGGACATCGTCCACCAAAATCCGCAATTGGGCATCATATCCGTTATTAGGGTCGCTGGTGTTGTAATAGCCTTTGCACATCAACGTCAGCGTGTAATTGTAGGATAGATCCAAGGGCTTTGTGGTGATATACCCTGTATAAGTATAATAGCTGCTGGTTCCCAGCATGATTGCAGTGGTACCTACCGGATAAATTTGATAGTTTGTGTTTGAAATGATGTCTGTCATATCAGCTATCTGTGCGGCGATGTTGGTGCTTGCACTTCCTGTTACTCTGTTAAAGCCTTCATGGATTGTCGGCCTGAAAATGTTTGTACAATTCATACTGGTAGCCGACAGTGTGACAGAAGCACCCTCACAGGCTCCCACATACGAATCCGTGATTATTTCAGGCAAGGGCATAGCGGTTAGATTTAGCTGATAGACACTGTCACAGGAACAGCCAATGGTGGACAAGGAGTCGTAGTATATGCCGGATTCATATAATTTTTTCCCTCGCCAAGTATAAGGAGTATCGGACATACAAAAATTATCGGTTTCTTCAAACAGGTAGGAGGGATTTACTCTCAGCATGAGCGTGATGATACTGTCGCAGCCGAACTGGGACTGCAAGGTCACACGCACGGGCTGGAAGTCGTGAGGGGTTGTAATGTCCATTTTTCGGAAAATCGGATTCACCGCTGAAGTGTATGGAAGCGGCGACGAACAGACAGTCTCGTACAGGGTGTCCTTGTCGTATGTCTCGTGGACGGTCACCGTACCCGTGAGGGGGAAGGTGTCCTTGGCAAACACCACTACGGCATCGTATGTAGTATTAATTGTTGGACTCACTTCATAGCTTCTGGTCTTGATACCATTGGCCTGAAACGGTTCCACCCAATACGCCTCGGCTTCATCACCGAAATCACGGACAGGGCGAATGTATTTTTTCGTTGCTCCACGATTTCTTTCGGCCCTTTCTTTTAATTCTTCCAGTGTCATCGATGACCCTATCCCCCACCATATATCAGCATGTTCATAGCCACTGACATCAAGGTTAAGAAAGTAATCTTTATCCAGGTAACTAGTCGACCAATAAGCCTCTTGTGGGGTTGATATCGTAGGATTATTATAAAGAGAACAAACTTTAACATTAATAATGCTACCTCCATAATGTTCAATAGTGCTTTTCGTCAGAGGAGTAAGAGCATAGATCATTTTAAGTTGGGTGATGTCAGGAATATACCATCCGTTATAAACCCCGTATTCTCTATCCACAGCTTCTGCAGCGGGCGACTTTCCCGACTCCAACAAAAGTCGGGTGTGTTCTTTCCCAAACCCAGTCATACAATCAGGATGTTGGCCCGCATGATCATCTGGACGAACTGCATGTGATGCAGGAATCGGGGAGGGTTCTGAAACACACAGGGCGTATTTTTGGTCCAAATCGTTTAAAGCCACAACCCAGCCTTTTTTCCCATTTTCCGGGTCGACATAGCATACAACACCCTTTGTTCCATCTGGGAACACATACAAATCTCCCACATGATAAGTTTGTGCAGATACCCTTCCTGTTAGAGTGATTAAGGTCAGCACGGTCAATACAACACAACAGAGTGAAAATATTTTATTTCGTTTCATATCTTTACGTTATATTATCAAATAAATTACTATATATGAATTAAAAAGCTATGATAGGTCGTGCACCATACGAAAGCATGGAATAATTCTTATCCCGACAAAGAAAGACCAAACCATCTTGCGAGCTTAAAAGGAAGGCTTCAGTTGAGTTATATTCAGTGGAAGTCCACCCCCCACACAGGCTGCTAAAAATGTTAACAGTGTATCTTGCCTGTAGTTTTCCTAAAGTAGCATCTATCAAAGAGCTAACTTGCCTAAGCAAACCCCATTCACCAGCTGCAGCCAAGTACCATCCTTTGTGTTCCGTTCCAATGGTGCCCGTGATGTGATCATAATAATAACAGAAATAGGCTGCCGGTGCATTCTCCTGGAATCCGCCAGGCAAAGCCTCGGCATGCTCTTTAATAGAGAGGGTATTCTCCATACCATTCATATCGAAGATAGGATGATTTGTAATATCCGTCTGATTTTGGCCATAAAACCTAGAGGTCCATTGACCATTGGATGTGCCCCATTTGATATATATGTCAGAAGATTTCCTCAAGGCAACAGCTAAGCCATGGAAACCAGTAGAATCCACATAAAACACAACCCCCTTAGCAACTTTGTCACTGGCAAGGAACGAATCCACCTTCATAATGCTGCCATCATCGCAACAAACATCGCCGATAGCGATAGTGGGGGGAATCAGGTCGTCACGGAAACTGATATCCGGGGTGGTCACACTCACACCAATTATGGCAGTGTCACCACGGCAGATTTCGTTGTTGGAAGTGTCCACCTGAAGCACAATAAAGTCGAGGATATCAAGACTGTCACATCCATCGGGCAGGGTACTGCGTTTGGAATAGCGGCCTGTTTGCGTGTAGGTATTACCATCAATGGGCCATACATATCCCCCGTTGTCGTTCAGCATGAAATTGGTGATGACCACAGTGGTGTCATGGTGCACCGGCGGATTCACGGTAAGAATGAAGGTTACGGTGGAGTCGCAGCCGTGTATATCCGAACCGGGAATTATGGCCGTGTGGATATAAGTGCCGGCCTTTCGCAGGTGGCTATTCAATTGGGACAATCTGGATACTACATTTGGTACAACGTGGTAGGGGTCGTCGTAGGTATTGGTTTGGCTCTGGCACACCTCGTCGCGCAGCACTATCTCGTTCTTCTTCCACACATCCGCTATGGAAATACCAGGTTGGTGTTCCACGATAGCGCTCCAGCCCGTAGCGCTTTTCATGCCAGGGATAAAGTAGAGAGTGAGGGCGTTCCCGCGGGAGGTCACCATTCCCGGGTTCGGACTGCCAGCTGTAAGGTTGTAAAGTATAGAGTCGGTATGCAGGAGATCGCCACTGATGATCACCAAGTGTGAGGTTTCCGAAAGGTTGAGCTCCTCGAAATGGATGGTCACGGGCTTACCGTCAGTGGTCGTGTAGGTGTGGCGATAGGTCTGCCCCGCCGTATAGTTGCCGTTCGCGCCGCCGTCATCATACAGGCGAAACACCTTGCCACAAGGAATGGTGGTACTACCATCGGAAATCTCCACCACATTCGTCGGTATGCCGTTGACGGTAGGACAGTATCCGTCCTTTTCCACACGGAAGAACACTTCGGCGTGCTGAGTCAGCCCCAAGGTGTCATAGTACGAAAAATCTGCGCCGGATGGCGTCAAGGTCTCCGTTTTCAGCAGATGAGTCAGCTCGTAATCGCTGTACCAGCTGATGGTATAAGGCCTATCCATCGTGGAGCGAGCTGTAAAACGGGCATCACCACCATAACAGACCGTGTCCCTGGAGCCAATCAGCGTGCATACATCCACAATGTTTGTCTTCATCTTTATGTAGATGGTGTCGTGCTCGTCGGCCCGTGTATAGTCGCAATTGCCATCGTTAACGCTCAACGGATAGATTTTGGCGTCCGTGAACGTGATGTAGTCGTCCAAGACCGCCGTGCCCGACGTGGTGGAGTAATCCCGGGTTTCCACACCGAGGGCGTTCTCAAAGGCGATGGTGAAGGTGATGGGGTCGCTGGTGGGGCTCTCGGGCGTGAAGCTGAGGTGTGCCTCCTCGCCGGGACAGAGCGTGTCATTCTGCGACAGTGTAATCCACGGGGATGGTTGCACATGTAACAGCACACTATCAACGATACTATCTTGACATCCGCTATTACGGATAACCACCTTATACCAGCCATCTTCGGAGTCACGGGGAATGAAAATATAGGGAGACGATACGGTGTCAATCAGCTGGTTCTGGGGATTGTACCACTCGTATTTCAATATGGAGGCAATCTCCAAAGCGTGCACCTGGATGGTGGATCCCTCGCAGGTGGTCATGACGGTGAGCCCGTCGTCGAACCAGAGCTTCTGGAGGCTTGCCATGGTACGGGGGTAGAAATTGACGTGGAAGTAGGCCCCACAAGCATCCTCGATCCGGCATGACATCTCGTGCCGCGAGTCCATCGCCTTGTCGGCGAAAATGGCAGGCTGGTCGGTGTCGCTTATGACGATGGTCTCTATGACATTGCCCTGGACGTCGGGCTGGTCATAGAGTGTGTAGGTGTAGGGCGGGGTGCCGTTGGTACCCTTGACGTATGCGGTACCTTCGGTGCAGTTGGAGTCGCACAGATAGGCGTAGGCGTTTTCGAACTCCACCGTGGGCCCGCCATAGTAGATGGTGTCATAATAGGAGGGTACGCTACAGAGCTCCAACGAAGTGCTGGGGGACATCTTCACCACAAACTTGCCGGGCATGGAGACGCGGATGGGCTCATTCACCACATGTTGCGTGCCATCATAGCCACCCACCGGCCCGTCGATAATCTGGAAATAGGTAGGCAGAGGATCTTGTTCCACGGGGAGCGGAAGGCCCGTCTCCACGGAAGTGTTTCGCCGCTCTCTGGCATACCCACCTTGCGAGTAAGTGAAGTATCTGTCCGTACACTGCTGCGTCTCGGTGAACTGGGGTTCCTCAACAATTTTGGTGCTATACACATCGGGGAATCCTAAATTCTGCCGGAGGTAGTATGTGTCGCAGGGAGTCATCACCTTGAACCAGTATGGACCGGAAGGCATACAATAGTCGCTTAAAGACATGGAGAGGCCATTGCTACCACCTAAGATTGTGGCAAAGTTCTCGAAATTGTCGCGAGATATGGTCCAATTGTGGGAGGTAGAACTATAGACAGCTGTGAAGTTGTATCGGTTTTCATAGGGGCTTTTTTCCAAGACGATGGTGGTTCCATCGGGATCAACTTCGGAATGGAAGTGCTCGCTCACGCCAACCGAGCCTCTGGTGGTACAGCAATGATCTCCAGGGGTGTGATACATCTCCCAGCTTGGAACTTGGGGACCATGGTCGTAGCAGTAAGTCAAGTAGTCGAAACGAGTATAAACCTCGCACCCATGAGCATCCACCAACGTCCTACGGATGGGCAGCCTCAGTGGGTTAGAATAAGTGTAATCCTGGAACGAACCATAGATGGCCTCCACTTCTGTATCGTAAAGTCTTGTAGGTGTAGTAATATTTGTAATAGTCTGCGTCTTAATAGTGTCGTTGCGTTCCGTATCATAGTATATCCAGGTCAACGGATGGGTATAGTGGTGGCGGTAGTATAAATGGTCCTCATTAGAGTTGGTATTTGCGAGGTTACTATATTCATATTTAATCTCATGGTACCTGCGATGACAATAGTAGAGATCGCTGCAGGTGTGTTGCACATTATCAATGCTGTCGTAAATGTCCGTGGAGTCTCGGAGAAAATAGGCCTCGTTGGGTTTGTAGAGGTGAAAGGTACGGGATACAATGGTGTCACCGCACTGGCTACGTTTATATTCCAACTTGATGTCCTTGGACCAGATATCGCAATACTTGTTCGCAGATGTTACCGTATCTGTGAGTTGAACGCTAAAACCGCTCGGCACCAGCGGGAAGGGTTTCCAGTCGCTGGAGGGAACCCCGTCGTACGTGAACCTGTATTGCGCAATCAGAGGCAGGAAGGCGGAGTAATAGGAGTAGTCGCGGTCCAGCACCGCGCTAATCTTCACCACATTGCTGTCCTGCATATTGCCGGAGGAGGCATAGACCACCACATGGTCGAGCAGCGGGAAATCGACCACTTCCACCACTTGTCCGGTACGAGGGAGACCGTAGTTACAGCCGTCAACCACATAGAAGTCCCAGTCGCCGGCGGGCAGCGAGTCGAAGGTGTAGTAGTCCTTGTAGTCGTAACGTGTCTCATCCGAACCTGAATATTGCGGCTCCGTGATGGTGTCTGCCCGCAAGGTTTCCGTAGTGCCGTGCCGCACAACGGTGACATAATAGGGGAGCCTGCCGTTCTCTATCTTGAGCTGTATGCGGCCCGTGTTCTTACACTCCAAGGTGGGGTGATTCCCAAATCCGTCCATCGTGTTGGCAGTCACGTAGAGTGACGAGGCCGAGGGCTTCGTGTAGGTTGTGGGGATGGTGAGCACCGTGTGGGTGTCCACCTTCACATACGATCCGCCGCTGCCGCAAATGCCCTCCACACCGATGGTGTATGTGCCGTAGTCGATGGTCAGCGTGTCCCAACCGCTGGCAGGAATCATATTTCCCGCCGTATTCACCAGGCCCAGGCCCGTGCGGTGCTTGACCGTGTCGCCCTGTTCAATGTAGTAGGCGCGGACCTCGGCGAAGTTGAGCCCGCTGGCATTGGTGATGACGTCCCCGTTGGCATCCACCAGCGCATACGCCACCTTGCCGTTGTTGTAGCATGTGGCCGGGATAACCGTCATTTTCACTCGAAAGGGGGCACAATCCTGCGCAAACACCATGTTCAGCATAATCAGAATGGCCCCGAAAAGCATAGAAATCTTTTTCATATTTTTAGGGTATCTTTGTTTTTACTACTATTCCAACACACTTCCAAATTACGTGAGGAAAAACTTATAAAAATTAAAAAACAAACAACAAAAATAACAAAAATACCCCTCCTTTCTTTGTTATCAACACTTTGTTATCAACAGAAAAATGTTGATAATTTTTTATTCATTGATTTACAGAGTAATAAGTACTCCATTCGCGGTGTTTCAGGCTGTTGGGTTCAGGCCGGGCGGGTTGCTGGCGGGCGAATTGGTCGGAAATATTGGAAAAATTCGGTCAAAAAAAGGAGACACCACATAGTGGCGTCTCCTTATCTTGGATTTCATATGCCTTTACAGGCATATCACACCGTATCGTATAGGCCTACCGGACAACCACTTTCTTTGTGGTTTTGCCGGTGCTGGTCGTGACGGTCACCATGTAGGTGCCGGCAGGGAGACTGCTGGCGTCAAGGACAACATGGCTGTCGCTGTATTCGTTGTCCATCATCTTCTGGCCGGCCAGGTTGAAGACCTCCACGCGCAGGATGCGGTCGGCGGAGATTTGCATCTGATCCGTCGTCGGGTTCGGATAGAGCGACACGGCAATGCGGTTATGCTCATCCACCTCCACGTTGGTGATGCTCAGCGACACCGGTACTACCACCTCCCTGTTGTTGAAGTCGGTGGAATAACAGTGCAACTTGGCGGTATGGGTCTCGCCCAATGCCATTCCCTGGCTGCTAACGGTGATGGTGGCCGACTGGCTGCCGCCAGCATTGATGGTGCCCACAGGGGGATTCGCCGACAGCCACGGCGTGATGGGTGTACCGTCAATGTAGCCCACAATGCAGAGGTTGTACTCATAATTGACAAATTTGTTGTGCCAGGTATTACCCGTTCTATACCATGCACTGTAGTCATTGGCACTATAGGTGTCCATGTAGATCGGGTAAATGGAATCCGGCTGGTCAATCCAGACCCCAATCCAGAGATCGCTGCCGTCGATTACAATCGGGGTGTTCAAGTTAATGTAGTTCCAATCATCCGTTGGGGTGAACGTCTGCTCGTACAGCAACTCACCCGGGCCATTCCCCCAAAGGGGATTACTCATGCCCCACACCCTGATTTTGGCATTTGTGACCTCACTTGTCAAAGGTATAGCAATCGTCCGGAGGGTTTTGCCAATATGCGTTTGGAGCATGTCCGCCGGAAATCCGACCGCAAGGTCATATTGCGTACCGGAGGTAAAGCCGATAGTCGTTTCAGGCTGGTCACAATGCATCATGGGGGTTTCACCGGTTGAGGTGTTGTCAGGATTGGGAATGTCGTATGTGGTTACAATCTTGTATTCCGTGAGGTTGGTTCCCGGATTGGTGAAGTCAAGACTTAATGTACCTGTGGTGTTGGGAGCCAAGGTGGCCGACAACGTGTTGGGGCTCACGGCGAACTCGCCCACCAAGGCAGCACTCAATTCCGTCACAGTGAAATCATCCACATAATATGTTCCTGACAGATTGTTAGGCGCACCCGCATAGAGGTCTATGCCGGCCAACTTGTTAGAACCGCCAGTAGTTAAATCACCAGTATAGTGGAACGGCCACGTATTCACCACTATATTATTGATAGTCAACGATGTCTGGTCATTATCCAAATCCACATCCATCACCACGGGGAACCATGTGTTGGAGGGATATGTGAAATTGATGTCCGCACCACCCACAGTGAGATATCCGGTGCCGTTGTTGTAGAAGTAGCACTCATAAGACCATTGGGTCAGCAATTCGTGCTGGATGTTGAAATAGGCCCCGTTGCCCGTGCTGGGGATATACATATTGAATGTGACCGTATAATGCCCTGTTGTGTAATTACCGAAGGGATACACTTGGTCAACAGCACCCGAAACGAGCAGTGAGTTTGGTGCAGAAGCGGCTTGTGCGTTGGTGATCACACCATCCTCGTCCGAACCCGGATTGTTGGTCCAGGTAGTCCAGGCGGAATTGGTTTGCGCCAGATGGCTGCCCACCGTATAGGTGTCGAAATTGTCGCTGAACACGACGGTCTGCGCCACGCCGAAAGATACGGCGACAAGCACAAGAAATGAAAACAAAATAAGTCTTTTCATACGCATTGGATTTTAAGGTTAAAACAAATTAAGGTTGCTGCAAAGATATAAAAATCCAATAACATATTCTTCTATTTTTTGTAAACAGAAGATGACTGGTTATATTTTCCAAGAAGCTATTTCTTGACGATGTTGGAGATTTTGTAAGTGGTCACGGTACCGTTGAACTCCTCGAACACCAGTTCCACCGGAATATTGTCGGACTTGCGGTAGGTGATCATAATCTTGGAGTAGCCGCGCGGGGCCGATTTCTTCGCACTCAGCGTCACCACCTTGTTGGCACCTTTCTCCACCACGGAAGTCGAGGCGTTGTTGTCGGTGGCTGCCTGTTTCCAATTGCCGTTGACGCAGTTCATCAAGGTATTGCGGTGGGTGCGCATGGCGGCGTTTTTCTCAGTGTCCACAACAGTCTTCTTGCCCTTGACACTCGTGCTCATCATCTTGCCATCTATGATGAAATAATCGCCGGCCGGTTTGGTGTAGCGAAGTTCAAACTTGTCAGCAGAGTATAGTTTCAGGGTGCCTTCTGCCTCCACAGTCTTGCCTGAGGCTTTGATGAATTTGGATTCGGTGAAACGAGCCTCCACCTTCTGGGCAGAAGCGGCAAATGCCAGCATGGCAATGACAATGGTCAGTATTCTCTTCATATCTTAATAGTATTTTTTGCTAAACTAAAACGGGCGGCAAAAGTAATATTTTTATTTTTCCAACCTACGCTTCATGAACGGCCATTTCATCAGCCAACGGAACAACAGCGGTTGCAATGTGTAGGTGATCAAGATTGTGGAAATCATGCCAATCAACGCGCATTCGCCGATAGAAACGATGGTTGGATGTTTTGCGAACAGCATCGCCCCCATTACGACAATCAACACCAAAGCCGAAAAGAAAATGGCCACTTTATGGTACTCTAACAGACGACTTTCCTCCTGACGTTGCCCCTCGATCAGTCCTTTCATGACGAAAATGCTGTAATCCACGCCGATACCGAAAACAAAGGTGGAAATCACAATATTAATCATATTGAACGACAGCCCGAGGATGGCCATCCAGCCCTGTACCACATACCAACTCAGGAACATCGGCAGGAAAGCGAGAATCGATATTAGAATGTTTCTGAAAGAAATCAACAGCACTACGAACACAAAGACGGACGAGATAATCAATGCCATATTGAAATCCTTGTGAATCAGGGAGATCATGCCTCCCGTGTAGTATAAGGGATCGACCACCACGGCGTGCGGTTGGGTGGCCACACGGTCGTCAACCTCTTTCAATTTCTCTTTTGACAACTGTGGAGCATTGAAAATCAAGAACTTGCCATC
The DNA here is from genome assembly GCA_016285145.1 of Bacteroidales bacterium. Taxonomy (GTDB): domain Bacteria; phylum Bacteroidota; class Bacteroidia; order Bacteroidales; family WCHB1-69; genus F23-D06. The sequence continues at coordinate 9,168 of JAEEQE010000038.1, read as the reverse complement.
AGTTTCTTCGATAAAGTTGCAGAGAAGGCCATCCGGGACGATGCCCGACTCATATAGGTTGCCAGGCTCATATTCCGCCTCTATCATAGCCTGGAAAGGCACGAAAATGTCGGTCGGGAGCTCGTTTTTCAGTGCGGCTGCCTTGACGGCTGCCATCGCCTGCGTCACCTTTTCGGGGGTCCAGTAACGCTGCCAAGCAGCAATGCGGCGTTCTTGCTCCGCCTGCGACTGAAACAACAGCGACGCCACTGGTGTATAGGAGAACAGGTCACCGGCCCTGCGCAACGAATCCAACGTGGAGGCAAGCGCCATGTTGGCCTCCAAGGCCTCATCCAAATCCGCCGCCGTGACAGCATAATACCGCTGCATACCGCCCTGGTCGTTCTTTTCCTCATACAATTGCCGCGATTTCTGGAAAGCTTCGCTCTCATAACCAATATGTTTCAGATCATTGTCAAACTGCACCTTTCCCGAAAAGATGAAGCCAATCAGGATGATGACACATAATACAATGATAATAACAGGGTTACGATCGTATGGATAGTTATTGATTTTGTTAATCAATTTAAACGCCTTCTTGCTGTGTTTGGCGTCTTTCACATTCAGGAAATGGGGCAGGAAGACTAACGCAAAGAAGGTGCTGCCAAGGAGCGCGAAGGTAGCGAACAATCCAAAGTCCTTCAACAGTTCGCTTTCGGTGAACATCAGTCCGAGGAACGCACCAACGGTGGTGAGGCAACCGAGACAAACAGGGATGGCTTCGTCCTTCAGCATCTGTTCCACATCACCCACAAACCGCTGATGTACAATTATATGCAAACAATAGCTGAGGGCAACGCCCAGAATCACGGCGCCCACACCCAAAGCCATCAACGACATGCCGCCCTTAATCCAATACATGCAGGCCAAGGCAAAAACGGTTCCGTAAAGGATGGGCAGCACATTCTGCCAAATGATATTGTAACTCTTAAAACTGAGGCACAAATAGAGGAGAATCAGCACCAACGAGATACCGATGGTGATGGCAATATCCCGTTTCATCGTGCTGGCGTTGTCGGCAGATTCCACCACAGCACCATGCATCAACACTTCCACATCCGGATGCGCTTTATTAAATTGTTGGATGCAGTTGCGAAGATGATTAATCAGTTTTCCGCCTTCCTGGGAGTTGAAGGTTTGGAAATCAGGGGCGATAAAAATCAGTGCCACAGAACTGTCGGGGCAGAACAGATGCCCATCAATGAGAGCGAAGCCCATGCCGCTGGAAATATCGGGCATCAGGCACTCGCGCAGTCCTAACGGATCCGTGGAGACCAGCTCCGAGACCATGCCGGTTTCGTCGTTCATGATCAGTTCGTGATTGCGGACCATAGTCTCGTCAGCGTGGGCGATAGCGGAATCGAATCGGGCGTAAAGAGTCGTGTCCACGAACGACGGCACGTGCATCATGGCGTAATCGAGCGCGTTGAGCGCCATGTCGGGTTCCAGACGGTATAGCGTGTTGGCAATGCCTTCGTCGTTGGTGAGAATGGAATCCATCAGCTCATCGACGTAGCCGACCATCACTTCCGGTTCCGCACCCGTCATCTGCATGAAAAGCTTGTCCTTGACTTTCACATTGCCGAACACCAAATCACACTCTGAATTCTCAGACTTTGGCAAAAGCTTCATCAGATCCTCTTCGAATTGAGATTTTGTGGCGAAAAACGAAAAAAGAGCACTGCTTAAAACCCAAAGCGTATATAAAAGGAACTTATGCCGAGTGAAAAAACGGAAAATTCTTACAAAAACCATATCAAATCATTAAAATCATACCTGGAAAATGCCAATCATTTTAGCGGCGGCAAAAGTAGTTAAATTTTATGTATCTTTGCCGCTTGTCAAAAATGATTGATTTGACGCATTTTACAAATGTTAAAGAATCATAAAATCAAAAAGATATGAAAATTTTCATTTCGATTTGTTGTTTTTGATTATACATAATTTGTCAGTAAGTTTGCAGAATATAATTACTACCTATGAGAAATCATCTTCTACAAAACAAATGCGCGCAATACAGAGCGCCTCAAATCGCAAAAGCAAAGGGTATCTATCCATATTATAAAGAAATAGAGTCAGAACAGAGCACGGTAGTGAAGATTGACGGCAAAGATGTGCTGATGTTCAGTTCGAACAGCTATCTGGGTCTTTCCAACGATCCGCGTCTGAAGGAAGCCGCCAAAGCCGCCATTGACAAGTACGGCACGAGCTGTTCCGGTTCGCGCTTTCTCAACGGGACACTGGACATCCACGTGAAATTGGAACACAAGCTGGCCCAACTGGTGGGCAAAGACGACGCATTGTGCTTCAGCACAGGCTTCCAAGTCAACTTAGGGGTTGTTTCAGCGCTGTGCGACCGCAACGACTTTCTGCTGCTTGACCGTCTCAACCATGCCTCCATCATTGAAGGCAGTCGTCTGGCGTTCGGCAAATCGTTGAAGTACACCCACAACGACATGGAGAGTTTGGAGAAATGCCTGCAACAATGTGAGCCCGAATCCGTCAAACTGATTGTTGCCGACGGTGTTTTTTCCATGGAGGGGGACATTGTCCAGCTGCCCGAAATGGTGGAGTTGGCGGAGAAATACAATGCGGAAATCATGCTTGATGACGCTCACTCCTTGGGCGTTTTGGGGCATCAGGGCCGGGGCACTGCCAATCATTTCGGCCTGACCGACAAGGTTGACCTCATCATGGGAACCTTCTCGAAGTCGTTCGGCTCGTTGGGTGGCTTCATCGCTTCCGATGCCGACACCATCAACTACCTGAAACACAATGCCCGCTCGCTGATTTTCAGTGCCAGTATGCCACCGTCCAACGTGGCAGCGGTCAGTAAGGCCATTGATATTATGCTGGAGGAGCCGGAGCGCATCCAGCACTTGTGGGACGTGAGCAACTACGCCCGCAACCAGTTCAAGGAGCGCGGTTTCGACACGGGACGCAGCGAAACGCCCATCATACCGTTGTTTGTGCGGAATTCGGAGAAGGCTTTCTGGCTCTGTTCCCGCCTCTTGGAGGACGGCGTCTTCGTCACACCGGTCATTGCGCCTGCGGTGCCCGAAAACGATGTGCTGATCCGTTTCGCCCTGATGGCCACGCACACCTACGCGCAGGTTGATGAGGCTATTGACAAGATTACTAAAGCATTTAAAAACGCGAAAATCCTATAGTCATGGTCATTCTGATCACAGGCATTTCATCTGGTTTCGGTTTGGAGACGGCCCGACTGCTTTCGCAGGAAGGACACACTGTTTACGGAACAGTCCGTCGCGAAGTGGATCCGTTGCCCGGTGTGCATTATCTGAGAGTGGATGTCCGTGATCGCGGAGCCGTTGAAAAGGCTGTGCGACAAGTTGTTGAACAAGATGGTCGCATTGATGTGCTGGTCAACAACGCCGGTATGGGTATCGGCGGTCCCGTAGAATTCGCCACTGAAGAGGAAATCCGTGAGCAAATGGACGCTAACTTCATGGGTTTGGTGCATTTCGTGACCGCTGTGCTGCCCATTATGCGCAAGCAAGGGAAAGGCAAAATTGTGGCACTGAGCTCCATTGGCGGCGTGATGGGGCTGCCATTTCAAGGTTTCTACTCCGCCAGCAAGTTCGCCATCGAGGGATATTGCGAAGCATTGCGACTTGAAACACAGCAATTTGGTGTACAAGTCATTGTAATACGCCCAGGCGATTTTTCGACAGGCTTTACTGCCAGTCGGAAAAAAACCGAAAACGCCGAAGTGATGCAGGTTTATCGTACCTACGCCGAGTCGATGGGAAAGGTGGAGCACGACGAGACTGGCGGTCTGAAACCGCAGGTGTTAGCGCGTAAAATCAGCCAAATCATTCGTAAAAAGAACCCGCGGCACGGCTATGTGGTGGCCTCGCTCGAGCAACGCCTTTCAGTGCTTCTCAAACGCATCCTGCCAGCCCGCTGGTTCGCGAAAATCCTCGGAAGTTATTACAACATGTAGGGACGCGCCATGACACGTCCCCACTTATTCTGGCGATTCTCTACACGTGTCGTTTGTAGGCCCTTCTGCGCATGAAGGGGTGAGTGGTGTATTCCCCGAACAAGGACTGCACTTTGTAGTTTTCCTCCAATTGCGGATTCATGATGATGGTGTCGATACCCCGTTTGATGCAATTCTCATGCAGATATTTGAAAAGCAGCACGGGAATCCCGCATTGCTGATACTCAGGCATCACACCCATGATGAGAGCCTCCAGCGTGTCATTTTTCTTCAACGCTTTCAGAATGTTGATAAAACCGAAGGGGAAGAGCCGTCCGTTGGACTTTTTCACCGCTTTGGACAGCGACGGCACGCAGAAGAGGAAGCCAATAGGCTTGTCTTGGTCGTTGACGGCTACCGCCACGAAGTCTTTGTCCAATATGGGCACGTAAGTGTTCAGATAGGCCGTTATTTGTTTGTCAGTCAGCGGAGAAAAACCATGTAAGGGCGCAAATGCCTCGTTGTACATGTGGAAAATCTCCATGCCGTAGCGCTTGCCCATGTCTTTCATGCTCTTGGGCTGCACCACATGCACGTTGGATCTTTCTTCGATCAAATGGGCGAACTGGAACATGGATGGCAGCGTAGGACTCACGTCCAGCGTCCGTTGCGTCCAATCAACCTCTTTGGTGAAGCCGAGTTTTTCCAACATGGGACCATAATAGGGATAGTTGTAGAGACAGGTAAACGGACTCAAATGCTCGAAACCCTCCACCAAAAGACCTTCTTTGTCCATGTCGGTGAATCCCCAGGGACCGCGCATGTCTGTACGTCCCCGTTGTCTGCCCCACTCTGCCACCGTGTCGATCAGTGCCTTCAGAACAGCCTCGTCTTCAATGAAATCCAACCAGCCGAATCGGACGAGTTTCTGCTCGTCATCGGCTTTGTGGTTGATGATGGCGGCCACGCGGCCCACAATCTCACTGCCGCGATAGGCTAAAAAGCAGTCTGCTTCACAGAAATCGTAAGCACCATTCTTATCGGGATTGAACGTATCGTATTCGTCACCCTCCAACGCAGGCACCCAATTCGAACAATCTTTATACAAATGAAGCGGAAAAGTCACAAACAGCTTTAACTGTCTGCGACTTTCCACCTTAACAATATCAATATTCATATAAAATCCTTAAACATTGAACCTTAAACCGTCGCATGTGCACTCACGTAGTCAATCACCTCTCCCACGGTCTCAAATTTGGGAGTGCCTTCGAACTTGAATCCGAATTTGTTTTCCACAGCAAGACTGAGGAGCAGGATTGTGAGGGAGTCAAGGCCGACATCGCGAACGAGTTGCGAATCCTCGGCCACGGAAGACAAATCCATGGAGGGTTTGATAAGGGTCAAAATTTCTTTCAGTTCTTTAAAAATAGCTTCTCTTTCCATATTTTATTGATTACGTGAAACTTTTAGAGCACCAGTACGTTTAAAATCCTCCTTGCGCACGGTGATTTTGCTGACTTGGTGTGTGCCAGGCAGTGTAGCGTTGACCTTGCCGACGAGTTCCTTGAAATAGGCTTCCACTTTTTCCCAAGGCTCGTTCCCGAATTCTTCCATACGCGGCAGGATTTCAATGGCGATCACCTTGCGGCCATCCATTTCGTCCTCTTTCACAAGGCAATCGCGGAGTTTGCTGTCCTTGTAGAACGGTTCCTCGATGCTTTCAGGGCTGATGTTTTCGCCGTTGGAGAGGATGATGAGATTTTTGATACGGCCCACAATGTACATGAAACCATCTTCATCAAAGCGGACGAGGTCGCCGGTCTTGACCCAGCCGTCGGGCGTGAGGGTCTCGGCGGTTTTTTCGGGCTCGCCATAATAGCCGAGGAAGACGTTGTCGCCACGGAACCACAACTCGCCATCCACAACCTTCGCTTCCTGCTCCGGATAGAGCTTGCCGACAGATGTGGGTCTGGTTTTCACATCGATGTTGCCGGTGGTAAGGTTGGCGCCTTCGGTCATGCCGTAGCCGCCGAAGAGGTTGATGCCCAGTTCGTCAAACTCGCCGATGAGTTTCGGGGGCACGTTGGCTGCGCCGGAAATGATAACTTTCAGCTCACCGCCAAGGAAGGGTTTTCCATACATCTTGACAAGTCCCAAAAGGATTTCACAAATACCGGGCACGGCGACAATCATGGTAGGTTTGATAACGGGCAGTTTGCCGATGGTGTCTTTGGTATTACCGACAGAATACCACGAAGCCCCTTTATAGAGAACCGACAAGGTGCTGTAAATCAAGCCAAAAACATGACTGAGGGGCAGCACGCAGGCGTAACGATGGCAGCCAAGTTGGTGTCCGGGGGCGTAAACGCCGTTCAAGGCGCCGCGCATCAAAGCACGGTGAGGAAGGATGGCACCTTTGGGTGCGCCGGTGGTGCCGCCCGTGAAGAAAATGGCGGCAGGGTCGTTCTTGTCAACCGCGGCGACCGGTGCGGTCTGTTCAGCGAGTTCCGTGATGGCGATGACTTTGCATGGAGCCTCATTCACAGATTCCATAAAAGCATTGCCGGCGGCCAGCACCTTCACGCCGAACTTCATACAACAACCGATAATGGCCTGTGCAGGCAGCATTGCCGGCAAGTTGATGGCCACATAGCCGGCAGAAGTGACGGCAAGGAACATCTCCACAGCATCTGTGGTGGAGTTGTCGAGGATGGCAACTTTGTCGCCTTTCTGCAAGCCCAAACTGTTAAGAAGAGCGCGCTTGCGCGCAACTCTTTCGCAGACTTGCTTATAGGTGTAAATGCTTACTGTGTCAGAAAGACAAGGCAAATCAGACCATTTTTGTTCAATCCATGTTACAAATTCCGGTAATGTGGGAATGTACTTCACCTGCGCGAGCTCCTCGGCAGGAAGCATTGACGGAAAATAATTATTCTCTTGCATCTTTTATGTAGTTTTTTTTTTGAGAGTGCAAAGATACACAAAATCTTAATTTGTGTTAATTTTTTTATGACACACATCCATAGAACACTGGTAATCAACATATAACAACAATCAAATCCATATCCAAAACAGCTTGAAAATCCTGATAACGACTCAAAAAAGAATACACTCTGTCCCGTTTCTGTCACGATTTTAACGCAAAAATCAGCAACCCATTTCCGTAAATTGCTGATTCTAATTATTTTTCGTACTTCTTCGGAGAGAGCGAGATTGCATATCTCTTCGCTGCCGCGGGCGTCCTTGCAAGCTAAAAATGCTCAGCAAGGACTCTTTTTTGTTCTCCGCCCACCTTTTGAAAGAAAGTGTTCAACAGTGTCCAGAGAACAAAAAAGGCAACGCTTTCACGTTGCCTTTATGCTTGCGGAGAGGGCGAGATTCGAACTCGCGGTTATATCGCCCTCCCTAAAATGTCAATTTAAAAATTCTAATAACTTGATTGTTAGAATTTTATATTTTTTACTTTTAATCATTTTATCATAGTTTTGTCCCGATTCTGTCCCGAAACAAAACAATAAAAATAACTGATTTTCAATCAGTTATCAGCATATTTAATGCGCCGTTCCCAAAATGGAAAAAGCGGTGCATTTTTTTGTAGTTTCTCAAAGAACGCAAATTTTTTTATGCCGGATGTTGCTGTATTTGAAAAATAAGTATCTTGCACCCAGCAAGTTACAACATTTTTTTGTAGCAAATTTATGCTACAAAATTTTGCTACAAAAATTTGCTGCAAAAATACATAGTTTTTTGGATTTAACATCCAATAATCCAGAAGTATGAGAAAAAAATTTTTAGTGGTTTCTGAACAGGCAATGAGGGTATTAAAACGGCCCGAATCGAAAGCAAAAATGTTGATCTTTTTTGGCGTAAAAGACATGAGAACTATCGATTCCTACCTTGCAAACAATGTTCCGCAAGGGCAAATCGTGAATCCGAATCTTCTTACAATCGTCAGAGAGCATGCACCGGATTTTCAAGAAAAGAACTTCTTTGAAAGAGTCAGTATGGCGGAAGTCGTCAAAAAGAACAAATCCAAGAAAGGAATCCAAAAGAAATGAGAAGAATGGAAAAAACCATCAAGCAACTGAATAACCAGCTGCTTCTGCTCACCTGCTACCTGGTCATCCTCAAGGCCTTTGGCTGGCTGACCAAAGGATGGCTGTTCGCTCTCGCCCCGCTGCTGGTAGTGGCGGCGGCGAGGCTTACGGCCTTCACCGTATTACTCACACAATATATTATAGAGAAGCATGAGAGCAAGAAAGGCAATCAGTAAGGAGCTGCGGCGGTTCCTGCCGCACGGTTACGGGCGGGTGCTGGCCGACGAGTTCGGCTGCAGCGTCAGCAAGGTATATCACGTGGTGACGGGCCAGCTGACCGACTACCGCATTCTGGAAGCCCTGCTCGACATCATAGAGAGGAACGCCGCCCTCGAAAGACGGCTTGAACGGCGCACCAAAACCACCAAAACCAAGGAGCAATGATCAAAATATACAAGGACTGGAACTTTCCCGAGAGCCAGTACATACGGGAAGCGACCGAGAAGAAACAGATAGTGCTGCACCACACCGTCTCCGGCGACAGCGTGAACGGGGACATGTCGTGGTGGCTGCACACCACGGAGCGGGTGGCCACCGCCTACGTCATCAGCCGCGAGGGGCATCTGCACCGATGCTTCGATGATAAGTACTGGGCGTACCATCTCGGCCTCACCACCCACCACTTCGCCAAGTTCGGCCTCAACTACCGCAAGCTCGACCCCCACTCCATCGGCATTGAGCTGGACAGCTGGGGCGCGCTGGTACAGCACACTGACGGGAAGTTCTACCCCGTAACAAGGAAGGACGGCAAGATTGTCCCCAACCTCAAGTGCAAGGCCGTGCCGAACATCTACGAGTACTGCTCCAACCAAAAGTACCGGGGCTTCCAGTACTACGAGCGGTACACCACGGTGCAGCTGGAAACCCTCAAGGATCTGCTCCGCCACCTCATGGACACCCACCACATATCTCCCAACTACAAGAGCGACATCTGGAACGTCACCACCCGCGCCCTCATGGGCGGCGAGGGCATCTTCGCCCACGCCTCCTACAGGCAGGACAAGAGCGACGTCCACCCGCAGGTGGAGCTTGACAACATGCTCAAAGCCCTATAGCCATGAAAGTTGACTGGAAGTGGTTCGCCAT
>JAEEQE010000009.1 GCA_016285145.1 Bacteroidales bacterium | reverse complement strand
GCACATCGGTCAGCGCCGACAACAGCACCGCATCCGTGCCGATTTTCATCGTGCTACGGTCGTGTTCCAACACAAATTTCCTGAACTGAAAGGAGGCCATTTAACAGTAGATTTCCAACAGGCTTGCCGTCGGAGCCGGCACCAGCGTGATTTCCTGCATGTCGGCGGGCACTAACAGCACATCGCCCTTGTTCATCGTTTCTTCACCGCCGTCAAAGCGCATGCCAGCCCGACCCTCCATACACATATAAATCACAAAAGAGTCCAACGTCACCAAATTCTTCGTCCAAGAACAATCCAGATCCAACCGGCTCACATTAAAATACTGGGAACGGACGAGGCTTACGGGTGCATTTTTCTTGGGTTCATACGCGATCTTGAACTCGCCGAGATTCTCTTCCAGACGGATGGCTTTCAAGGCCTCCTCCACGTGGAGTTCGCGGGAATTGCCCTCGTCGTCCACCCTGTTCCAGTCGAAGAGGCGGAAGGTGATGTCGGAGGGCTGCTGGATTTCCGCAAGGAGGACGCCCTTACCGATGGCGTGGACTGTGCCTGCCGGAATCATGAACGTGTCGCCGGGGCACACCGGATAGAAGCGCAGCAGTTCGGCCAGCACGCCACTGTCCACGGCGTTCTCGACCTGTTCCAGCGTCAGCTTCTCCTTGAATCCGATGTAGAGGCCGCTGCCCGGTTCGGCATCCAGCACATGCCACATCTCCGTCTTGCCGTTCTGCCCGTACTCCTTCTGCGCCAGCTCGTCGTCGGGATGTACCTGCACGGAAAGATTGTCCTGCGCATCTATGTATTTGATTAACAACGGAAATCCCAAACCATATTTCTCATAATTCCCTTCACCCACCAGATCCGTAAGGTAAATTTCCAGAAGTTCGTTGAGGTTGTTTTCCGCCAGAAAGCCATTCGTCACCACCGACTCGTCATCCACAAGGCCGGACACCTCCCAGCTCTCACCGCAACATGGCATGGAGCCCGTGTCACGTCCAAGCAGGCGGGCAATGCGGGTGCCACCCCAGATTTTTTCTTTCACAATAGGTTGGAAACGAAAGGGATACAATGAAGAATTCATAATCAACTGAATTTAATGATTTTGAGGGTCATAGATTTGACGAGGCTTATACTGGTAGTCGGGCTTCACCTTGTCGGGGTTAGTGCCGCGCACGTTCTTCATGAAGACCCAACGGCCCGATTCCTCCACGAAACCCTGGCTCAGGCTGGACTCGGGCACCATGAAGGCGGCGCTGGAAAGGCCCTCCTCCATCGGGATCAACTCGTCAAAAATGATCATCGGCGAATTTATTGTCCTGTATTCCACCTCTCTCGTCTTGGGGTTGTATTTCCCCGTGCTGACCAGATACTGCTGTTGCTCGTAATTGAGGTGAAGCGTGGCGTTTTTGGAATATTCGAAGATGACACGGCTGACCTTTTCGGGGTAGTTCTTGAAAATACGTCCTCCGAAAATCGGCACTTTCTCTTTATTGAAATGCAAAACCTCGATGATTTTCTGATTGGTGAGCAAATTATTGCCATTCCAGCCCAACAGTGTATAATAGGTGAAATCCTTTTCCTTCACGGGAATTATCTTGTAATAAACCGCGCCATACCAGCGGTTATGGTTGCCAATCATCGTTTTGGGATAATCGATGGTATTACGTTTGTCATACAGAGGGAAAAGCAGGAATTTTTTTCTACCCTCGTTATAAATCTGGATAAAACCGAAATTTTCCACGGAATAATCCTGTTTCATCACATACCAAGTGAAAATGCGGAACACATTGTCGGGGGAGGTCAGCACGGCGAAGTTCTTGACAGAATCCCATTTGTGCTCAAACGAGTGCGGTTGTTGCAGTACCTCTTCCAGCAGGGTCATGAAATCCTCGTTCAGAGCCAAGCGGGCGGTCTCGTCGGGCTCGTTCATCACCTGGTCTCGCAGGGTGATCAGCGAGTCTTCCCACAGGCGGAAGCCGTAGTCCTTCTGGGCGGCAACACTGAGGCCGCAGCAGATCAGGATGATATAGGCGATGATTCGTTTCATAAAAGGGTGCAAAAATACAAAAAACTTGGGGGAATATCAAAAACGTTCCGTTTCTGTATTTTATTTATCTTTGCGGCTCATTATGAAATAACCCAAATAAAACAACGAATATGGCAAAAGTTCTCATCATCGGGGCCGGCGGCGTAGGAGCCGTAGTAGCCCACAAATGCGCTTCCGTACCGGAAGTCTTCACGGAAATCATGCTCGCCTCCCGCACCAAATCCAAATGCGACAAGATCGCAGCCGAAATCGGAGGCAACCGCATCCAGACCGCGCAGGTGGATGCCGACAATGTGGAGGAAACCATCCGCCTGATCGAAAGCTACAAACCCGACCTGCTGATCAACGTGGCCCTGCCCTACCAGGACCTTCCGCTCATGGATGCCTGTTTGGCAACGAAAACCAACTACATGGACACGGCCAACTACGAGCCCCGCGACAAGGCCAAATTCGAGTACAGCTGGCAGTGGGCCTACCAGGACCGCTTCAAAGAGGCCGGCATCATGGCATTGCTCGGCTGCGGCTTCGACCCGGGCGTGACCAGCATCTACACTGCCTACGCCGCCAAGCACTATTTCGATGAAATCCACTATCTCGACATCGTGGACTGCAACGCCGGCGACCACGGCAAGGCCTTCGCCACCAATTTCAATCCCGAGATTAACATCCGCGAGATCACCCAACGCGGCAAATACTGGGAGAACGGCCAATGGATTGAGATTGACCCGATGTCGATCCACCGCCCCGTGGAATACCCCAACATCGGCGAACGCGAATCCTACCTGCTCTACCACGAGGAACTGGAATCGCTGGTGCGCAGCTATCCTTCCATCAAGCGCGCCCGCTTCTGGATGACTTTCGGCCAGAAATACATCACCGTGCTCAACGTGCTGCAGGAAATCGGCATGACCAGCATAAAACCCATTAAATACCAAGGTATCGACATCGTGCCGCTGCAATTCCTGAAAGCCGTATTGCCAGAGCCCTCTTCCTTGGGCGAAGGCTACCACGGACAGACATCCATCGGCTGCCAAATCAAAGGTATAAAAGACGGGAAAGAGCGCACCTACTATGTGTACAACAACTGCGACCACGCCGAATGTTTCAAAGAGATTGGAGCACAGGCCGTTTCGTACACCACGGGCGTGCCCGCCATGCTCTGCGCCAAGATGATCCTCACCGGCACCTGGAAAGGCACGGGCGTGTTCAACGTGGAACAGTTCGATCCGGATCCCTTCATGAAGGAAATTGGCGGCTACGGACTGCCCTGGCACGAAGTCATCGACCAGCCGCTACCAGTCTATGCGCACGAATAGAGCATCTTTGTCAATCTTAAAAGAGAACAATGAAGCTCATTCAGAAAATCAAAGAGAAAAAGCAACAGCTGATCCGGTTCTTGTTCGGCTCGTTCTCCGCCACCGCTCTGATGTTTACCTTCCAGGCTTGCTATGGGCCGCCGACTTTCGAAGAGGAAGTCCAGATTTTTGGCGTTGTCACAGATGCCGAAACCCAAGAGCCCGTGGAAGGTATCGCCATTGGTTTTGGAGAAGGAGTGCCGGAGGGCATAATAGACACGACCGACAACACTGGCTCCTTCGGAGATGCTAACCCCAAGTACATTCTATGGTTCGACACTTACCATGTCTATCTATGGGATACCGACAGCACAGAACATGGCCTGTATGAGTCGAAGACCACCACGCTTTCATTCGAAGACCTGCATTCACCCATACAGCTGACAGTTAACCGGGTTCATGAAGACGAATAGGCGAAACCCTTTCAAGAGATGGCTGTTTCGGGTCTTTCGTCGTAATGAGACAGAAATTCACGAACTGAACTATTTGTTTTGGGAATGTACCTGGCGGTGCAATCTGTCGTGCCGGCATTGCGGTAGCGACTGCAAGGCCGAAGCGTGTGTCCAAGACATGCCCTTTGACGACTTTCTCAATGCCATAAAGCCTTTGGAGAAACGCTATCCGCGCAACACCACCATCATTGCCATTACGGGTGGCGAGCCGTTGTTGCGCAAAGACTTGGCCGACTGCGGGCGTGCGTTGCGCCAGCATGGCTTCCAATGGGGAATCGTCACTAACGGCATGTTATACGACGAAGCTCGCCATAAAGAGCTTTTGGCGGCGGGTATGGGCTCTGTAACGGTGAGTCTTGATGGTCTGGAGGAGACGCACAATTGGCTGCGACAGCATCCCGAGAGTTTTCGGCGGGCCTTGCGGGCTTTGAGACTCATTGCCAGCGCACCGCAACTAACTTACGACGTGGTAACCTGCGTTCACCAACGAAATCTGGCGGAACTTCCAGCTCTCAAGGAGGTGCTCATCGCCAACGGCATCCGGCACTGGCGGCTGTTCACCATCGCCCCCATCGGACGTGCCGCCCGCGACCACGAGCTGCAACTCACCCGCACACAGGTAGAATCCTTGTTCCTTTTCATCGCCAACACACGCCGAGAAGGGAAAATCGACCTCAAGTTCAGCTGCGAAGCCTACACAGGAAAATACGAAGAGAGCGTCCGCGACAGCTACTTCTTCTGCCGTGCTGGCATCAATATCGGCTCCGTGCTCATCAACGGAGACATCTCCGCGTGCCCCAATATCAACCGATCATTCGTGCAAGGAAACATATACCATGATGACCTTATGGAGGTTTGGAACAATCGTTTCCAGATTATGCGCGATCGGGAATGGATGCGCCGCGGTCCCTGTGCCCACTGCTCCGACTACCGGCAATGTTTAGGCGGAGCCATGCACCTGCGGGAAAGCCAAGGACAGAATATCATGCGCTGTTGGAAGTTTTAAAAAACATCCTGTAGATTCCCTGTTTTTTCGTATTTTTGCCCCGATTTTATCAAGTAAATAAAAACCATCCTAATATGAAAAAAATCCTGATCACTGGAGGCGCCGGTTTCATTGGCTCCCATGTTGTAAGACTTTTTGTCAACAAATATCCCGATTACGACATTTATAATCTGGACAACCTCACCTACGCTGGAAATCTTGAAAACTTGGCGGATGTGGAAGGCAAGGCCAACTATCATTTCATCAAAGGCGACATTGCCGACCAGGATTTCATCATGAAACTTTTTCAAGAGTACCAGTTTGACGGAGTCATCCACTTGGCTGCTGAATCGCATGTGGACCGTTCCATCACCGATCCGATGACTTTCGTGCACACCAACGTGTTAGGCACCGTGCATCTGCTGAATGCCGCCCGCACCATTTGGAACGGCAACTGGGAAGGCAAGAAATACTACCAGATTTCCACGGATGAGGTTTACGGAGCGTTGGGCGCTACGGGCGCGTTCCAGGAGACTACTCCATACAATCCGCATAGTCCCTACTCTGCCGCCAAGGCCAGTGCCGACCATTTCGTGCGTGCCTACCACGATACATACGGAATGCCGACCGTCATCAGCAACTGCTCTAACAACTATGGCCCATATCAATTTCCAGAAAAGCTTATCCCGTTGTTCATCAACAATATAAAACACAACAAACCGCTTCCCGTGTATGGGCAGGGTATCAACGTTCGCGACTGGCTCTACGTGGAGGACCATGCCGAGGCCATTGACCTCATCTTTCACAAAGCCGCTCCGGGCAGCACATATAACATCGGCGGCAACAACGAATGGCGCAACATCGATCTCATCAAGAAGCTGATTGAGATCATGGACCGAAAGCTGGGCCGTCCGGAAGGCACCTCGTTGAACCTCATCACCTACGTCACCGATCGTGCCGGCCACGACCTCCGCTACGCCATCGACCCCACCAAGATCAAAAACGAGTTGGGCTGGCAGCCAAAAGTGAAGTTCGATGAGGGTTTTGAGAAAACCGTGGATTGGTATTTGGCCAATGAAGAATGGTTCAAACACGTGACCTCCGGTGCCTACGTGGACTACTACAAGAAAATGTACGAGGGACGATAGTCGGGCGATGGTCCATAATCTTGCAGGAAGATGATTTTCAGCTCGCTGACCTTCTTATTCCTATTTCTCCCTGTTGTTATCTGCCTGCTGGCAATATGTCGGCGGGTACCCTATCAGAACACTCTCCTGTTTTTTGCGAGTATCCTTTTTTACGCGTGGGGCGGGGTTACATATACCCTGATTCTTCTCGCCTCCATATTGGTAAATTATGTTGGAGGACGGCTCATTGCTCGTCGTGAAAGGCATCGGAAATGGTGGCTTTCCCTTGCCATTGTATTGGATTTGTCGGCACTGGCATTCTTCAAATACGCCAACTTCCTGGTGGACAACTTCAACATCTTGGGTGGTGTGTTCGGCATTTCACCCTTCACGCTTCGAAACATAGTCCTGCCCATCGGCATCTCCTTCTACACCTTTCAAGGCATCTCCTATCTGGTGGACGTATATCGGGGTCAAGCAAAGGCGCAGGCCAATATCATCAAGTTGGGCACCTATATCGCCTTGTTCCCGCAGCTTATAGCCGGTCCTATCATTCGCTACCATGAAATCGAGCCGCAACTTTCGAACCGTGATTTCAGTTTCGGGAACATGTATGAGGGCATTCGGCGCTTCTGCATTGGATTGGCACGTAAGGTTTTCATTGCAAATCAAATGGCCATCATTGCCGATAGCATTTTCGCACGCGCACCGGAAACCATGCCATGGTGGGCGCTTTGGATTGGCGCTCTTTGCTACTCGCTGCAAATCTACCACGACTTCGCCGGCTATTCCGACATGGCCATTGGATTGGGACGGATGTTCGGGTTCCGGTTCCCCGAGAACTTCAATTTTCCATACCTCGCCACTTCCATCCGTGATTTCTGGCGGCGCTGGCACATCACGCTCTCGGCCTGGTTCAAGGATTATCTTTACATCCCGTTGGGTGGAAACCGAAAGGGTGAAAAGCGCACCTTCCTCAATCTTTACATCGTATTCTTCCTCACAGGTCTCTGGCATGGAGCCAACTGGACCTTTGTCGTTTGGGGACTCCTTCACGGCTCCTTCATGGTGCTGGAACGCATCGGTTTCGACCGCATTTTGGGTAAACTCTTCAAGTCTGTGCAACATCTGTATGCATTGTTTGTGGTGATCATAGCCTGGGTTTTCTTCCGAGCCGACGGAATCATCTACGCGCTGCACTATGTGCGGCAGATGTTCGCCTTCGCTGGCGGCTCAGGCAGCGGCCTTTTCTTGCAGCAATACCTTCAGCCTTCGTTCATCCTATTCACCATTGTAGGCGTAGTTGGATGCACTCCGCTGTTCGCCCGCTTTCATGAAGTCATTCAGACAGCCATCGCCAGAGGCAACAAACTTCTTTGGCATTTGCTGCATATCGGAACAATCGTCGCCATCGCACTCCTGCTGCTGACAGTAAGCAGTTTTCTGTTGGCAGGCAGTTATAATCCCTTCATCTATTTCCGATTCTAACCATGAAAGAGCGCCAAAACCCCTATATTATTCTTACTGTCATTCTCTTCGTGGGAATGTTGACCATCCCGGCTTTCTGGTTGATATGCCAACGTGGTCATGCCACAGAAAGTCAACGGGAGAACAGGACCTTGGCTTCTTTCCCATCCCTGAATCCGGCCCGTTTGGACAAATTCCCAGCCCAGTTCGACTACTATTTCAACGACCATTTCCCTTTCCGCGACCGTTTTTTGGATGCTTACTTCCTCTACGCCATGTTCAACCAACAGTCGCCCACGCAGTCCGTTGTTATCGGCAAAGAGGATTTCCTTTTCAGTGGTAAAGAAGAGAAAGAACTTTTCGAAGGGAAATTGGAGTTTACAGTGGAGCAGATGGCCATTGTGGCAGATGAGCTGGCACGGCGTTTCGACACTCTTCAGAAGATGGGCATCCGTTACTACGTTTTTCTCGCTCCCACATCGTATGAGATTCATCCGGAATACCTGCCGCCCTACATGCAACGAGCTCCAGAAACGGCCACAGATATATTTTGCAGGGTGATGCGCGATCGGGCGCCAGAGGTTCCTCTCACCTACCTCAAATCCACACTGCTCAAGCATAAGGGGGACACGTTGCTTTACCGCAAAAACGACAACCATTGGAACATGCTTGCGGCTCAATATAGTGCTGAAAAAATCCTGAATACACTCTCCAAGAATTATCCCATGCTGCCTACAACCATTTGTCAGGATTTTTATCTTAGCCCTTACGTTTATGACGGCGGCAATCTTTATTCTTGGATCTCCATACGGGGAAATTCGCCAAAATATCGTGCAGATCAGGAATATAGCGTACTTTACACGGATACTCTTGGTTTTACCTCTATAGAGGATACCAAACAGGATTTCACCCCAACTGAAGGGTTTGCCTACCCGGACGCGTATGAGAAACAATTCCGTACCAACCGCACCGACCATCCAAAGATTCTGTTTATCCGAGACTCTTATTGCAACAACATCATCCCATTTGTCTCGCCCTACTTCCATGAGTCGCTTTTCATTTTCGACGCATGGCAATACGGAGCTAATTACGACATCATACGACAAGTGAATCCCGACATTGTGGTGCTGATGATTTACGAACCGCACATCCGAAACATTTACAAAACATTAGAATTTTCATGCAAATAAAACTCTCGAACATACGGATTCCCGTCGGCAGTAAAAACGGGTTGGAGGATGC
The DNA here is from genome assembly GCA_016285145.1 of Bacteroidales bacterium. Lineage (GTDB taxonomy): Bacteria > Bacteroidota > Bacteroidia > Bacteroidales > WCHB1-69 > F23-D06. The sequence continues at coordinate 69,762 of JAEEQE010000009.1, read as the reverse complement.
GATAGTCCGGCAATTCGGCATACGGGCGGAAGACTTGAACGACTTTCGGATTGTGCGGAAGGCCACAGATGCTCGCAAGCGGGACCACGTGTTCTTCGATTACCAAGTATTGGTCACGTTGCCCGATCAATATCAACACCTTATGAATCAAGCGGGTGTATCCGCATGGCAGCCACCCATAGAGGTTGACTACCCCCGATGGCGCGGCACACACAGGCCTGTTGTAGTCGGCTTTGGGCCCTCCGGAATGTTCGCGGCCCTATACCTCGCCCGCTGCCAAGCCCGTCCCATCATCCTTGAACGCGGCGAGAAGATTGAAGAACGTAAAAAATCCGTGACGGATTTCCTGAATCATAAAATGCTGAAGGCCCATTCCAACGTGCAGTTCGGCGAAGGCGGTGCCGGCACCTTCTCCGACGGGAAACTGAATACTAACGTCCACAGCGAATACAACACCTTTATCCTCAAAGAGTTTTACAAACATGGAGCCAATGAGGATGTCACTTATATGCAGAATCCGCATGTGGGCACCGACTATTTGGAGAAAGTGGTCCGCAACATCCGGCTAGAAATAGAATCATTGGGTGGAGAGTTCCATTTCAACACCACCTTTTTGGACTTCCGGCAGGAGGGCGACCATCTGCAACTGGTTTGTGACCCGCCGACTCCCATTGACACACAACATCTTCTATTGGGGTTGGGGCATTCAGCGCGGGACACCATCCGGCAGATGCACGCCCATGGATTGCAGATGGAGCCCAAGCCTTTCTCCATGGGAGTGCGCATCGAGCATCTCCAGCAACGTGTCAACAAGATGCAGTACGGTGCCGCCGCCAGATTGTTGCCACCGGCATCCTACAAGGGCGTGGTGCACCTGAAAGAGCGTAGCGTCTATACTTTCTGCATGTGCCCCGGCGGCACCGTGATGGCTTCCGCCAGCGAGCCGCACACCATCGTCACCAATGGCATGAGCGAACGCCTCCGCGACAAGACCAACGCCAATAGCGCCTTGCTGGTCAACGTGACCCCGGAGGACTATTATGTGGATAATCCACTGGATGGTCTGCTGTATCAGGAGAAATACGAACGTATGGCCTTTGACGTGGCCGGCGACTACCGCGCACCCGGCAATCTTGTGGGCGAGTTTTTGCGACAACGCATCGCCACGGGCCACCGCAGCGTACAACCTTCCTATCCGCACGGCATCGTCTTTTGCGACCTCAACCGCTGTCTGCCCGATTATGTGGTGCACGCCCTCCACGAGGCCCTGCCTCTCTTTGACCACAAAATGCATGGCTTTGCCGACCCAGATGCGGTCCTGACCGGTGTGGAAACCCGTTCGTCCTCGCCTGTACGCATCCTACGTGGCGATGACCGACAATGCACCGTCAAGGGAATTTACCCGATAGGCGAAGGTGCCGGTTATGCCGGCGGCATCATGAGCGCCGCCATCGATGGCCTCAAAACCGCGATAACCGCCACCAAGAGTTTCTCGGACGAATAGGAATCACCCCCAACATCACTACTCCTTATACCTCCATAGCCAATATTTCCCCTTCCTCTACCCCTACGATTTTGGCGACAACAGCTGGGTTCATCCCGTTAACCAACATATTCCGTATGAGCAATCGACGTTCCTCTATACGACCTTTTTCTATTCCTTTTTCCATTCCTTTTTCCATTCCTTTTTCCATTCCTTTCTCCATGCCTTTCTCCATGCCCTCTTTCATCCCCATTTCCTTTCCCTCTTCCATTCCTTGCTTCAAGCCTACTTTTATCCATGTGGCCTCCACGCTGACAGCATCCCAATATTTGTCATAGATGTAACGTTCTGCATCGCTGTAGTTGATAGCCTCCAATAGATCGATGGCCTTGGCAATGTCGCAATCGGCAAGCAAATCAGAAGGCGGAAAGCGAGTCTCTTCCTGCATTTCTGTGAAAAAACGCATCCATAGATCCCGCTTGGAAGAGCCTTTATTCTGTAACTTCTGAAATTTATCCATCTCAACAAACACGATTTTAAGTCCTTCGAGTACTCTGTCAGTATGATATTCGTGAACAATGCGATAAGGATGATACCATTCCTCGATGTCCGGATGGCTATTCCCATTGACGAAATTCAAGGAATATACAGGTTGTAGCAAATCATACGTGCCACCCTTCTGAAGTTGATTCACATAAGCTTTTGAGGTGTTGAAAAGAACCCGCTGGTAAAAGCTTTCCGCCCAGTTGAGCTGCATCTCCACAAGAAACTGGGAACCGGAAGAATCCTCGCAACAGACATCCACAATACTGTTCTTGCGAGCAGGTGTCTCAGGCATGAGCTCAGATGAGATGTAATGTAGAGATGTTATGGTTCGTCCTCCTTCTAACGGCAGGAAAGCATTAAGGAGACTCGTGGCCAGGTCAATGTGTTGTCCGAAAATTTTACGAAACGTAACATCGGTGATGGGACTATAATACTTAATAGGACCTCTGATCATTTAATTTATTTTTAAAATTCAACACAGCAAAGATACAATATAACCCACCGCTTGTCAAGTGTAAAAACAAAATTTTTCGCCCTTGATTATTAGCTATTTAATAATCAGTATGAATATTTTAACAACTATTTGTTAAAACAAAAAGCCGAATTTCGGAAAAAAAGGAACCCCGCAGGAAAAAACTACTGTTTTTCATCCAGTATCCGCACCCTTCTCAAATCCAGCATATTCACAGGATTAGTGCCCAAACCACTGATATTAGCTCTTGTGAAGCGCACCACCTTGTCGTAGTAAAGCACCACCACCGGCGCATCGGCCATCAGCATTGCATCCATACGGGTATAATAGTCATTACGTTTAACCTCATCCGTACAACGCTGAGAAGCTTCATACAGTTTATCGAAAGACGGGTTCACATAATGGGTGTAATTGGAACCCACGGGCTGCAAATTCTTGGAATAGAAGAGGGCCAGATAATTTTCCGCATCCGGGTAGTCGCAAATCCATGAACCCCGGAAGAAGGGCAGCTGGTAGTTGCGCATCATTTCCCGCTGCTGGGCACCCTGCACCACATCCAATTTCAGCTCGATGCCAAGGTCAGCCAACTCGTGTTGGATATACTGCACTAAATCGGCGTAAGAGGCAGACACAGCCACCGAGATAGGCGGCAGACCCTTGCCGTTGGGATAACCAGCCTCGGCCAACAACTGAGCCGCCTTCCTGGGGTTATAGTCGTACCCTCCCGTGCGGGCGGGATCAAACGGAGGCATTCCCCGGGGCACAAAACCCGCCGTACCTGGATAACCAACATTGTTACGCAAATATTTCATCATTTTCACTCGGTCGAAGCCGTAGTTGATGGCCTGACGCACCCGCTTGTCTAACAACGGATTAGACTTATCACCCGGTTTTAACATAAATCCCAAATACTCCGTATTCAGATACGGCCCTGTAAGCATCTGTATTTTCCCTTTGTACTCGGGATTGAGATTCCCGTCCTTGGTCAGCAGTGCATCCTTGTAACAAGCCTCCACACCCGACATAAAATCCAGAGTGCCCTTCATAAACTCCATGAAAACAGATTGTTTGTCCACAATGAACGAGATCGCCACTGCGTCAATATAGGGCAAACGGTTACCCTGCTCATCACACTCAAAGTAGTCGGGATTTTTGCGCAACACTAATTTCACCCCTTCCTGCCATAGCTGGAATTGGAAGGGACCTGTACCCACGGGATGTTTCCGGAAATCTTTTCCGTAATGCTCCACCACCTCTTTCGGGACTACAGAACAATATTTCATCGTCAAAATCCCAAGAAATGGCGGGAAAGCTTCCGACAATTGTATTTGGAACGTTGTATCATCCAATGCTTTGAAACAAGGATTGCCAGCGGCATCGCGACGTACTTTCTGGAAAATCCATGCCCCGGGCGAGGCCACCTCAGGATCCAGAATACGAGAAAAACTATAGACGAAATCCTGCGCCGTGACCTTCCTGGGTTTGTCAAACGGATACTCTTTCGTATTGTGAAACGTCACATCATCGCGCAAAAAGAACGTATAAGTCATCCCGTCCGCAGAAAGAGTCCAGCTTTTGGCGATAGAGGGCACAATATTCAGCGAATCATCCAGATCCACCAGACCGTTATAGAGTTGGTTGCAGGGCCAGAGCGTAGCCTGCCCCGAAGAATATGCCGGATCCAACGACTGTATGCCACTGGACTCATTATAATGAAATATCTTCTTGTCCGAATGATCAAACTTCGGTCTGCAACCGGCCATCACCACCATCATCAAAACCAGACAAAACCACAATCTCCTCATGTTTATTGTAAACTATATAATTATTAAGACAATGCCTGATTGACCTTCTTGGAGGACTCCAAAATGGAATTGTACTCTTCCGGTGTGATGTCGGCGTTGAAATAATAGACCGGATTCACAGGGGTGCCGTTCTTAATCACCTCATAATGGAGATGGGAGCCGGACGACATACCCGTAGAACCCACATACCCAATAAGTTGTCCTCGTTTCACCTTTTGTCCGGGTTTCACTGCTTTTTTTGAAAGATGGGCATAGAGCGTTTGATAAGAATATCCATGGTTGATGAGTACGGCGATACCGTAACCGCTGCCCGGATTCTCGCCTGACACCGTGCCGTCGGCGGTTGCATACACAGGCGTGCCCTTGGGCGCCGTGATGTCCACCCCCGTATGGGCGCGCAACGTCTTTAAAATCGGATGATAACGCCGCCCGAAACCCGATGTGATCGTGTGCATGTTCTTCAATGGGCGGATGGCCGGAATGGAACTCAGCATGTCGGACTTCTTGCTGGCTATCTGTTCCAACTCCGACAGCGAACGCGATTGCGCCGCTAACCGCACCACCAACTGGTCGGCCTTCTTATTGGCCTCCTTCAGCTCGGCAAACGCCTCCGAACGAGACAGACTGTCAAACCGCGGGTCTGCCAACAAAAGCGGATACCGCTCGGATGCCGGCACCGGATCAGCCTCAAAGACCGTGCGATAGACATTGTCATCACGATCCTCAATGTCGGCCAACACATCCGAAAGTATGTCAAGGCGGTGCGACAGATTCTCCACCTCCCCACGCAACTCGTTGTTCTCCCGTTCCAAAATCTTCACCTTTGGAGAATCTATCGTATAAAAAGCAATCCAAACGAACACCACGGCAAACGCCACCCCGCTGAAGAAAACCCACACTAACCGCTTGAAGATGTGCTTGAAGCTCACCTTCACTTTCTCAAACGAGAGCGTTTTGGGGTTAAAATGATAAAACGAGTTTGGCATTTGCTTGATTAATACACTTTTATTAAGACATCTCTATTTGCATCCGATGCAAATGCGGTCGCCGATGCCATAGCTGCTGATGGCACCACTGTTCCGCTTGATGATGATTTTCAACTGCACACCATATTTCTGCGCGATATAACGATACGTGTCGCCCTTCTGTAGCGTGTGGTACTCCTCCGGCGATTTGGTGCTCTTCATCTCCAAATAAATCACCTCATCTTCTATGGGCTCCGAATCGTCATACACATCGTTATACAAACGAAGATTCTTTTCGGACATCTGCATGGATGTGGCTAACGACTTGTAGGTGTCACCCTTCCGCGCAATGAGGAACTTGGTTTTGTTGTTCTCATACACAGGACGGCTCGTATAAGGGTAATATGCCGATTTGTACGGCACGGCATAGGGGTTGAGAACAAACACATTCTTGCCCTGCACTTTTTCCGGCTCCGGCTCCGGGACCTTCCGTACGATGGTGTCCGCTTTGGGCTGTTTGGGTTTCTCCGACTTGTTGACAATAACCTGAATGCCATTCACCTCCATCGTGTCGGCTTTTGGTTTTGGGGCGGGTTCCGTCTTCGTGGCCGCCGGCTTTTCCGGGGTGGTCTTGGCGGGTTCCGTTTGTACAGGCGTCGCCGGCTGGGACTCCGCCGGTTTCTCAGGAACAGTGGCCACTGTTTCAGGTTGGGCAGGCTTGGGCTCAGGTTTCTCCACAGGCTTTGTGACCGGAGTTTGAGAGGCGCTGTTAGACGTAATAGGACTGGTTTTGGGTGTAGCTGCAGATGCCAACGCCGCCGTGTCGCCTATCCGTTGGGCCACCTTGCGGTCATAATGCATCAGATAATATTTCTCTATAATGGAAATCAACGTGTCGGCATAGCGCGGATTGCCGGAATAACCGGCCTCTTTCAAGCCGTAGGCCCAAGATTTGTAGTCGGTGATGGGCAGATAGAAGAGTTTGATATAACGGCTGCGCTGTGACAGGAACAGCGAATGGTCGCGATAGGATTCCTCCACCGTGGCGTATTTCCGGAAGCAGTACTCGCTGCTGTGGTTCTCCGTCTCGTAAAAGGTAGGGCCAGTCCACTCTTTCGTGTGACACATGATGCCGAAATGATTGTGCGCCTCTTTGGCAATGCGGTTGGTGCCACATTTGGAAGCATAGATAGCCTGGGCCAATGTGATACTGGCGGGCACCTTATACTGCTCCATCTCCCTCATAGCCAAATCCTTATACTCATCTATATAATCGTAAATCTGGTCTTCCAACGTGTATTGGGCATAAGTGGCGGCCATGCCGAACAGGAGGATGCTCAAAATCAGAATTCGTTTCATAATCGTATTGTATTTAATGTTTTAACAATATCTGGTCACCGGGATGGATGATGGAATTCTCATCCAACGAATTATACTTGAAGATGTAGTGCAGCTGCACGCCGTAGCGCTGGGCGATGTAACGCAGCGTCTCACCCGCCTGCACGATGTGAACCTTGTTATTATGCGTCTTCGCCTTGGTCTCGATATAGACGATCTCGTTCTCCACCGGCTGCGAATGAGGATCAAGCACGTCGTTGAACTTCCGCAAGCTCACTGCGGCCACCTGCACGTCACCGGCAATCTTCTCGTATGTGTCATCCTTCTGGGCTATGATGAAATAGGTGTGGTTGTTCTCAAAAACCTTGCGGTAGCTGAAAGGGCTGGCTCCGGCGGGATACTCGCTGCCGATGGCCGTGAACACCTTGATCGCCGTTTTGGCAGGCGGCACCGTGACGGGCTTGTCCGGCGTAGCAGGTTTCACCGGCTGATTGGGTTTTGTGGGGATAACAGACGGGATTGTGCTGCCGTTATCCACCGGTTTCCCGCCATTCCCGTACGGGTTTTCCGCCACCTCCTGTCCGGCCTCCCCTCTCATGCACATAGTGTCCAACCGGGCAATGTTGAAACGTTCGATCAGGCTGATCAGACGGTCGGCGTACTGCGGGTTGGTGGCGTAGCCGTCGGCCTTGAGCGTGCGGGCCCAGGCACGGTAATCCAGAATGTCAAGCTGGAAGAGGTTGGCATAGCGCTTGCGGGTCGTCAGAAACTTCGAATGGTCGTTATAGGAACCGGCCACATCCTCGTATTTGCGGAAGCACTCCTGAAGCTCGTCATCGTCGATGAGGATGGTGTCGCCCATCCAGTCTTCGTGGCACTTGATGCCGAAATGGTTGTTGCCATCTGTGGCCAACCGGCTCATGCCGCAGGCGCTCTCGAAAATGCCCTGCGCCAGTGTGATGCTGGCCGGAATGCGATACTCACGCATCTTATCCATGGCCACATGCTGGTATTTCACAATATAATCCCGAATGTCAGCCTCGGTGTATTGGGCAAGCACATGATTGGGAACCAGCCCTGCCATCACAAGCAGACATCCGATACAGAATATTTTTCTCACCAAATCAATTATTAATTATTAACTGTTAATCATTAATTGTCAATTATTTCCTCCCCATCTCCAGATGCAACTTCCTGAGTTCAAACGCTTCCATCACCATCTTCGTATAAAACTCCTTAATATCCAATTTATTGTATTCCACTTGTCCCGGCACGATGCTCATCGCTGTCTGGCCGGGAATTGTATTCACCTCCAAGAAGTAGGGGATGCCGTCGGTTTCGGAGAGGATGAAGTCCACCCGCACCACGCCGTGGCAGTCAAGGTTGCGGAAAATACGGGCAGCGTAGTCGCTCATGAGGGCGGTCTTGTCATCGTCGATGACGGCGGGAGTGATGAGTTTGTGTCCCACGGCGGTGTATTTGGCGTTGTAATCGTAGAATTCGTTGGAGGCCACCACCTCGGTGACAGCCAGCACCTGCACCTTGCCATATACGGAGGTCACACCGCAGGTGAACTCGCGCCCGCGCACGAACTTCTCCACCATCAGCTGGTTGTCGTACTTGAACGCCTCTGCGAACGCGCCAGTCAGCTCCTCACGGTTATGCACTTTCGTCACGCCGACGCTGGAGCCCGAGTTGCAGGCCTTCACGAAGCACGGGTAACTGCACACCGCTTCGATGCGGTCAAAGTCTATCGGGTCGTTCACGTAGAAATGCAGCGACGGCGAGATGGGGATGCCGAGGTCGGCCACCGCTAAATTGCAGTAGTACTTGTTGAAGGTCAAGGCAGAGCAGAAGACGCCGCAGCCTGTGTAAGGCAGTCCCACCAGCTCGAAATAGGCCTGTAGCCGTCCGTTCTCACCGGGTGTGCCATGGATGGCGATGAAGGCCGCATCGAAGGTCACCTTCCCGTCGGGAAGGGCCAGCGTGAAGTCGTTCTTGTCCACCTGCCACACGCGCCCGTCGGCATCGGTGTAGTGCCAGTCCGCCCCCTTGAAATGGATCAGATAGGGATTGAACAGGTTCCTGTCCAACTGGTTGAAGATGTTGTCAGCTGTCTTGAGGGATATTTCATATTCGCCGGAATCCCCGCCGGCAATAAGAGCTATATTATACATAATAATACAATAATTTCAAATTGGGCAAAGATATAGGTTTTCCGTGGGGATACGGCAGGGTGCCCAACCGTTTTTCAAACAGCGGAATGTGCATAATACCCGCCCGCCTTGTTGGAGCCTTCACGGTCGATGAGGCCGTCCTCCTTCAGCAGGCGGATGTAGCGGTAAACGCTGCTCGGAGCCAACCCCGTCTGTTTCTGGATGTCCTGCGCCGAACAGCGCGGATGAGTGGCAATGTAGTCGTAAATGGCCTTGTAGGTCTTCTCGTTTCGCGGCTGTTCCCATTCCGTCTGTTTGGTCTTTCCCTGCAACAAAGGAATCGCACTTTCACGATAAGCATCCGAAATGGGAAGTTGCATACACCATCCGCCGTCCCCTCGCAATTCGACATTCTTTTTGCTAAATTCCGCCACTGCATGACGCGACACAAAGCAATTGCGGGATATGGGCACGATATCTTCCGTGGCAAGCATATTCTGCAACTGGGAAAGAGACCCGTAACGGTAATACTTCTTTCCATCCTTAAGATACACATTAGTGAAATTGCCATTCTGATTGCAGCAGGCGATATCCGAAGTCTTGACCAGCTGATGCTGGCCTTTTTCTTCTATCACCTCTATCTGCATGTTCTCCTTATACAGGAGCGTTTCAGAGATTTCCTTGAGACGGTGTGCCTCGCGAAGCGCACATATTGTAAAGGAAAAGAGCATAAAACCTGCATCCCGTAGAAAGATACAGATACAGCTGTACACAAGGAAAAACTTTGTTACCGGCGTCCTCGTCCACAACAGATTTGCATACGATTGCGGGTACACAAGGGCTATTTCGCCCGCTGCCGCCAACAAGGTTGTTAATAAACTGAAAATCACATACTTCCAAGCTTCATTCTTGGCATAGAACAAGGGAAACCAGAGCTTCTCATTCACCAGCATGGCTGCCAGCACCATGATGGCGCACAGGTACTCCTTGTACAAGCACGGGTAGGCCACTGGACGCATCAAGGATACCTGGTGAAAAGCGAATAGCATTATACCGCAAAAAACAAGTTGTATCACTACCCCAAGGGAAATCCGGATTGCTTCTTTTTTCTTCATTTTTTCCTGCTTTTTCACCCGCAAAAATACGATTTTATTCTCTCATTTTGGGCCGTTTCGTCATAATGTGACGAAATCGGTTTTTTGAAAATTTCTGGAATTTTCAAAAGACCATAAAACAGTGATTAACAATTACATATAGCAAAATTTATTCTCTCATTTATTCTCTCATTTTTAGCCGTTTCGTCACATTTCCACCCCTTCGGCCTTTGACGGCGGAATCTGCGCGTGGGAATGTGTTATTTTTGGAGCAGAAAAAGACAACCCTTCGGTCTCAAAGAGGTTAGTTCTTTTCACAAACATTTATAAACAGACATCTCTTATATTTTTTATTAAAACAACTAAATATGAAAACCACACACATTATCCCAACACTCTTTTTTCTTTGTCTTTTAATAAGTGCAAATGCTCAGGAAATCCGCCCCAACTATCCCAACGGATTCCACCTTGGTCTGGTGCAGGCCGTGAGTGTTGCACCCGCCATGAGCGTGATACCCGATGGAACCAGCCTCAGTGCCCTGAAATCAGAACCGACTTTTGGAGGGAAAATCGGCATAGAGTTTTCCTATCACTTTGCCAGATATTTCGGGGTCTCTATTGGCTTGGATTATGGTTCATGTCTTCAATACAACCTAAAAGAATATGATGCTGACGGAAATCCACATGAAAATAACAGATGGCCGCTTAAATCTACACGCCTTGCTGATTTCTTTATACCGATCAAATTTGAATTCCACTATCCTGTATCAAAAAGCGTATTGTTTTATGGATCCTTGGGTGTCAATTTGAAAAACGCATATGTGTTTTACCCACAGTTCGGCAACATTATTTATGGAGGATTAAACAATGGAACTTCTCTCTACATAAACATGAGAGAGTATGAGCGTTTTAATGTTGACATGTTGATAAGCATGGGAATATACTATCGATTGCCTTACAATGATCTGCTCCGTTTCGGTGTTTCCACCAATATCGCGTTCCGCGACAAGCTGCATGGATATTACCAATTCCAGAATGAGGGTAACGCGGGTGGCACCCTCAGCTACCGCCACAACCTCATAGGGTTGGAGTTTGGATATATCCACTGTTTCCGCACCAAGGAGCAGCGCACGGCCTTCGTCAACTCGAGGTAACACATTTTATTGAGTTTTATGATTTTATAATTCTGCATCATGAAAAAGTGTCTGTCGTTTGTTGTTTTATTATCGATTATATTCTGTCTTCCTGCCCGGAAAACGACTATCGGTTACCCGTTCAAGGGTTTTCATGTGGGATTGGTTGCGGGTGAACGTTTTATTGCCCTAACCTCTTTTGTCCAAATTTCAGGAGATTTCTCCATTCGGGTAGCAGAGTAGTATAACCCCATGCTTTTCACCAGTTTACATATCGCCTTGAAAATCCTGCTCTTTGTGGGAGTGTTTGTCGCGTGCAAGTGGATCTTTAAGCGGGACTGGTTGGACAACGTGCTGCTTCTTGCGGGCAATGTGTTCATTTTAAGCGGAATAGTTTCCTACAAATCGCTGTTACTGCTTTTCCTGCTCTCCTTGATAGTGTATGGTGCCGGATGGCTGCTGCACAAAAAACAACAAAAATGGCTGCTGGCCTTGATTTTAATACTGCTTGTGATTCTCTTCTCCATCCGCCAATACCCGTTAGTGCAGTCGTGGATGGGCGCATGGTGGACGGACACCTTAGGCAAGCACTTCCTGTCGGTAGAAAAGATAGGCCTCTCCTATATCCTCTTCCGTATGGTACACTGGATAGTGGAGTGCCGCCGGCAGACGCTCCGAAGCCATAACATCCTCACCTTCATCAACTATCTTTTCTTCTTCCCCACGTTCACCGCCGGCCCCATCGACACGTTCAACAATTTCCACTATTGGCTGACACATACCCGGGTGCGTCTCAACAAGCGGATGCTGTTAGCGGGGGTGGGGCGCATCTTCATGGGCGCGGTAAAGACGCTGTTGGTAGTGCCGCTGCTGCTCCCCTACGCCACCGACTACCAGACACTGATGCCCTATATGGGGTCCTGGTGTGCCGTAACGTGCGCCGCAGTGCTCTACTCTGCCTATGTTTACATCGACTTTTCCGGCTATTGCGACACGGCCATCGGCATGGCCTACATGATGGGCGTGCGCACGCCGGAGAACTTCAACAACCCCTACCTCGCCGCCAACATAGCGGAGTTTTGGAAACGCTGGCATATCACATTCTCCTCCTTCCTGAAGACCTACGTTTTCAAACCGGTGATCGCCTTTCTGAATCGCCTGTCCTTGCGGAAATACCGGATGACCGTATCGGTGACGGCCTATATGGTCACCTTTCTCGTGTGCGGCCTTTGGCATGGCAGCACTCTCAACTTTGTGCTATGGGGGTTATGGCACGGCGTAGGCCTTTCCATCTATAAGATATTCGTATCCAAATGGCCGCCGAAGCCCACACGGGCCAACCACCTGGCTGGCATCCTCCTCACATTCGCCTTTGTGACCGTGGGATGGATATTCTTCAACTATCCAATGGACAAATTGCTGATAATGCTTAAAATGTTGCTCGGATGAAAACACTTTACCGTTTGAAAACACTGGCCTGGATTGGCACCGTATCAATAGGAACACTCGTTTTCTGGCTGATAGTGGCATGGAGCATACCCTCCTTTCATGTGAAAACGACGGGGGAACAGTTGTACACAATCCGCCATCAGGACCTTCGCGACAACAACAGGCTTTATCTTGATCCTTTTTTAAATAGCATCAAGCAAAATAACGGATATCTGGTACTGGGGACTTCGGAAACGAACAAACTAAAAAAGGGCGGCAATTACCACGATTTCCTCAATTCTGACACGGACCTTACCATCCGTTTTTCCGTCATTGCCGGGGCGGGCCGGACGGCTTGTACCTATTTCCCTCTTATCCAAGGCAATGCCAATGTGGAGAATGTAAAAATCATCTATTACATCAATCCCATTTATTGGACTACCCAGTTCAGTAAAAACAACCGGGAATATTTTCACCGATATCTGTCCTATTCCGTTTACCGTAAAGCCAACCGTCCGCATAATGCAGAAGTGGATGCCATTTTGCAGGCCAACAAAACGGGGAGTTTCTGGACAACTGCCGTGGACTGGCTGGAATTTGCATTCAATCGCGCACAAAGGAAATACAAACAGGACTTGTGGTTTGCAATAACCTCATCGGATTTTGAAAAAAATCTAAACAAATTTCCTGTTTTCAGGACTTTAAACAGCTATCCCCATTTCGGCCGGATTGACAGCGCCAACTATTGTTTCACGTACAACATGTCGGACACCAGCCATTTGCGCACATATCATTTCCAAGTGGATACAAGCGCCCGCTACCGCTACGATGAATTGAATACCATGGTTGCATTGTGCCGCCAGCACAAAGTGGATATAACATTTGTCATTGGACCCTATAACCACAAAGCGTTTTCTGAATTGCATCCAGAAGAAATCCATCATTTCAACATGGTTTACAATCAGATTCGACACATCTTGGATACGGAAGGCTGCCCATACGTGGATGCATCCGACTTGTCGGATGTTGCCGGTGTTTTCCAGGACTGGCAGCATCATTCCAGCTACGGGGCCTATCTGCTGTATTTGAAAATCAAGGATTATGTTTTGGAAAAAGAGAATCGTTAGGATTATAGCCGTAATCGTCATAGCGGCTTTGGTGCTTTGCCTGCTGCTGGCCCCTGCCCACGAAGACATCTCGTGCCTTTACACGAATTTTTAGCGTTAGTAGCCAATAGTCAGTGTATAGTTGTCCATAAGGTTCGTAATGTTTGCATGAATAAAGTAAAAAGTGTGAAAGTGCAAACGTACATTGTCAATTTTAATTGTTAATTATTAATTGTCAATTGCCCCATCCCCTCACGCTTGCGCCATATAGAAGCGGTAATACTCCCCTTCCCGCGCCATCAACTCCTCGTGGGTGCCCCGCTCGACAATACGTCCCTCTTTGAGGAAGATGATCTCGTCGGCGAATCGGATGGTGCTCAGCCGGTGGGCGATAATAAGCGCCGTCTTGTTTTTCAGCAAAGGCAACACAGCCTCCTGGAAGAGGTGTTCGGATTCATTATCCAAGGCAGAAGTGGCCTCGTCAAGGATGAGCACCTCCGGGTTGCGGAGAATGGCGCGTGCGATACTGATGCGCTGCCGCTGGCCGCCGGAAAGCCGCATCCCCCGGTCGCCGATCACCGTCTGGTATCCATCCTCCAATTCTTGTATAAAATCGTGAGCCTGAGCCACTTTGGCCGCCGCATACACCTGTTCCTCCGTCACATCCTCCATTCCGAAAACAATATTGTTGTAAACGGTGTCGTGGAATAGAATCACATCCTGGTTCACAATGCCGAACAAGGCGCGCAAATCGCTGATACGATATTGGTCCAGCGGTTTGCCGTCCAGCAGAATATGTCCGAAGCGCACATCATAGAACCTCGGCATCAGGTCGGCGATGGTGGATTTTCCGCTGCCTGAGGGGCCCACCAGCGCAATGGTAGAGCCGCGTCGCAGAATGAAGTCCACATGGTGCAGCACCTCGCAAGTCTCTGCATCGGGGACCTCGCGATACGAGAAGGAGACATCTTTATATTCGATTTTGTCACTCAAATGAGACACAGCTACCGGATTCTCGCACTCCACAATCTTCTCGTCGGCATCCATCACCTCATACACGCGGCTGGCGGCGGAAAGTCCCTTCTGCATGGTATAAATTGTGGAAACCAGCGACTTGGCCGGCGGGATGATACGGGCAAAGATCACAAAATAGAGCATGAACATCGTGCCGTCGGCGAAGGCGGGCGTGGGCAGCGCCACCATGCCTACCAAGGTGATGAGCAAGAGCGTGAGGATGCAGAGAAACTCAATCAGCGGGGAGCCCAGCTCATTGATACGGAAAATACGCTTGTTCAGCCTATAAAACTGGAAGTTCTGATCATGGAAGCGGCGGCTGGCGGTCTGCTGGGCGTTGTAAGCCTTCAGCACGCGGAGGCCTCCGATGGTCTCCTCGAAGAGGGAACTCATCTTCCCGAGCGTCTGCTGCGATTTCAGGGAGTGTTTCTTGATGTTCTTGCCAATAAGGGCTAACACATAGCCCACCAACGGCAGAATGACGAGGGCGATGAGCGTGAGGCGGGCGCTGATGGAGAAGAGCACGATCAGAAAGAGCACAATCATGAAGGGGTCGCGGCAGAGCGACTGCAGGGTGAAGAAAATCGACCATTCCACTTCATACACATCGGCCCCGATGCGGCTGATGATGTCGCCGCGCCGCTGCTCAGTGAAAAATGAGAGGGGCAGCTGCAGCAACCGCCCGTAAAAGTCAGACCGCATGTCATGCATGAGGCCGGCACGGATGGTGGCCCACACGTACATGCCCATATAGCGGCTCAGGTTCGACAGAAGGGAGAGCACCACCATCACCACGGCGATGAAGAGCAAGGCGGACGAGGGACCGTGGCTCGCCACCACCTGGCCCATGTAGTAGTAAAACGTGTCCACCACATACTGCGTGGTGAAGGCAAACGAGGGCTTCACCGCCACCGTCGTGCCCTGCCGGAACAGCACATTCAGGAACGGGACGATCATCGACAGGGTGAAAATCGAGAAGATGGCGTAAAGAAAATTCGCCACCAGGACGAGGACGATATGCCCCTTGTAGCCCCGCAAATATTTAAACAGCCGTAGTAAAAGTTTCATAATCGGAAACGGGGGCAAAAGTAATATTTTTTCGCACGTGATATTTTTTCGTACTTTTGCAGCCTCAAAAAAAATTTTTCAGGATGGCAAATTATCCGGATTCCATAGACAAAATCACCAAAGCACGGCTGCGGCTTTCGGCTTTCGGTTCCGTATTCAGCATCGCCCTCACCATGTTCTTCATCGGTGCGCTGGCGTTTTTCGCCTTTTTCTCCACCCGATACCTGCACAACCTGTCACAGAAAATCGAAATGGAAGTGCTTTTCTATTCCGATGTGAAAGAGGCCGACATCGTATCGTTGGAGCAGAAGATCAAACTCAAACCGTACATTGCCTCCTCACGCGTGTCGTCCAAGGAGGAGAACACGCGGAACGCCATCAAGATTATCGGCAGCAACTACACCGACATCATCGAGAATCCGCTCAACGCCTCCATCATCATCAGCGTGATGCCGGCCTACGCCAACTCCGACTCGCTGAACAAGATTTCCAAGGAGCTCAAGCGCAACGAGATTGTGCAGGATGTGGACTATCCCGACTTCATCGTCAAGTCGGTGAGCAACAATTTCCGGAAAATACAGTGGATCATCCTGGCGGTCAGTGCCGTCTTCATGTTCATCACCATGCTGCTGATTGCCAACTGCATCCGGCTGAACATCTACGCCAAGCGTTTCAACATCAAGAGTATGCTGTTGGTGGGCGCCACCCCGAAATTCGTGCGCAAGCCCTTCGTGACCAAGAGTCTCCTGCAGGGCATCTGGGGCGGCATCATCGCCATCCTCCTCATTGCCACCCTGCTCTATTTCGGCAACCGCGCCATGCCCGAATTCATCGATTTCTCCGAGATGACCTACATCGCCTTCATCCTGGGCGGCATCCTGCTGTTCAGCATTCTCTTCACCATCTTCATCTCCAGCATTTCGGTCAACCGGTACATCCGCATCAATGACGAGCGGCTTTATTTGTAATCATTTATAAATCTGATAAAAAACATCATCATGGCAATCCAAACCAAACGTGCCCAAAACAATCCTTCCGACGGTAAAAAAGCCCCGTTGTTCCGGAAGATGAACTATATCATTATGGCGGTCGGCATCCTGCTGTTCGTCATCGGCCTTTTCTGTCTGAGAGGCGGTGCCGTCTCCGACCCGAACACCTTCGACGGCGAGATTTTCAACACCCGCCGCATCGTGGTGGCCCCCATCCTCATGTTCCTTGGCCTCGCCACGGAAGTGGTCGCCATCATGTGGCATCCGAGAGCCAAGAAGGAAGAGAACAGCGAACCTGAAGCATAGCGTTTTCCGGATATGAACGCATTAGAGGCACTCCTACTCGGCATCATCCAAGGGTTGACCGAGTTCCTGCCTGTCAGCAGCAGCGGGCACCTCGCCATCCTTTCCCATCTGTTCGGACTTTCGGGCGAGTCGAGCCTGGCCATGATCGTGACCTTGCACGTGGCCACCGTGCTCAGCACTTTGGTGATCCTCTGGAAAGAGATCGTATGGATTTTCCGCGACCTCTTCACCAAGCAGTCTTGGAAAACCTATTCGGGACTGAACGACGGTACGAAATACGCCATCAACATCCTCATCTCCATGATTCCGGTGGCCATCGTGGGTTTTCTCTTCAAAGACAAGGTGGAGGAGATTTTCGGCTCCGGCCTGCTGATTGTGGGCATCATGTTGTTGGTCACGGCCTCGTTGCTGGCCTTCTCCTATTATGCCAAACCTCGCCAGCGCGAGCGCATCTCCGGGTGGCACGCCTTCATCATCGGCATCGGCCAGGCCGTCGCCGTGATGCCCGGTCTCTCGCGTTCAGGCACCACCATCGCCACGGGCCTGCTGTTGGGCAACCGGAAGGAGAGCCTCGCCCAATTTTCCTTCCTGATGGTTATACCACCCGTGTTGGGCGAAGCCCTGCTCGACACCATCGACATCTGCCAGGAGGGCTTCAGCACAGCCATGAGCGGCATCTCCGCTGGCACGCTCCTCATCGGTTTCATCGCGGCCTTCATCACGGGCTGTCTTGCCTGCAAATGGATGATCAACATCGTGAAAAAAGGCAAACTCATCTGGTTTGCCCTGTATTGTGCCATTGTGGGTATCCTCGCCATCTGTTTTGGAGCATGATAAAGAAAAAATTCATCCATAGCGCAACCTTCACACTGCCGGATTTCAATGTAAACCCGGAGGAAGACGTGCTTCTCTTCGACAAGCCCTACAGCTGCACCTCGTTCGACATTGTGGGCAAGGTGCGCCGCATCGTCCAGCGGCAGACGGGCCACAAGGTCAAGGTGGGCCACGCGGGCACGCTGGACCCGTTGGCCACGGGCCTGCTCATCGTGTGCGTGGGCAAGATGACCAAGCAGATCGACCGCATCCAGGAGGGCATCAAGGAATACACGGGCACCATCCGGCTGGGGGCCACCACGCCCAGCTTCGACCTGGAGCATCCTATCGATGCGGAGTACCCTTACGAGCACATCACGCCGGAGATGGCCGCCGAAGCAGCCCGCTCGCTGACGGGCGTCCTGCAGCAGGTGCCGCCGATGTACTCCGCTATACGCTTAGACGGGCGGCGGGCGTACGAGCTGGCCCGCAAGGGCGAAGAAGCCGCCATCACCGCCAAGGAGATCACCATCCATGAATTCGAGATTACCCGCTTCGCCTTGCCCGACGTGGACTTCCGCATCGTATGCTCCAAGGGTACCTACATCCGCTCCGTGGCCCGCGACTTCGGCATAGCCCTGCAAAGCGGCGGACACCTCACCGCCCTGCGCCGCACCCGCATCGGCGAATACAGTGTGGAAAATGCCATACGGGCAGAGGTAATTAATAATGAGCAATGAACAATGAATAGTGAACAGGGACAAGCGACTGTGTCCTCCGTGCTACCATATATTTGATTATTGACTATTAATTATTAACTGTTAATTATTAATTGCACTGTTCTCCGTTCACTTTTTTTGTATCTTTACCGCCGAAAAAAATTCTGAATTATCCCCTTGAATCTTGTAAATACCCTGTCTGCGTATTTCTGCGAGTTCGGCGGGCATATAGATGAGGAACGAAAAAAATGCTATCTTTGCCAGCGTTATGAAAATCGTTCAAAAAATCAAAGAAAAAAAGCAGCAAGTGCTGCGATTCCTTTTCGGATCGTTCTCGGCCACGGCCCTAATGTTCACTTTCCAAGCCTGCTACGGGATGCCGTCACAGGATTACTACAGTGAGATTTCCGTTCAGGGAACCGTCACTGATGCGGTGAGCGGCACGCCGGTGGAAGGCATGCGGGTCGCCATTCCGGACATCAACTTCGCCGACACCACGGACAACAACGGCAGATTCAGCG
The DNA here is from genome assembly GCA_016285145.1 of Bacteroidales bacterium. Taxonomy (GTDB): domain Bacteria; phylum Bacteroidota; class Bacteroidia; order Bacteroidales; family WCHB1-69; genus F23-D06. Next base: position 50,806 of record JAEEQE010000009.1, on the reverse strand, counting down.
ACAATGCCACCTGTTTCTTAGATGGCTCCAGAGGCTACCGTATCACCGTGGAAGACATCGACGGGAGGGAAAACGGACTGTACGACACCTTGAACAGGATTTTATCGACTTCCGAAATGAAGAGCGACCTCAAGCTGACCGTCCAACCGCACCACGACAACCTATAAGTGAGGTAGTTTCCGGCGATTTCCGCATTGCATCTATCGGGAAACGCTAAAAATGTACCCTGTCCCCTTTTTTTGTATTTTTGCAGCGGATTTACAATATAACCGATTTTTTCAAGTTAATACCGTTACGACTTTTCCGAATATGAAAAAACTAAACTCTGACAAGTTCGGTTTTCATCTGCTGGCCGCCATCGTGCTCACCATCGTGCTGATGGTGGTGGTGGTGCTTCTGCTGCGGCTTTTCACCCGCCACGGCAGGGAGTTCGAGATGCCGAGCTTCGTGGGTCAGAATGCAGAAAGCCTCACCCAACGCGGCAGGTCCGAGGGATTTGTGTTTATCGTGAACGATCATCTCTACGAAGATGGCAAAGCACCCGGCACTGTGCTGAAACAGGACCCCGCCGCCGGCGAGAAGGTGAAACGAGGCCGCAAGGTCTATCTGACCGTGGCCACCGATGTGCCGCCCACCATCAAGATGCCGGAACTGCACGACGTGTCGCTCCGACAGGCACAGATCATGCTGGAATCGCAGGGACTGGTGCTGGCCAACGTCATCGAAAAGCCGAGTCCGTATGAAAACGCCGTGCTGGAAGTGCTCTATAAAGGCCATGCCATCGCCGCCGGCACCGACATCAAAATGGGCGAGAAAATAACCCTTGTCGTCGGGAAAAACATCGGATACCTGCCCGATTCAGAGGCATCCACCGAAGAAATAACCAACTAATCACAACGCATGAAACTTGTTACCAAGACCTTTCTCCTTATAATCTGCTTAGCCACTGCCTCTTTCCATCTCAACGCTCAAGAGATGCTGACGGGAGTGGTCCGCAACGCCGTCATCGCAAAGGCCGCCGCCAAAAGCCAGCCCACCCGTGATCTGCCCACACCCGTGAAACTGCCCTTCATCGAGGATTTCTCCACCGGCATCGGCTATCCCAACCCGCACTATTGGACCGACCGGCAGGCTTTTGTCAACAACACATATCCCATCTACCCGCCCTCCATCGGAGTGGCCACGTTAGATGCATTGGACGAAAACGGGCGTATTTACGCACATGCCGAGCGCTCCGCCTTTCCCGCTGACACCCTCACCTCCGCACCCATCCGGTTAGACAGCAACTTCACCCAACACAGACTTATGCGCATCGGCGACTCCCTCTATTTCAGCTTTTACTACCAGCCGGGCGGAGGCTGCCGCCAGAATCCTCCCGTGGAGTGGAAGCGTGTCGGCGACAAACCCGAATATGACGACGAACTCATCCTGGAATTCGGCTATGCCACTGGCAACCAGATATTCACCGGATTCGCATACGGCGACTTCACCGTCGGCGAGGGCATGTACTTTCAGGCCGGCGACAGTCTGCCCAACCCTTTCATCCCTGGCACCTACTACATCTTCGAAAATGCCGCATTCCCCGGAGAAGTCATCCTGATACCCTCCGACTCCCTGTTCGGTCCCGAATATGTATGGAACGAGATTTGGTCCTCGCACGGCTGCTCGTTAGACAGCTGGATAGCGGAGAATCCTTTGGATTATTTCAAACAGGTGATGATCCCCATCACCGATGAACAATACCTGCGCAACAATTTCCAGTTCCGCTTCCGCAACTACGCCTCCCTGGATTTGGATTCCTGGAGTAGCGGCAACATCGTGGGCTGGGCCAGCAACTGCGACCAATGGCATATCGACTACATACAGATTGACATAGGACGCACGGCAGGCGACCTCTACCCCAGTGACGTGGCTTTTGTCTCACCGACCACCAGCGCGCTGAATCTGTACCAAGCCATGCCCTGGAAACAATATCGTCCTTCGGACATGGCCTCCGAGTTCCGCAACGACCTCAGTAACCTCTCCTCCTCGGCCAAAAACACCTACTACACCTACTCCGTTGTGAAAGAGCCCAACAGTTTCGTCTATGCCACAGACACATACAATGCAAACGCCTATCCCTATTATAACGACGGTCTGCACACCTACAGCTACCACGCCAACCCGTCCATTGATTTCGCCTACACGTATGACGGTCAGGATAGCGCCACGTTCCGTATCACGCACGTGTTCAGCTTGGTCGGTGCGAATGATGACTGCAGGTCCAACGACACGTGCGTCTTCGAGCAGAAATTCCACAACTACTACGCCTACGATGACGGCACCGCCGAGGCAGGCTATTGCCTCTACTCCACGATGACACACCCCGAGTCTTATCTGGCTGTGCAATTCACGCTGGCCCAACCCGACTCGCTGCAGTCGGTGCGCATCTGGTTCAACAGTGCCCTGAACGATGAAAACATCGACTATTTCACCCTCATGGTCTGGGCCGACAACAATGGAGAACCCGGCGATGTGCTCTACGAACTGCCTGCACAACTGCCCGGCCACGCGGACGACTTTTTGGAATTTGCCAGTTATTACCTCGAAGAGCCCATCGCCATCGAAGGTACCTTCTACGTAGGCTTTTACCAAAACCACAATGTGCAGCTCAATGTCGGCTTCGACCAGAACAACGACGCCACCGGCCATTTCTTCTACAAAATCGCCAACGACTGGGTACCGTCCTACTACGCAGGCGCACCCATGATCCGTCCCGTCGTCGGCAAGCGTTTCGACCACTCCGGAGTTCCCGCACGCACACAAGACGACCTGCGGATTTACCCCAACCCCACGCACGACATTCTGCACGTGGAAACCTCTGATAATCCGGACAATCTTTCCTATCAAGTATATGACATATACGGCAAACTGTTGCAGTCAGGCTCCCTCCTCTCCAACTCCATCCGCTTGGGAGACTATGCCGACGGCCTCTATTTTGTCCGCATTTTACAAAACAATCAAATCATCACCACCGAAAAAATCGTTAAAAAATAATGAAACTCAACCTCTCCCGTCCTTTGGTTTTCTTCGATCTTGAAACCACCGGCCTGAATGTCGGCAAAGATCACATTGTGGAAATATCTCTTATCAAAGTCATGCCGGACGGCAGCGAAATCGAGCGCACACAGCGCATCCGCCCAGTAAATCTTGTACAAGGGCCTGACGGCAATGTCCAGGAGATTGAAGTGCATATTCCGGAAGAATGCAGCGCCATTCATGGCATCTACGATGAGGATGTCTATGACAAGCCCACCTTTCCGGAGCTGGCCGACGACCTGCTGGCCTTCATCGGAGACGCGGACCTGGCCGGATTCAACTCCAACAAGTTCGACGTGCCTTTATTATTGGAGGAGTTTTTGAGATGCGGAAAGGAGCTCAACATGCTAAACCGCCAACTTATTGACGTTCAGAATATTTTCCATAAGATGGAGCCGCGCAACCTGATTGCGGCCTACAAGTTCTACTGCAACAAGGACTTGAACAACGCGCACAGCGCCAACGCCGACACGCGCGCCACCTACGAGGTCTTCAAGGCGCAATTGGAGCGTTATGCCGATACGGAATACACAGACCCCAGAACCCGCAAGGTATTCAAACCCATCCAGAACGATGTCAAGGCGTTGAGTGCATTCACCCGCGAGAACCGCAACGTGGACATGGCCGGGCACATCGTCTGGAACGCCCAGGACCAAGCCGTCTTCAATTTCGGCAAGCACAAGAATGTTCCTGTCAAGGAGGTTTTCATGAAAGAGCCCGCCTACTACGACTGGATGATGAAAGCCGATTTCCCATTATACACCAAGGCGAAAATCACCGAATTATACAACGATGTACGTCTGGAACGCAAGTTCAACAGGACGTTGTTTGACTAAAAAAAGAGGGTCTCGGCCCTCTTTTTTTTCAGGTAAAAATCCCCATTTCTTGGGATGAAAAAAACACGAAAAATATTCGTTTCGGGCAGGTGATAATTAAGGAAAATATGTTACATTTGCCCCCGCAATCCGTGTGCCTTTTTCGGGGGTTCCGGAGACGCTTATTTTTGTGTGTAAAATCCTATAAATCAACAACTAAAACCCAATTACATGGAAAAAATTAAATCATTGGCTGATCTCAAGAAAAAGAGAGAAGAGCTCCAATCCAAAATTGAGTTGCGCGAAGAAGGCGACAACGTAGAAAACTTGGTTCAAATCAAGGTTGCTATGGCCACCTGCGGTATCGCTTCCGGTGCTAAGCAAACGATGGAAGCCATCATTGACGAGTGCAAGAAGCAAAGCGTCAAGGCTGTGGTTTCCCAGACCGGCTGCATGGGCTACTGCTATGCCGAGCCCACCGTGGAAGTGAAGAAACCGGGCGAGGATCCCATCGTGTTCGGCCACGTTGACACCAAGAAAGGTCAAGAACTGGTGACGAAATACATCATGAGTGGTGAAATCCTCGAAGGCGTCATCCCCGTCAACTACGAAAAAATCGATAACAAATAACAAGGAGGTCTCCAATGGCAAATTACAAATATCACATTCTGCTTTGCGGTGGTACTGGATGTACCGCTTCCGAAAGCCCGAAAATCAAAGAAAACTTCATCCAATTACTGGCTGAAAAGAACCTTACCGACGACGTGCAAGTGGTCACCACCGGCTGTTTCGGTTTCTGTGAGAAGGGCCCCATCGTCAAGATCCTGCCCGACAACACGTTCTACACACAGGTAAAACCGGAAGACTGCCGCGAGATCATCGACGAGCACATCATCAAAGGTAGAAAAGTGCAGCGCCTGCTGTACGAAAACCCGGAGGATCAGAAACACATTTCCGACTCCAAGCACATGGGTTTTTACAAGAAACAGATGCGTATCGCGTTGCGTAACTGCGGTTTCATCGATCCTGAAAACATCGACGAATACATCGCACGTGACGGTTACAAGGCATTGGCCTCCGTTCTGGAACAGAACGACCCCAAAGCCACCATCGACCTCATCAAGAAATCCGGTTTGCGTGGCCGTGGCGGCGCTGGCTTCCCCACAGGTTTGAAATGGGAACTCTGCGCCAAGAACGCCGCTGACCAGAAATACATCATCTGCAACGCCGACGAAGGCGACCCGGGTGCATTCATGGATCGTTCCATCTTGGAAGGCGACCCGCACTCCATCATCGAGGCAATGGCCATCGGCGGTTTCTGTATCGGTGCCACCATCGGTTTGGTCTATATCCGTGCTGAATACCCGCTGGCTATCCACCGTCTGCAGGTGGCCATCAACCAGGCCCGCGAATACGGCCTGCTCGGCAAGGACATCTTCGGAACCGGCTTCGATTTCGACATCATCCTCCGCTACGGTGCCGGCGCATTCGTCTGCGGCGAGGAAACCGCTCTGATCCACTCCATGGAAGGTCTCCGCGGCGAACCCACCTTCAAACCGCCATTCCCGGCCGTTGAAGGTTATCTCAAGAAACCGTCCAACGTGAACAACGTGGAAACCTACGCTAACATTCCTGTTATCATCAACAAGGGTTGGGAATGGTTCTCCTCCATTGGAACCGAGAAATCCAAAGGTACGAAAGTGTTCGCATTGGCCGGCCAAATCAACAACGTCGGTTTGATCGAGGTCCCGATGGGCATCACCCTGCGTGAGGTCATCTACGAAATCGGCGGCGGTATCAAGGGCGGCAAGAAATTCAAAGCCGTTCAAACCGGTGGTCCTTCCGGCGGTTGCTTGACCGAGAAGTTCCTCGACACCCCGATCGACTATGACAACCTCGTGGCTGCCGGTTCCATGATGGGTTCCGGTGGTATGATCGTCATGGACGAGACCTCCTGTATGGTTTCCGTGGCCAAGTTCTATCTCGACTTCACCGTGGAAGAGTCCTGCGGCAAGTGCTCACCCTGCCGTATCGGCAACAAGCGTCTGTGCGAAATCCTCGACAAGATCACCAAGGGCCAAGGCACCATGGAAGACCTCGAGAAGCTCCGCAACTTGGCACACGTCATCAAAGACACCGCCCTCTGCGGCCTCGGCCAGACTTCCCCGAACCCGGTGTTGTCCACCATCGACAACTTCTGGGACGAGTATGTGGCACACGTGGTGGACAAGAAATGTCCCGCCGGCCAGTGCAAGGCCCTGAAACAATACGTCATCGATCCTGACAAGTGTAAAGGTTGTACGGCTTGCGCCCGCAACTGTCCGGTCGGTGCCATCAAGGGTACAGTGAAGATGCCGCACGAAATCAACCAAGAACTCTGTATCAAGTGCGGTACCTGTATTGAGAAATGTAAGTTTAACGCAATTAGTATTAAATAGTAAAAGGGTATTAATATGGATATGATAAAATTAACAATAGACAATAGAGAAGTTGAAGTGCCGAAAGGTACTACTATTCTGAAAGCCGCTCAAGGCATGGGTATCGATATTCCTACCCTTTGCCATTTCGAGCTGAACAATTTAGGCGTGCACAACAGACCCGGCGGATGCCGTATTTGTGTGGTGGAAGTGGCCGGTCGTCGTAACCTGGCTCCTGCCTGTGTCACCGAGTGTATGCCCGACATGGTGGTGAGAACCAACTCCATGCGCGTCATCAACGCCCGTAGAACCGTTCTCGAGCTGATCCTTTCCGACCACCCGGCCGACTGTCTGCAGTGCGCCAAGAACGGCAACTGCGAATTGCAAGATCTCGCCGTGCGTTTCGGCATCCGCAAGAACCCGTTCATCGGACCGGAGCACTCCCAATCCTCCTATCAGATTGAGGTTTCCCCGTCCATCATCCGCGACATGAACAAGTGCGTCATGTGCCGTCGTTGCGAGACGATGTGTAATGAGATGCAGACGGTGGGCGCCTTGTCCGCCATCGAGCGTGGTTTCCCGGCAGTGGTCTCCACCGCTTTCAACCAGCATCTGGATCACTCACCGTGTACCTTCTGCGGTCAGTGCGTTGCCGTTTGTCCGGTGGGCGCTCTCACCGAGGTTGACCACACCGGCGCAGTGCTTCGCGCTATCGTGGATCCGAACAAGAAGACGGTTGTCCAAGTGGCTCCCGCTGTGCGTGTGGCCATCGGCGAAGAGTTCGGCATGGAACCCGGCACGATTGCCACGGGCAAGCTGACCGCCGCTCTCAAGGCCCTCGGTTTCGACTATGTGTTCGACACTGACTGGTCTGCCGACTTGACGATTATGGAAGAAGGCACCGAGCTTATCGGCCGTCTGACCAAATATCTGGGTGGTGACAAGAGCGTTCCGCTTCCTATCCTCACCTCCTGCTGCCCTGCATGGGTGAACTTCTTCGAGCACCAGTTCCCTGAAATGAGAGATCTTCCTTCCACGGCAAAATCTCCGCAACAGATGTTCGGTGCTATCGCCAAATCCTATTTTGCTGAAAAAATCGGTATCAAACGCGAAGATATGATCAGCGTATCCGTGATGCCTTGCTTGGCCAAGAAATATGAAGTTGGCCGTGACGAGTTCAAGGTAAATGGCAATCCTGATGTGGACTACTCCATCTCCACCCGCGAGTTGGCACGCCTCATCAAGATGGCCAACATCGATTTCAAATCCCTGCCGGATGCTGAATTTGACAGCCCGCTCGGTCAATCCACCGGTGCTGCTGTGATTTTCGGTACCACGGGTGGTGTGATTGAGGCCGCTGTCCGTACCGCTTACGAGGTCATCACCAAGAAACCGCTTCCGAAGATTGACTTCGAAGAGCTGCGTGGTTTGGAAGGCGTTCGTAGCGCCACCATCGATGTGGACGGCTTGAAGCTGAACATCGGTATCGCCCACGGTCTGAAGAACGCCCGTAAGCTGCTGGAAGACATCAAAGCCGGCAAGTGCCAGTTCCACGCCATCGAGATCATGGCTTGTCCTGGTGGTTGTATCGACGGCGCTGGCCAGCCGCTGCACCACGGAAACGCCGACATCATCAAGGCCCGTTGGGAAGCTATCTACCGCGCCGATAGAGAGATGCCGATCCGTAAATCCCACGAAAACCCGTCCATCCAGGCCATCTACAAAGAGTTCTTGGGTGAACCTTGCGGTCACAAGTCTCACGAACTGCTGCACACGCACTATTTCGACAGACAGACCACCGTGGAAGTGGATTTAAACAAATAATTAATCTGAAAAAAGCATAAACATGGATAATAAGAAGATTATAATAAAAATGAAACCCGAAGTCAGGGAAAAAGTTATTGAAATCTGCAATAACTTCAACAACAACCCTGGCGAACTCATCAATGTCTTACATCAGACACAAGATTTCCTCGGTTATCTGCCCGCAGAAGTCCAGGAGTTGATTGCTGAAAGACTGCACATGCCGACCGCCAAGGTTTACGGTGTGGTTTCCTTCTACGCATTCTTCACCATGACCCCGAAGGGCAAATATCCCGTATCTGTATGTATGGGTACCGCTTGCTACGTGCGTGGTGGCGAGAAGATTTTGGACGCCTTCAAGAAAGAACTCGGCGTGGAAGTGGGCGAAACCGATGCCAAAGGCATCTTCTCCCTCACCTCTTTGCGCTGCGTAGGCGCCTGCGGTCTGGCACCTGTCTGCCTCGTGGACGGCAAGGTGTATGGACGTCTCGCTCCCGCCATGGTCAAAGACATCGTGAAAGAATACAGAGACAAAGAGTAGTCTTTACCGCTACGAATGAAAAAGTCGGTCCCTTGGGCCGACTTTTTTTTTCTTATTAAGGAATACGTTGTATGGACACAAAGTCTTATATCCTCAAAATTATACATTTCAACATTTTATATAAAAGAAAAAATGTATCTTTGCCATTGCAAAAGACCCGAATTATGGACAGCAAAATGATTGAGACCATTTGTGAGTATTTCAAGACACAGCCGGTGCTGAAGGCATGGGTATTCGGTTCGTATGCCCGTGGCGAAGAAACACCGGAAAGTGATGTGGACATATTGGTGGACTTGGATTATTCCAAGCCTGTCGGTTTGGAATTTATACAAATGCAACTGGACTTGCAATCTCTTTTGCAAAAATCCATTGACCTTGTTTCCTCTCGTGGGCTGTCAAAATACATTAAACCGTACGTTGATTCAGAAAAGCTGTTACTCTATGAATGCTAAAATCTCAGACCATATAAGAGTGATGCACATTTTGGATGCCATCAAAGAAATTGAAAACTACATTCAAGGGGCAGACAAAGATACTTTTGCAAACAACTCCATGATGTTTAACGCCACATTGCACCAGTTGGAAATCATAGGAGAGGCAGCAAACGGCCTCAGCGAGGAATTTCTCATGAATCATCCCGACACTCCCTGGGCTCGAATTATCGGTTTGAGAAACCTGATTATTCACGAATATTTTGGTGTTGACGACCAGACAATTTGGAGTATAGTCACCATCAATATTCCGCAATTGAAAGAGTATTTGTCCAAACTGAACGAACAATAACGATTTAACCCGCAAGCTATGGACGGCAAGGTGTATGGCCGTCTGGCTCCCGCCATGGTCAAAGACTTCGTGAAAGAATACCGCGACAAAGAGTAGTCTTTACCGCTACTAACGAAAAAAGTCGGTCCATCGGGCCGACTTTTTTTTGTCATAGATACGAAAATGCAACCAAAATAGCGGCGTACTTTTTCGCTTTATTGCAAATTAAAATAAATAATTGTTTTATTATCAATAATATATGTATCTTAAAAAAACTTAAAAAAATAATCGAATATTATGTAGATTTGCAGCATCATATTTTTGTATTATGTTATACAGTTTCAAAAAACGAATCATGTGCCGGACATTGGTCAAACGGAACAAGCAAAATCCATTTGATTATCAATATGCCGAGAACTTTTCTCTTGAAGGAGAAAAGGACACATGGTTGAACAATTCCTACTATTTTTCCGCCCACGATGAGAACATGTCCATCTTTGCCCGTTTGGGAAAGAGGGTTAATGTGGAGGAAACATGGTTTTGTGTCTATTTGGATGGTAAACTTTATTCTCTGCATCAGGAATTTTTCCCCGTTGGCACAGCACCCATCCATGTGGGAAAAAACGGCTCCGACTGGCTTCTCTCCTTCCAAGGCAAACTCAATGAAAATGATGAAGCCAGTGTTCTGGCAACCTTTGTCGGCAACCAACAACCCATCGATTTCACAAGCGATATGCCGGCAGAGAGAATGGCTGCCGGCATTGCCAACGAAAAGTGGAGCAAAGCATTTTTCGGTCAGTTGCAAAATGTTAGCGGCCAGTGCCATTACGAACAAGAAGGGGTGCTTGAAGGCCAGCTGACCCTGAACGGCAGAACAATAGATTTCCATTTGCCATGTGTGCGCGACCATTCGTTCGGGAAGAGAGATTGGAACTATATGAACAACCACCTCTGGTTGATGGCCGTCTCACCACACCAACAGTTCAACTACTCGCTGGTCTCCTATCCCGTGATGACTGTCTTGGAGGTAGGTCATTACCGGAACGAAACGGGACTGCATTTCATGCTGCAGGCGGATTTGGATTTTCAACGAATCAATCAAGGAACCGTTCCCCGCGAGCTGGCTTTTCGCATGAAACTGGACAATTCCAGAACAATTGCCGTCGAAGCCAAATTCCTGACAGGGCTGTCGTATCATTTCCAAGACGGACAATACATTTTGCACGAGAACATCGCGGAATTCAACATTGACGGCAAACGCTGCCGGGGCATTCTGGAAATCGGATTCAACGCTGACAGCAGTCGTTATTTCAATCAAAGAGAATTAATAAAAATCAAACGATGAAAATATATCCGTTAGGACAATTGCCAGAAAACATTTACCCGTCCGTGGGAGGAAAGGCGAAAGGATTGGACCTTTTGGTCCGGAATGGATTTGCTGTTCCGCAAGGATTTGTCATCACTGACACGGACCAGATAGACGAAGATGCTGTTTATCAAGCCTTTGATTCCATAAATACGGGGCTGGTATCGGTGCGTTCCTCCGCCTCCAACGAGGATCAATCGTCGGCCTCCAATGCCGGCCAATATGAGACTTGCCTGTTTGTGGACCGTGCTCATCTGATGGAAAGCGTCAACAAGTGTCTGGAATCGCTGAATTCCCGTCGCGTGGAGGACTATGCCCGACACTTTGAGTTGGGCCAGGGCTCGATGAATATCGTTGTCCAGGAGATGATCAACAGCGACAAGGCTGGAGTGCTTTTCACCGCTGGCCCAACCAACGGATCAGCCATCCTCATTGAAGCGGTCAGCGGGCAAGGCGAAAATCTGGTTTCCGGCCAGGTTGCCGCCCACCGTTACGAGATTTCCCGCAAGTGCTACCGTCCCTGCAGCGATGATTTGCTCAATGATGACGAAATCCGGGAACTTTACGAGACCGGGAAAAAGGTCAGGACGATTTTTGCAGAGGAGAAAGACCTGGAATGGGCTATTCAAGACGGGAAACTCTATTTGCTGCAAATGCGTCCCATCACGACGGAAATCATAGATATTGAGGAGTTTGACCGCGACGATGACTTGAGCGGGCATCTGTTCACCAAACGGAATGTGGGCGAGATGATGCCGGGAGCTGTCACGCCGCTGACGTTGTCCACCTCCGCGAAAGCCATCGACTACGGCATGCGTTATATGCTCTACAAGGCTGGCGTTTATCGCTCTCCATACGAGGAAAAGCCGTTGCGGCTGATTTCTTCCATATCGGGGCATCTGTTCTTCGATATGAATCTGCTATACAACATGTACACCAAAGTCGGGATTGCCAATCCGCAGTCGATGAATCTGTCCATTATGGGCGAATACCACGACTACCCTCCCATCACCGCCAAGTTCTCGAATCCGATTGTACGCGGTGTCAATTCCGTCAAGTTCCTGCGTTATGTGCTGTCCGGCAAACGCGCGATGAAGCGTTTCGACACACTGCTGACCAAAGTTCATTTTACTAAAACCTCCTCATACCAAGAACTTTATAAAAACATTGACCACAATCTTGCCTATTTGGATGAGAGTCTCATCTACCATTATGCCTCGTCATCGTCGTCCGGCAGCGCCTCCAGCACCTTGTACATGATGCTCGACAAGTATTTTCCTGACAAAAAGATGTATCAGTCTTTCCTGTCGCATCTGCTCACCAACATTCCAAACATCGAAAGTGCCGATATTTTATCGCGCTTGCAAGAGTTGGCTGCATTGATCAAAAAGCGCAACCCGGAAGCCTTGCATTTCACTGCCGACGAATTGTTGGAATACATTAAAAACGATGCCGAAATCCACGCTAAATATCAGGATTTTCTGTCCCGTCACGGTCATCGCTGCATCAAGGAGGCGGAAATGAGAAGCAAGCCCTGGAGAGAGGACGAGATTCCGCTGATGAATTACCTGCAGAGCATCATCCACTCGCCAATGAATCTGGTTCAAAGCGAAGAAAAGATAGACCTTCGCAAGGCATTTGCCTTTATCCGCAATCCGCTGTTGAAACGGGCCTCCATCCAATTTGCCAAAAGAGCCAGACAGGCGGTCGTGGATCGCGAATACACAAAATCGAGGTTGATTCAAATCATTGACCTGTTCAAACAACAATACGCACGTCTGGCCCATCAGTTAGTGGCGGCGGGGCTCTTGGCGGACACGGATCTTATCTATTTTCTGACACACCCCGAGATCGGCAAACTGATTGACGGCGATTCAACCCTTCCCGATGTTGCCGAAAGGCGCCGGAAAGCATACGCCATCCAAGAAAATCTCTCTTTTGACGATATTTATATCGGCAAACCCACGGCGGATGTCTTCACTGTGGAAGAGAACGATGGCGTGATGAAGGGCGTCCCCGTTTCCAACGGGGAATGTGAGGGGATTGTGCATATCATTTACTCCGTTGACGATGCAAACAAGCTGAAAAAAGGAGAAATCATGGTAGCGCGGTTCACCGATATCGGTTGGACACCGTACTACTCCATCGTGAGCGGTATGATTACCGAAATCGGATCGTCTTTGTCGCACGGGGCGGTCGTGGCTCGTGAGTATGGGCTTCCTGCCATTGTCAATATGAAAGGGGCCACCAAGTTGCTGAAAAACGGCGACCGGATCCGGATGGACGCAGGCAAGGGAACGGTGGTTATCGCCGAAGCCTCGTGATTTCCACTACAGATCACAGATTCCTTTTTATTGCAAAACCACACGCTTCATATTCACCGCATTTTCAGTCTGGATGCGGAGCAGATAAACACCTGACGACAGATTGCCCAGGTCAAGGGTGCTCTCCCCATGAACTCGCTTCATCAACATGCCTTGTACGTTATATACATCAACCTGCGTCACAGGATCTGTGGCCGAAATGCGCACCACACCTGTTGTGGGATTGGGCCACACCATCACCTGATCATCATCATAATTCCCAACACCTACCTCCGTGCCCGTAACTTTGATGTCATTCTATGTAACTGACGATTGCCGGAACAACTTATTGAGCAATGATATTGGCCCTTATTGGGATGACGATTCAGGAACTTCCTTTTTACCCTGGGGTCAGATACACTGTCATTGCCAAAATTTTTTATACCTTTGCCGCAACATTAATGTTTAACCTTAAACCTCTGAATTATGGATTTAACCAGCATTATCAATTCTCTCACCGGCAACAACATAATCGGTGAAATCAGCAAAAAATTCAACATCGACACCAACAAGATCGTCAACGTCATCAAGGCGGCCATTCCGAAATTCATAGGTGCCATGCAGAAGAACGCCGGCACTGCCGCGGGCGCATCCGCTTTGGTACAGGCGTTGAGCAGTCACGCGGGCCAAGGCATGGGCATCAACATCGAAGACGGCAAGAAGATTCTCAGCAAGATTTTCGGCGGCAACCTTGGTTCCGTCATCTCCGGGCTATCAAGCCAGACCAGCACGACCAACGACCAAGTTTCCAACATCCTGGCCTCCATCGCCCCCAACCTGCTCTCCATCCTCGGCAAGAACCACGCTTCCGCCGGAAGCAATATCGGCAATGTGCTGGGTTCCCTGTTAGGCGGCGGCAGCTCCTCTTCAGCCTCCGGCGCAGGCAAACTCCTTGGCGGCCTGTTGGGAAAGATTATCAAGAAATAAAGCCTTCCGGGTTTTCACATTACATTCCCGCGCAAGAAAAGGATATGGTTGCTTCTGCTCAATCTGCCGGCTAATAGCCTGCTAACCAGAGCACAAGCAACCTTTCCGTTTTCCAGACCCAGCGGATGCTAATCACCGCCTTTTACGTCACCTCTTCGCTACTGGGCCGAGACCTTTCGCTTCCCGTTGTTTTATTGTGCCCCCACTCCGCCGACCTCCTCGATTTCAAACAGGTCTAATGGGGCTGACAAACTGAACCTTCCGTAAAGTATAACGCGACAGTGATCAGACTATCCGCGAGTGTAACGGAAAATCCCTTGTTTTCCTTGATTAACATATTTTAACATTTGTAATATACTTATATTCAATCTACTATATTATATAAAAAATCATAAAATCATTTTGTAACATATAAAGTACTATTTTTGCCGCCGATTTAAAATCACGATTCTTATATAGAAGACATACTTGAAATATGAAAATACTTTTTGTCATTGAAGCCATAGACATCCAAAATGGAACAAGTATTTCTGCCAAGCGGTTTGCTTCAGAATTGAGATGCCGCGGACATGAGGTGAAGTTTCTTGCAACCGGGATACCGGACACCAATCGTTTTGTGGTCCCGGAATTGCACCTTCCACTGTTCAACGGACTGGTCAAACGGCATGGCTTTCAGTATTCCAAAGTGGATAAAGATGTTGTTCGTGAAGCTTTGGAGTGGTGTGATATAGCGCATTGTTTCATGCCCTTTGGATTGGAGGTGGCGACGAAGCGTATGGCCGACAAAATGGGGAAGCCCTGTACAGCGGCCTTTCATGTGCAACCGGAAAACGTGACGGCCTCTTTCCACATGCAAAATGTAAAATGGATAAACACACTGATATACAATTGCTTCAACCGATACTTCTTCAGATTTTTCCGCCATATACACTGTCCGAGCCGGTTTATAACCGACTATCTGGTCCAACTCGGATACACCTCTGAAATGCACGTTATCAGCAACGGTTGTCCTCCGCAATTCAGTTGGCACAAATGCGACAAACCCTCCTGGTGTGCCGACAAGTTCGTGGTGCTGATGGTGGGCCGTCTGTCGCCGGAAAAACATCAGGACATCATTCTGGAGGCTGTCCGACATTCGGCGTACGAATCCAAAATACAAGTGATTCTGGTGGGAACAGGCCTGAGTGAGAAAAAATTCCGCAGGAAAGGGAAAAAGCTTTCCAATCCGCCCTGCATCGGCTACATGTCCGACCGGCAACTGATGAACGCATTAGGATATGCGGACCTGTATGTGCATGCGAGTGAAGTGGAATTGGAATCCCTTTCGTGCTTGGAGGCAATGGGCTCCGGGCTGGTGCCGCTTATTTCAAGCAGTTCGCAGAGCGCAACGCCCCAGTTCGCCTTAGACAGCCGCAGCTTGTTCACGCCCGGCAAGCCGCGTATTCTGGCGCAAAAAATCGATTATTGGATTGAACATCCGGACGCCAGAAAAGAAATGGAAAGAAAATACGCTGAACTTGCCAAACAATACAGTATAACAGAATCTGTGGCGAATTTCGAGAAAATGCTGATGGAGGAAATTGCGGATCATGAGAAAACCATCCAGAAGAAATAGATGCAGACTGATTATCCTGCTCCTGCTGTTTCATGCACTCACGGAAGCGCAACCAAGCGAATCCAGTTCTCCCATATATAATGAAGACGGGTCTGTGACATTTGTCCTCAAAAGGCCGGAGAGCCGTCATGTACGCATCTTTTGCGATTGCGCATTGCGGAACAAGAAATACAATGTGAACAGGGAAAACCTGCACTCGGCGCGCATGCACCCTGACCCAAGCGGTCGTTTCACCTACACCACGCCTCCACTCGCACCGGAAGTCTATACCTATCGTTTCCAATCACACGGGCAAAAGCTGATAGACCCCGGCAATGCAGACTCCATCCGGATCTCGAACGGGAAACGAAGTGTGTTCATCATTCCCGGTTCCACCTTGTCGGACTTGTGCCACACTGACTCGTTGGCCGGGAGAACAGAAACGTGCGAGTTCTGGGATTCCGCCTGCGGGAAGACACGCCGCATCCTACTATATCTGCCACCTGACTATGACAACACAGAGCAAACATATCCCGTACTATATCTGTTGCACGGCGTTGACGGCAATGAAATGGCTTGGCACGACCGGGGACGAGTGGTGCAGATGGCTGACAACCTGATACGGCAAGGGAAAGCCAAACCGATGATTATCGTGATGCCTGACGCCAACCCCGAAAAACTTATCGGTCAGAACGAAAGTGTGGGGATGATGCGGAATCTGCTCCTTTACTATTCCTGGTTTCACCACGACTTCGAGCAAATATTCCCACAACTGGACAGTTCATTTTCCGCCCGCTACCATATATCCTCCGACATGAACATGCGAGCGGTGGCCGGTTTATCGGCGGGGGCTTCCCAGTCAGCCACACTTGCCAACATGTACGAGGACAATTTCAAATATGTGGGATTATTCTCCCCGATTGTACATCGAAAACAACTGCCAAGCCATCGGAACACCATCTATTGGATTGGAACCGGCAAACGGGACATCTTCCATCCACAGAGCAGGCGTTTTGTCCGGAAAATACATCATCAACAAATCCCATACATTTATTATAAAACCCCAGGAGGACATGTATGGCGCAACTGGAGGCTCTATCTGTCCGAATTTCTGCCATTTATTTTTAAAGACATTGAAACCATGCCCGATAATGGGGTTAGGGGGAAGATGGAACTGCCGTAATCAGACGCACGGACACCGCCACATCGTTTTCTTCTAATCGTGCACACAGCGGATCGAATGTCCGTAATGTGATTGTCTTGTATTAAATGGATTTGGAGAGGCTCCACCCATAGTCAGGGAGAAGACTTGACCTTGATTCTGTTGCATGTTAGGAGTCCAAAAATGAGCAGCTCCCCAGAAATCACCATAAGAACCGTAGTAACACCCTGCCGGCATCGCACTAAAACCGGTGGCATTATTCGCGGAGGGATTATTACCCACGCTGCAGGTATTGGGCGATGTTCCCCATCCTTCCGTGGAGGCTAACGCTTTGGCAATATAATTAGAATTATTATTACACCAATATTGACTCTGGCTCCCAACATAGTTTGTAAGATCAAACCATTCATTTATATCGGGCAAATGCCAACGGACAGGACAAATATTCCGATTCGGCATACCGGATGCGGTTACCCCCACCGCTGCCGTCCTATTGTACAACAACCCGTATAGTGGCACAGTGGTGGCATCGTTGTGCGGATAGTACCAATAAGCCACATCCACAGACGTTGAGCTTCCCTGTTGGATGGGAGTGCCGTCGGAATAGTGCGTCGTGCGCAGATTCTCTTTCATCCAGCATTGGGTTCCAAGCTGCAATGTGGTGTATGTGTTTCCGTCAATATCGACAACCAAATCCATTCCGCAATGAAAGGCGGGCCAGGTGGTGAAACTCACAGTGTCGCCATACGCTGTGCCCATTATGTTCACTGCGTATGCCCGTACGTAGTACCGGGTTCCGGGTGTCAGCCCCGTGAGATAGCTGGTGAAACTTCCCAAACTGTCACCCTCTGTCGTGTGGTTGTCGCTGACAATAGGATTAGGCGAGGTGCTCCAACACAAGCCGCGGGCCGTTACAGGGGCGCCGCCACCGGATATCACACGGCCGCCTCCTGTCGCTGTAGTGTCCGTAAATTCCACAATGGCATTCGTAAGCACTTCCGGCAGAAAGCACTGCGCTTCCGAGAAATGCAGTGTGCACGTGATATGGAAAAGTTGTGTCACAACATGCCGGCTCTCCGCCTCCGCACCGCATATATCGGCATAGCCCACATACTCCATCGTGTCGCCATGATTGTACGGATTGGTGTTGACGGATTTCAACATATAGTCGATGTCCGGACCAGCACCCAAGTAATCTATGTTATCGGATCCCGCCCCTCGGTTGCAGACCATTTTGACGGAGCCGCTTTGGCCGTTCTGACGTGCGGTCATCACGTATGTGCCCGCCGACGAGAGGGTGGCGCGGAAGCAGTGGACCCCCCGTTGCAGTGACATCTCCTGAGAAGACACCAACCTCCCACGCAAGTCCGTCATCTCCAACTGTACCGGGCCGTCTTCCGGCACTGCCAAACACACCTCCGTAGTACCGTCGCATGGATTTGGTTTGTTTTGCAACACAACTACCCTGCTGACTTTCCCATAATCGTCAATTCCTGTTCCAAGTTGCATCGTCAGCGCAGTGTCGGGCCAGAAAATGGTCTCCTGCCAGTTTTTACTTAAGTTCGTGATTGTCACACGATTCAGCCGCACAGGATAGGCATTCGTGTCTTGGGCCGTAAAGGAGATGGTAACGGTTTGGGACGACGCGGCAATGCTCACAAACAAAAGAAGCAAAGAAAGAATCTGCCTTTTCATTTTAATTATTATAAGATTGGTGCAAAGATAATCTATTTTATAAAAAACAACGGTCAGGTTAAAAAAAGTTTTTTTTATTATCTTTGCGCTCGTAAAATGAATAATAACCTGGTGGCATGAAATCCGCCATCGCTCTGAAACACCTGAAATGATAGAGGACTATTCATCTTTTGGCCCTGCGTATCGGAACTTCAAGGTTCGCGAAGGGGTGTATGTCCCCGAACCGGCAGAGGAATTCTCGGGAGACAATCCTTTCACAAGGATGGCCCCCATACGCGGGGAGCTCAAGGACATAAAATTCGACGGGACGTACCCGTATCTTGACAAATCCCTGAAATTCAAAATCTGGCATTTTCTCATTTACCTTACACTTTGGATTGCGGCTTTCCCATTAAACCGTATCCGCTATGGCCTTCGGATTGAAGGCCGTGAGAAGATCCGCCAGAACCGTAAACTCTTCGCCAACGGCATGATGACCGTTTGCAACCATGTGCACCGGTGGGACATGATAAGCGTGTTGCAGGCGATGCGCTACCGCAAAGCATGGATTCCCATGTACGCCCAGCCTTTCCGGGGCAAGGATGGATTCCTGATGAAAAACATCGGAGGCATCGCCATTCCGGAGGAGCGCAGCGGACTGAGAGCGTTTGACAAGGCTCTGGACGAGCTGCACGCTAAGAAACAGTGGATACACATATTCCCCGAAAGCTGCAGTTGGAGATTCTATTCTCCGCTAAGGCCCTTCAAGACAGGCGCTTTCAACATGGCCTACAAGTATGCTCTCCCGATTATTCCAATGGTAATCTCCTTCAGACCCCGTACCGGATGGCGCAGATTCTTCTGCCAAGGCGAACCTTTGGTCACCATCCATGTGGGCGACCCCATCATCCCAGACCTCACCGCATCCCGCAAAGAAGAAACGGCACGAATGCGCGACCTCGCACACAAGACTATGCTTGACATGGCCGGCATAGTCTCCAATCCGTGGCCATCCAGTATTGATTGACCTTTTCTAACATTATGAAAAAAATAATAGATCCTGTACCGGTAGAACTGCTCAAGGCAGAACTCACCAAATCCAAGAAGCTGGAAGACACCAACAAGGGGCACAACGAGCTTTACATCGTCACCTGGCAGGACTCCCCCAATGTTGTCACCGAGATCGGCCGACTGCGTGAGCTGACCTTCCGCGAGGCCGGCGGTTCCACGGGCAAAGACATAGATCTGGATGAATACGACAAGATGGAGAATCCTTACAAACAGCTGATTGTCTGGGATCCGGACAACGAAGCGATAATCGGAGGGTACCGCTTCCTATTCGGTTCCGAAGCGACGTTTGACGAAAAGGGCCAGCCTATAATGGCAAGTGCCCATCAGTTCCACTTTTCCCAGAAATTCATCGACGAGTACCTGCCGCACGTTCTGGAGCTTGGCCGCAACTTTGTGGCTCCGGAGTACCAGAGTTCCAAGAATGGCGCAAAATCCATTTTCGCCTTCGACAACCTGTGGGATGGACTCGTGGCCATTATCATGAAATACCCCAGACTGCTCTACTTCTTTGGGAAAATAACCCTGTATCCTTCATACGACCATATCGCCAAAGACTTGATCTACCATTTCCTCTGGAAGCATTTCGGAGACAAGGAGGAGCTTATCCGCCCATGGGACGACTATGCGATAATGCCGGATTCCGACCCCGAACTGATGGATCTGATTTTGAACAAGGACGACCTGTTAGAAGACTACAAACTGCTTAAGGCGGCGGCCCGAATGAGGGGTGTGAACGTTCCGCCGAACATGACGGCCTATATCTCCATCACCTCCCAGATGCTCATGTTCGGCACGGCGGTGAACCGCCTGATGCACAACATCGAAGACACGGCTGTACTTATTCCGTTCGATGAAATCTACCATGACAAGAAGAGCCGCCATATAGGAACCTATCTTCGTTTTCATCAATTAAAAAGGCGCAAAAAAGAGATTCTGGAAACTCCCATGGACGAAAACGAGATGATTGAGGAGTGGTTGGTCAAACGGAACAGCAAGGTACGGCGACTGCTCAAGAAAGTCGGCCGGAAGATTTAGTGCAACCACATCGGGAAACCCGCACATTATGTTCTCATATTTCTGCAAATTGTTTCATCAAAAAAAATACAATGAAAAAGATCCACACCATTCTACTGCCGTGCCTCGCCATCGTGTGCGCGGTGCTTCTGCTGACCGCCTGCAACAGCAAGAGCAACACTTTCAAGGAGAACCCCGACATGGAATACCGCACGTTAGGCAGCACAGGCCTGCGCGTGGGGGTCATCGGCCTCGGCTGCGGCGGCTTCGACGAGATCGACTCCGCCACCTCCCGCGAGCTGGTCACCGCCGCCCTCGACCGCGGCATGAACTGCATGGACCTGTACGATGCCAACCCCAAGGTGCGCAGCAACATCGGCTACGGCCTCGGCGACCGCCGCAAGGAGATGATCATCCAAGGCCACATCGGCTGCTGGTGGAACGGCGACAGCTACGAACGCACCCGCGACGTGGACAAGTGCAAAAAAGGCTTCGAAGATCTGCTCACACGCCTGAACACCGACTATATAGATATAGGCATGATGCACATCTTCGACAAGATGGAAGACTGGAAGGCTGTACAAGGCAGTGATTATCTGCAATATGTAAAAGACCTGAAAGCACAGGGCAAAATCAAACATATCGGTGTGAGCAGCCACAACGCCGAGGTAGCCCTCGCCATTGCCAAAAGCGGGCTGGTGGAGGTGATCATGTTCAGCCTCAACCCCGCCTTCGACCGTGTGCTGTCGGGGAAAAGCCCGTGGGATCCGGAAACATTCAATAACATGCTGCCCGGCATCGACCCAGTGCGTGTGGAATTGTACGACTACTGCGCCCAGCACAACATCGCCATTACGGTCATGAAAGCCTACGGTGGCGGCGACCGTCTGTTGGATGCGGAGAAGTCGCCGCTGAAGGTGGCCCTCACCCGCGACCAGTGCGTGGCCTACGCGTTGGCAAAACCCTGTGTGGCTGTGAGTTTCTGCAGCGCCGACAACGCCAACAAATTGGACGAATACCTGCATTATCTGAAAGCCACCGAGGAGGAAAAAGACTATAACGCCGTGCTGAACCGTCAGACGGCGCAGGCGGAGGCCGGCACGGGTGGCTGCACTTACTGCAAGCACTGCGCCCCCTGTCCCGTCGGCATTGACATCGCCAAGGTGAACGAGCTCTACGACGAGGCTCAAAAAGACGGTCTTTCCGCCCAGTTAGCTGCGGAGTACAAGCAGCTGGCGCATCACGCGGGCGAGTGTGTGGAATGCGGCGCGTGCGAGGAACGCTGCCCCTTCAGTGTGCCCGTGCGCGAGCGCATGAAACAAGCGGAAGCCCTGTTTGGGTATTAGAAAAAATCCTTACGCTTTGCAGCGTCAAACGTGCGATGAGACCTTGACGGGGCTCGGACGGGAGACACACCTGAAAAAGCGTTAGAATCCGACCCCCGCGCTTTTTGTGGTCTTTATGCTTTACTGTCGAAACTAATCTGCATCGGAAGTCTGCATGTTATAAATTGCATGTTATAAATTTTGAGATTCTAAAATGAAAAGTAACTTGCCTTCCCGCGAGAGCAATATTGCAAAAGGAATGGATATGAGCAAGTGGCATGAGGGGGACCAGGTCTGCGTAAGCCATAATAACGGTCTTCTTTACGGTATTGTGGAAAGACTTAACAACGAGCGCACTGCCGCACAGGTGAGGGTTATTTCCGGACCGGTCGGATACTATGAAAGCCAGGCCTTAAAACATGGCAGCACGATTTGGATTCAGAAAAACAAAGGCTGGCATATAGCCCTTGATGAAGAAATCGAATATGCCAACGAAAGCAATGGCATTTACAAACCGATAGAAGAGCGAGACACGAAATTATGCGGTTCATGTGCTGGAAAAGGATATACTATTTGCAGTAGTTGCAAAGGAAGTGGCTGGAATTATAATGATCGAAGATGTTCCAGCTGCGACGGTCTTGGTAAAAAATATTGTTATTCTTGCGACGGTACCGGGGTAAAAAAATAATGTTTTGACGCAAATCTAAGATCTTTCCAAAAACTTATATGGGGCGGAAATTAAAATGTCCGCCCTTTTTCATATTTTCCACGGTCTTCGCATGGGCTCTCCGCCCATTGTTCATAAATCGGTAATAACTTCCTGTTTTTTGAAAAGGCTGTAAAAAGCAAAAATCGTATTATTGCACCCGTTCCATATCCTATCGGATTTATTTATTAATCTTTTAATACTCAATAAATTATGGGCGGTTTTTTCGGTGTTGTCTCTAACGGACCTTGCAATCCCGACCTTTTTTATGGCATAGACTACCATTCCCACCTCGGCACGAAACGCGCCGGTATGGTAACCCTTGAGGACAATCTCTTCCATCGTTCCATCCACAACATCCAGAACTCCTACTTCCGGACCAAGTTCGGCGAAGACCTGGACAAATTCAGGGGAACCCTCGGCATCGGGGTCATAAGCGACACGGACGCACAACCTATCGTGGTGAACTCCCATCTGGGCCGTTTCGCCATTGTCACGGTGGCTAAAATCAACAATATAGCAGAATTGGAGCAGGAATGCCTCAACAAGAACCAGCAGTTCACCGAGTTGAGTTCCGGCACCACCAACCCCACCGAGCTCGTCGCCCTGATGATCACGCAGGGCAAAAGCTTTGTGGACGGCATCCAGAATGTCTATCGCAAGGTCAAGGGGTCCTGTTCCATGCTGATACTGACCAACGACGGTATCATCGCCGCCCGCGACTATTACGGGCGCACGCCCATCGTCATCGGCAAGAAAAGCTCCGGCTACGCGCTCGCCTTCGACAGCCACAGTTTCGCCAATCTGGACTACGCCATCGAACGTTTTGTGGGTCCGGGCGAGATTGTCAAGGTGACTGCCAACGGGTACGAGCAGCTGCTGGCTCCCAATGAGAAGATGCAGATATGCTCTTTCCTGTGGATTTACTACGGGTATCCATCCGCCGAATATGAAGGTGTGAATGTGGAGAATACACGATACATGTACGGCTACGAGATGGGCCGCGAGGACGATGTGGAAGCCGATTTCGTGTCCGCCATCCCCGACTCCGGCATCGGCATGGCCTTAGGCTACGCCATGGGCAAGCAGATACCCTACCGCCGAGGCATCATCAAATACACGCCCACCTGGTCAAGGAGCTTTATGCCCGTCAATCAGGAAACCCGCGAGCATGTGGCCCGCATGAAACTGCTGCCCAACACGAAAATCCTGGAGGGCCAGCGGATTGTCTTCTGCGACGACTCCATTGTGCGCGGCACACAGTTGCGCGACAACGTACGCAAGCTCTACGAGTATGGGGCCAAAGAGGTCCACATCCGCATTAGTTGTCCGCCGCTGCTCTACGGCTGCCATTTCCTGAACTTTTCCGCATCCAAAACAGAAATGGAACTGATAACCCGTCGGGTGGTTGAGGAGTTGGAGGGCGACAGCACCAAAAACCTGCATCTCTATTGCGATGACACCACTCCGCAATATGCCAACCTTGTGGAACGCATCCGCCAGCACCTCGGCGTGGACACGTTGAAATTCAACAAGCTGTCCACCATTTCCAAAGCACTCGGCCTACCCAAAGACCGCATCTGCACCCACTGTTTCGACGGGTCCAGCTTCGGCCAGTAGTCGCTAACGTTTCACCACCTTCCGAACGCACATCGAGCCATCGTTGCGCACAACCTTCATCAGCAGCATTCCTGACGGCATTTGCCCGATGGAAATTCTGGTTTGGTCTTGGCTACAACTTTCTGTCATCAAAAGTTGCCCGGTAAGGTTATATATTTCAACACGCTGCAAATCAGAACCTGAAATGGTAAGCTGATCGGATGCCGGATTGGGATACACGCGTACATCCTCTGCCAAAGTCGCATCGTGAACGCCGCTGTTGAAAAAGTGTACATGGAATGTAAGATTGCTCCCGTTTTCTTGTATATTCGTGATTTCAAAGCTCTGCTCCGGCGTGCCGTCCGTCAGATAGGGATACGGATCCGTGGTGGGGCCGAAGGAGGTGCGACCTTCCGCCGCACAAAAATGCGCCCTGTTGATGTCACCGTTCACCGTGTCACAATTGCTGCCGGGACGGAAAATCCAGTATTGGTGCGCCTGATGCTCATAATCGAAAAAGGCATTGGCGAACATGCCGTCATAGTTCAGCGGAACCGTGTCGTTCCATCGTCCGACAATCAGCCCCGTGCCGGGAATACCCTCTTCAAACAGGTCGGCCTGGTTACGATATTCAAACGTGAACCACTGGGTAGGATCAATGGCGGAACGAATATAATAGCAACTCTGCGTAGGAGAGGATGCGTTGCTCAACAAGGTGTAATCCCCATCCTCCGTAATCTCCACAGGCTCATCCGCCACCTTCAGAATCTTGGATTTGAACATCATATTGGTATGATTCGGCGCGTAGTTGTAGCACATCATATCCCAGAAACCTGCAGGGTCAACGTCCGAGTAGTTCGTATAATGGTACAGGTCGGGCATATTGAGCGAATGTCCCATCTCATGCCGGAAGACATTGGCAGAGAAAAGAGAAGGGGATGCGCCCTCAAACTCGAAATTGAATGTATTGGGTTTCATCCCATTGATGCGGACAGGATAATCGATGGAATCATGGGGAAAATACTCCATGTGCGGCCAGAGGATGCTTGCCCAAGCCCCAGTGCCTCCCTTCACAATGAAGCTGATATTGTCAATAATACCGTCTCCATCGCCATCCAAGGTCACGTACTTATCCACCAACCCGTTAGTGTTGACATAATCCATGGCGGCGGCCAGCAGCTGTGCCTCGCGCATGGATATGCCTACAAAGGGATTCGGACCGTGGTAGCCATCCGGATTGGCGTCGCTGTAGGGTTCGTAATAGCCTCGTGGATGGGGATCCCTGTATGCGATTATCCGGTTCCCATATACTTGGTTGGCATACTTCGTAACGTATTTTATTTTGCCGTATGACATGGCATCGAAGAAGTTATACACGCTCAGGAAGCCCGGTGTTTTGTCGTTGAACATGGAGTCGATTTGGGCAAAATCATGATCAATTTGTCCATCATCGGCAAAACGGATGAAAATCACCAAGTTTGTAAGTTCCGACCTGTTGCTGTCCACCACCCAAAAATCAATATCCGTATGGAAACGTGCCGGGAATTGCATGGAGCCCAGCGTATTAGGGGCATTAATATCTATAGTGTCGGCGCTGCGGTACATCATCACGTAATAGCTGCCCACGGGCAAGTCAACCGTGCGCTGGAAGGAGTATTGCAGCGTGTCACCAGCAGCGATGGAAAGATGCTGTACATCCAGCCATTTCACGAACTGCTGACTGAGATTTTCGATGATGGCCTGGCCAACGAAAAAACTGTCAGTAGTGTCACCGATATTCACCATTAGGTTGTGGCCGCCCAACACGCCGCCCTTCTGCACGTGGGTGGTGTCAAGAACGGTTGGTTGCAACAAGTCTGTGAACGGCGGATTGCCGGCAACGGCAGGTACAAGTCCGAAAATAACAGTCTCATCGTGCGAGTAATTATAATAAGCGGGTGTCAGTGCTTCCATGGCATAATAGGCATCATAAGCCCCTCCCCATCCCCAATTCACGTGGAAGTAGTCATCATTGTCGTAACCGTCGATGATGAAGGCGTGTGCGGAGGAGTACGTGCCATTGACAGGATCATAATAGGAACTCCCTGAATATAGGACAGGAATTTGATTGTCAAGGTCGTTCTTGAGCATGGCTTTCCACTGATTGTCTGAATAGTTTTCTCTTTCGCAAAGGGTTGCTGAGCTTGAATATCCAAAATAGCGCGTGGCCGCATAATACTGGGACGAGGTCAAGGCGGAGCTGCTTCCTTGGCAGTCGCTATTATAGTTCATGCCTATGGCCACGCCGCAGTGGTATAGCAAGGTGGCTACCGCCGTGCGCTCGGCCAAGGGGTTGGTGTCGGTGAGAACCACGGGCATATTGTTCCAGTCATAGGTGGTGGCACCGAAATTTGCCGACAAGGTGTCGTAATGCCAGCAAGGATTGGAGGATGCCAAGGAGTAAGAACGGGAACCTCTGCCCTGCAACGGCCACTGCCAATAGCGCATCACCTGTCCCAAAGCCAATGCCACACAACCTACCGAGGGATGTCCGCCCATTTGGGGCAACGTGGAATCCACCGGACACAGGGCGTTATAGCTGTTCCCATTAGAGGAATACTGGTGCCAACGGGTAGAAATAAGCGGGCTCACAGCTCGGTCGTTCCGGATAGGATGATAATCGTATGCCTCAGCCCCGCCAGCCAAAGCGACCAATTGCTCCTCATAGCGGGAGAGCCATCCGGCAACGGCATCGGGCATTCCGGTGGGATCAAAACTGCCGGTTTCGGAATAGGCCAGCACAGGGCGTGTGCGGTCATCGCCGCTCACCACCACGAATCCACCACCCTCCACGTTGAACACAAAAAGATGCGGGAACGTTGTGGACACTCTATGCACCTGTTGGCCATCCCGAACAGAAGCACGGGTGTTCACGAAGTTCATAGCGATATTCTTGGCGGTAAGGGAATCCACTGGCGCTGCAGGGGTCATCATCGGACAAAAACACAGGATGATGGCGATAATCGGAATGTAGAAATTTCTCATAGACTTATTGAATTGGGGGTGCAAAAATAGGAAAAATGTCGCATACATTCCTTTCTTTCTGAGAGTTGTTGTATTATTTCGCTTCGATTAAAAATCTTCCTTTTCATTTATATATATAAACAAACACGTTCCGAATTCTCACTGTGTGCCACAACACCATCTGCCGAAGTCCGATGGCCGAATTTGTGCTGAAGCAGAAGGTAACGGAACGGGGGCTTTCCGCGCAGTTTGAGATCACCTCCGCTGCCACAAGCCGGGAGGAGACCGGCAATCCCACATATCCGCCCGCCCGCAGGAAATTGCAGGCGCACGGGATCTCCTGTGCAGGCAAGACCGCCCGACAGATGACGCACACCGACTACGACTATTATGATTACATCATTGCGATGGACCGGAACAACCTGCGGAACATGCAGCGGATTGTGGGACCGGATGTGGACGGCAAGATTTCATTGCTGATGGACTACACCAGCACGCCGCGCGACGTGGCCGTTCCCTGGTACACTGGCAACTTCCAAGCCACCTGGGATGATGTTCAAGAGGGCTGTGAGGGACTGCTAAACGAGATTCTAGGTCATTACTGATGGCTTGCGGGGATTTGTGGAGGAGAAAGGTGCAGGTATTACATGATTTGAGTGAACTTCGTGATTACGCTATAGGATTTCTATTAAAATATTCACCAAATCTCCAGCAAAATTGTGCCTTCGGATTGGCGAGGCAAAGATAGGAAAAAATCAGATTTACAACTCTTCTCTTGAACGATTAAAAGAATTATGTATTTTTGCAGCTGCAAGTTTATTTCTTGCTGTAATATTTGAAAGGAGGCAAAATGAAGAATCCTATAATTAATGATTCCACTGCTACTCAAGACACAATGCTGAACATCCTAAAACGTGATATCCATGCCTTGCTGCCAGCGGGGACGAGTGTACTGCTATTCGGCTCCAGAGCTCGTGGAAGCCATCGGCTTGACTCCGACTGGGATGTGTTAGTTCTCCTGAATCGCAATGGACGTTCCAATTGGCAAGATTATGATACTATTGGATATCCTTTGAATATGATCTTTTGGAAACATAATCAGGATGTGAATACTATTATCCAGACAAGAGAAGAATGGAACCAAAAGTATTTCACCCCCTTCTATAAAAACGTAATGGAAGACGCAATAGTTTTAATATGAGTTTGAACGACGAGGAAAAACAAATGGTTATCGCCTATAGATTAGATAAGGCGAGCAAAACCTTAAATGAAGCCCAAAAGGTTATAGAATTAGGTCTTTGGGCAACAGCAGCCAACAGGTTGTACTATGCGGCGTATTACGCTGTGTCATCGCTATTAATTGCCAACGGCTTGAATGCCAAAACACATGAGGGTATTATTAGGATGTTTAACATGCATTTTATCAATACAGGGAAGATTGAAATGGAACTTGGAAGACAGTACAATCGGCTTTTCACTATGCGTATAACTGGAGATTATGGCGATTGCTTTGATTTGCAGGAAACGGATGTCAAACCTCTTGTGGAACCTGCGTCGCAACTTATAACCAAAGTCATTTCTCTTGTTCAACAAAAAATCCAATAAGGTAATATTCACCTTTGCGGGTTAAAAACGTAACGCATGGCAAAGAGCAAAACCCAATATTTCTGCAAGAACTGCGGGGCGCAGTCGGCGCAATGGATCGGCCGCTGCCCGTCGTGCGGCGAGTGGAACACATTCGTGGAGGAGGTCGTGCAGCGGGAGGAGACACCTGCCAAAGGCCGTTCCACCACCGTGGTTGCCAAAAGCGCGCCCAAACCCATTGACGAGGTGTCGCTGCTGCAACTGCCCCGCGTGTCCACCGGATTCACCGAGTTCGACCGCGTGTTAGGCGGCGGCATCGTGGCCGGCTCCATCATCCTGCTGGGCGGCGAGCCCGGCATCGGCAAGTCCACCCTGCTGCTGCAGATGGCACTGCACATCCGGAACTGCAAAATCCTGTACGTCTCCGGAGAGGAGAGCGAAGCGCAGCTCAAAATGCGAGCCGCCCGCCTTTCAAACCAGCCGGCACCCCACTGCTACGTGCTCACCGAAACCGACACATCGCAGATATTCAAACACATCGAAGAGCTAAAACCTGACATGGTCATTGCCGACTCTATCCAGACCATGCAGAGCAACCTGCTGGACTCCGCCGCCGGTTCCATCTCCCAGCTCAAGGAGTGCGCCGCCGAATTCCAGCATCTGGCCAAGACCAGCGGCATCCCTGTCTTCCTGATCGGGCATATCACCAAGGACGGCACGCTGGCTGGTCCCAAGATCCTGGAACACATCGTGGACACGGTGCTGCAGTTCGAGGGCGACCAGCATTATGGTTACCGTATTGTGCGTTGCATCAAGAACCGCTTCGGATCCACCTCCGAGATGGGCATCTTCGAGATGACACAGACCGGTCTCAACGAAATCCACAACCCGTCGGAGATCCTGCTCTCGCAGCATGAGGAGGACTACAGTGGACATGCAGTGGCCTCGATCATGGAGGGCAACCGCCCCATGATGATTGAGACACAAGCACTTGTAAGCTCTGCGGTCTATGGTATGCCACAGCGTTCCGCCACCGGCTACGACATCCGCCGCATGAACATGCTGCTGGCGGTGTTGGAGAAACGATGCCGCTTCAAACTGGGTGCCAAGGACGTGTTCCTCAACATCGCGGGCGGCGTGCGTGTGGATGACCCCGCCATCAACCTGGCCATCGTGGCGGCCATCCTCTCTTCAGCCACCGACATCGCCATCGACGCCAAGACCTGCTTCGCCGGCGAGATGGGCCTCAGCGGCGAGGTGCGCCCCGTGCCCCGTATCGTCCAGCGCATTGCCGAGGCCGACAAACTCGGCTTCCGACGGATGTTCATCTCCAAATACAACATGAAAGGCCTCAATCCCAAAGACTTCCAGCTGACCATCATCCCCATCGTCAAGGTGGAAGAGATGTTCCGTTTGCTGTTCGAAGCCTAATTCAAATCCGAATCCCATGACAGAAGAAAACACCATTTGCAAGGAAGGTATCGTGCGAGCCATACGCGGCAAGGATATCGATGTGGAAATCACCGTCAGCTCGGCATGCAGCGAGTGCCACGCCAAAAGCATCTGCATGCCCTCCGACCAGCGGCAGGAGTTCGTCACCGCCCAAGCACTATACGGAGAAGCCTTCGAGCTTGGCGAGCGCGTACACCTCGTGCTGAAACAGAAGACGGGCTGGAAAGCCATCCTGATCGCCTACCTCATTCCGTTCCTCGTCCTGATAGCGGCCCTGTTCGGTTCCTACGCCATCTTCCACAACGAGCTGGCAAGCGTCATAGCCAGTCTTCTCTTCCTGGTGGCATACTATTTCCTGTTAAAGCATTTCCGGCACAAAATCGACAAGCAGTTCACCTTCTTTGTAACGAAACTGTCATAAACACCGGCAGGTGGTCGGAGAAGCCGCCCACATAGCGCGGACCAAGGAAAGTGCGATAGTTCTTCACCCCGCCATATTTTTCATCTGGCACTAACAGGAAATCGTCCCGGAAGATATGGGCCTTTTGTCCCACGATGCACATTCCACCCGTCCCGAACATCAAGGCCCGCGACACCACCATTTGGTCCAAACAGCCCCAAAAGTCCTCATGCTTATGAGAACCCATATTCGGTTCTTTTTCAAAGGCATACATCAAATTAAAGAGCGTATCTCGTCTGTTGTCGGGCGAACATCTGCGGGCGCGCAGATGCCGTTCCATGCTCTCGTCTGTGGGATAGTCATTGAAGTCGCCTATCAACAGGATATTGGCTAATGAGTCGCCTGCCAAGATAGAATCCACGCAGGCGCGTGCCACATCCGCACAGACGTTCCGCTTGGGCACGGTGGCGGCATAGCCTCCATAGCGCGATGTCCAATGGTTGACCAACACGTGCAACGAATCGCCGCCCTGGAAACGAAGGCAAACATACAACAGGTCGCGGGTACGTGCCAGCGTGTCAAAAGGGAAGCGTACCGGCAGTTTTTGCTCCCGCAGCACGCTCACAAGGCTGTCGTGGTAGAGCAGCGCCACATCCACGCCCCGGCGGTCGGGCGAGTCGTGATGCACATAACGGTAGCCGAACTTCCGCAACGGCGAACGGTAGCACAAATCCTTGAGTACCTGCTCACATTCGATTTCGGCCAGCCCCACCACAGCCGGAGGATGCCCCCGTCCCATGGCGATCAGGACTTTCGCCACATTGCTTATTTTACGATAATATTTTGCATAGCTCCAATGATACGAGCCTGTTGGCGTGAAAGCCTCGTCCGCCGTCAGGGAATCATCGGATGGGTGGAACAGATTCTCCACATTGTAGAATGCCACCCTGTAAAGGGAATCCGTCTGCCCCATCAGGAACATCCCCCACATCCCCAAACACAAACCCAACATAAACCACTTCTTCATCACATTCCTTTTTTCAGGGGACAAAGATACAGCAAAGTCCTGGGGCTTGTCAAGACCAGAAGAATATTTTTAGGAAAATTTAAGAAATATTCGTTAGTTCTTATTTGTTTTGACAAAAGAAAAATTTTATGGTTTTGTTTTGAGGATGCTTTCGTATTGTCCTTTTTCCTATCTTTACCGCCCGAAAAAAAAATTCCAACCCCCAAACACACTCCCAATTATGAAACACAATCTTTTCCTTTACCAATGGCTTCTTGCATTCCTCATTGTCAATTTCTCATTCCTGACTGCGTACCCGCAGGGCGAGTGGAAGTGGGCGCACAGCTGGACCGGCAGCGGCGGCTCATACACTCAGATTTTCAACCAGATAACCAACACGGCGTTTGACGAGGATGGCAACATATACGTGTATGGCTCCATGGGCGGCAATCCCGAGATGGACGGGCAAGACTTTCTCACTGATGTCCCTTCGGAGGTTTCGAACGGGGCTATCCCTACCATCTTGCTGGCCAAATTTGACACGTTGGGCAACATGCTCTGGTACAAGATTGTGAAATGCAGCAATGACGGAGGGCACATATCCTCCCCCCAATGGATGGAAGTGCGGAACCGGAGGGTTTACATATCGGGGATAACTGGTTTGTGGGGTGATTTTCCGACCGGCACATGGCTGTATTACATGGACACCCTGATACGGAAAGGGCAGGTTGACAGCATGCCTGAAAGCGAACGGAGGCCGCCCTTCAAACGTAGCAGGTGGACCTTTTTCGCGCAATTTGACCTGGACGGGAATCTGTTGGAGGACCATTTTGTGGAATCGTACACGAGAGATAAAATCTTGAACGGCACAACATATATCCGACCTGTGCGACCTGTTGGTCAGGAAGGAACAATGCCTATGCACGTGGATGATGGAGGCAATGTTTACCTGTTTGCGCGTTTTTATTATGCGGGAAATGAGGAGGACCCGTTTACAATAGTGGTGGACGGGGACTCTAACAAGACATACGACCTGTATCTGCCGGGCAACATCTCCAATCCAAACAGGGTGTTTTGTAATGCCATGTTTTACAAATTCACGCCGGATTGGGAATTGGAGTTTGCCAAACTGGTTGTGCAGCAGACGGACGGGATTGCCGCATCGTGGGAATTTTTAGCGGATAGTGTGAACCCTCATTATGATATCAGGCCGGAGGGTATATCTTACGATGAGGATGGCAATATGTATCTGTCAGGCTATATATTAATTTATATGTTCGACTATGAGACAGGCGGGCATCTGCACCAGTACCCCATCCACATCTGGTGGGACAGCACCCACTGCGCCACCATACAGGATATGAGTGGGGCATACCGTACGAACTTCATTATAAAATATGACACATACGGCCGTGTGCAGTGGTGCAACCAGATATATACAAAGGGGAATTCCATAGGTTCGCCATTTGCCAGAGTTATTTGGCACGGAAACTGTTTGGAAGGTGAACATGTGTATTTGTGTGGCAGTGGGGCCTATACACCTGAAAGCTCGGCGAATATATATTTTGACTCGGAAGAAAACAGCTTGCAACGTTATGTCCCATATAGTTCCGCCATAGGTTTTTTTGTCAAATACAATAAAAACACAGGGCATTATGTTTCCCAAGGCATAGTTCCCGCTTTAGAGGTTGCCGAGAGCAACATGCCTTCGTGTAAGAACAACAGAGTGTTTGCTGCTTATTCTTATGATAACACATTTAACTGTCTATTAACAGAATGGAATGATAACGGAATTTTGATAGGAAAAGACACCATATATAGTATGAATTCAAGAATAGACAGATCGTATGGGGTGACCGCAAATTCGGATGGGTCCCTGCTGTTGTCGCTGACATCGTTTTCACCGGTGACGTTTAGCGACAATGTTGTGGCCAACAGCAATCCGGGGTCTGACAATGCGGTGTTCGCGTTGTACAGGAATCCGGAATATGCGGAACCTTACGTGGGGATTGCCGGTTATGGGGAAAGAGCATCGGATCTGAAACTGTGGCCGAACCCCGCTGGCGGC
This sequence comes from Bacteroidales bacterium, assembly GCA_016285145.1. GTDB lineage: Bacteria > Bacteroidota > Bacteroidia > Bacteroidales > WCHB1-69 > F23-D06. Next base: position 17,076 of record JAEEQE010000009.1, on the reverse strand, counting down.
ATCATCCATGTGGAGGGCGGCCGGTCGCCCATGGATTACGTCACTATTATGGACCTGAACGGACGTACGCTTATGCGGGAGGTGATCCGGGACGGTTCTGCTACGATAGACGTTTCGCGGCTGCCGGCGGGAACCTATATTCTGGAGGCGGTCAGCAATGGGGAGGTGTCGGTTGAGAAGTTTGTCAAAGCAAACGATTAATTTCCATGAAGACACGTGAAATTTTGTTTTTTCTTGTGTTATGGGTATTGCTGGTGACAACATTATGCGCCCAGCCAACCGATCGTGTTTCCAGGCAATGCAAAACAGTACCTCCTCCGACGTTTGTCAGGGGTTCTACGGAGGTATGCTTCGGCAACAGTATTCTGCTCGAAGCCACTCCAACCAACGAACGCTACTATCTGAGTTGGGAACCGCTTGACACAAACAGTACCTTCCCTGCATTTGCCGAAGGCAACAGGGTGACGTTCAGCTACGATTACAAGGCTATAAACGGAATTGCCGTGCGGCAGATTGACAAGGTGACAGGCTGCCGCTCCGAGGCCTATATCCATCCGGTGGATACTTTTTCTCTCTCCAATGGCGACATCCCCTGCATGATGACCGTTTACGAGGGCGACCGCTTCCGTCTGGAATTGCCGGACCAGTCCAAACATGTGGTTTATGAGTGGATTACCAGCGACAGAGCCGCCTCCATCGTGGGCGACAATTTCGTTCCATCGGTGGAGGTGTCGGTAAACTATCTGAATAACGGAAGTGAATCCCGTTATCCGCATCGCACGTATGTCACGCTAAAGAGAAAATGTAGTAATGGTGCGGAATACAGACATAGTGTGATTCTTTCCATCGAAAAAGCAGCGGTTGCGCATGAAGTGCCATCGGTAGTCTCCTCGGATGCACATCCTGCTCCCGTCATAGACACCATCATCGCACCCACCCGCATGTGTGAAGAGCGTCCGGCAATGTTTCAGGCAGTGGCATCGGGCGAGAATCTTCGCTATCGCTGGGATTTTGGGGATGGCACATTCAATTATGGAAATCCCGTCTATCACTCTTACAACGTACGTTCGATGACGCATATTACCGTGACGCTGACGGTGACTGACACTTTCGGCCGAACCGACACTGGACAAACTTACCTGGTAGTAAGGGAAAACAAGATGGATGACGGTTTTTTACACACTATGTATGCGGAAACCTCTTGTTCAGAGAGCGGTCGGGTTCTCGGATTCTCACCCCCATTAACTGTAAATGACTATTATTGGAAGCCCTTGGATACGGTGACCGTAGGCAACATGTTGACGGTCAGGCAAACAGGAAACTACATTGTGGATGTCCGCGAACGGTACGGCAACTGCCGCACAAACTCGATTATCAATGTGGCCTTCCGAAACGTGCCAGTAGCCGAAATCGTGGGCGATACGTTATGCAAAATGGGGAGAAAAGTGCGACTTGTTGGCAACACGGGAACCCGCAACACATACCTTTGGAGTATCATGGGCCCTGAGAAGTTTTCCTTTACCAGTCCAAATATCGTCTTCAAGCCTCGCAAGACGGGCATATATCGGGTTCACCTCATGGTTATAAGTCCTGACGGGTGTGCGGCGGAAAAGGAAGCACGGCTTGCTGTTCGCAGGCAGGGGCGCCAAAAATAGAATCTTGACAGCATCTGAAATATTCTCAGTCGCCTCGCCAAGGCGAGCTATATCGTCCGCGTGATGACCAACGACAGGAAAGTGTATTATTTGAAGTTGGTGAGGCAGTAGGTAATCCCTTTCAAATCACCACCCGAACGGGTGCGGCTCCAAGGGAAGCGCAGCCAGCGGGTGATAATCACCTTTCAAGCCCACAGGCACCGCATTGCGGATATCGTAAACGATTTGGATGCAGTTTCTTACATCATCCAATCCGAAGCCATTACCAGCTAAAATCTGCCGGTAACTCTCCGTATGCAAATCGGTGAAGCCGCCGCTGAACTCGAACTCCTCATCGCCAATGCGGATGGACCGGTACGTGCGCAGACCACTATTCAAAGCCTCGGCAGGCAAGGTGTTGGGATTGATACTCAGGAAATAACGCACGCGGGCCTTCTTCAACCTCAAAAAGCCGGCCACGCGATCAAACGAGGAGACGTGCACAATATTCTCCTCCACATCGCCGAAAATATACGCTAACATATCGTAGAAATGCACCCCAATGTTGGTAGCTATGCCGCCACTCTTGCGAGCGTCGCCCTTCCAGGAGATATAGTACCACTTCCCGCGGGCGGTAATATACGTCAAATCAACATCATACACCACGTCGCGAGGACCTTCCTCCACCTTCTTCTTCAAGGCCACAATAGAGGGATGCAACCGCAGCTGGAGAATATTGTTGACCTTCCGGCCCGTCTCCTCCTCCACTTTCTGAATGCCGTCGATATTCCAGGGATTCAGCACCAACGGCTTCTCGCAGATGACATCCGCGCCGAGACGTAACGCGTAGCGCGTATGCGAATCGTGCAGGTAGTTGGGCGTGCACACCGACACCATGTCCACCTGTCCGGGCGTACCCTTCAGCTTCGTACAATGGCGGTCGAAGAGTTCCAACTCCGTGAAAAAGGAAGCATCCGGGAAATAGCTGTCGATAATGCCGACGCTGTCCGATGTGTCGTATGCGGCCACTAAGCTGTTACCCGTTTCGGCGATAGCCTTCAGATGACGCGGGGCCACATAGCCACCCACTCCTATTATGGCGAAATTTTTCATCTTGATGATTCTAAATAGCTGTTCTGCTTGTCAATAACTTCAAATTCGGAATTCTGGCTCTTGTATTCGTGAACCACCTCCTTCATTTGGGCCACAATCGTGAAATCGTCTTCGTTTTGCAAGTCAATGAGTTTCTGTATGGCAGGGGCCAGCGTTTCGTACTCATACGTGCGCACCTTGGCAATCTTGATTTTCTTGTGTTCCGTCTTGATGGTATTCTCCTCCGTGGCCAGCAACTCCTCGTACAGTTTCTCACCCGGCCGAAGGCCTGTATATTGGATGGAAATATCCTTGTCGAGGGTAAGTCCGGAGAGCTGGATCATCTTTTTAGCCAAATCACTGATACGCACTGATTTACCCATATCGAAAATAAAAATCTCCCCGCCATTGCCCATCGCGCCGGCGGTGATTACCAACTGGCACGCCTCGGAGATGGTCATGAAATAACGGGTGATGTCAGGGTGGGTCACGGTAATCGGGCCGCCCTTTTCTATCTGCTGGCGGAAAATCGGAATCACCGAACCATTGGAATCCAGCACGTTACCAAAGCGCGTAGTAATGAACTTCGTGGTCGGCTGGTGGAAATTCAACGCCTGCACATACATCTCCGCAATGCGCTTGGACGCCCCCATCACGTTCGTCGGGTTGACGGCCTTGTCGGTGGAGACCATCACGAACTTCTTCGCACCGTACTTCACAGCCATGTCGGCCAGCCGCTTCGTGCCCTCCACATTGACCTTAATGGCCGAACGCACGTTTTTCTCCATCATGGGCACATGCTTGTAGGCGGCAGCATGATAGACGATATTGGGACGGTAACGCTCCATCAGTTTTTCCATCTGCTCGGTGTCGCAAATGTCCAAGATGTGCATGTTTATATCCTTCATGCCGTTAATCTGGGTGATTTCCCCCTGCAGGAAGAAGCAGGGTGTTTCCGCTTCATCAATGAGAACGAGCCGTTTGTAGGGGAATTGTAGCAACTGGCGTACAATTTCGCTGCCTATGGAGCCTGCGGCACCCGTAATCATGATCGTCTGCCCCGACAATTCGGGATTCAGCAGGGAAAGATCCAATTGTATCTGGGAACGTTCCAACAGATCCTCGATTTTTACCTTCTTGATCTGCTTGAAACTGAGGTTGCCGTTGAGCCAGCGCGACACAGGCGGCACCTTCAGCACCTTCACATTATGCGGCAAAGCGGTTTCCGTAATCTCCTTCACCTTGGCATTCCCGATTTTCTGCACTGCAATAATGAGGAAGGATACATTATTGGTTTTAAGATAATTATTCAAATAATGATAATTCACAACCGGCAATCCCTCCAACTGCATCCCGATTTTCGTCGGGTCCTCATCAAAAAAGGCAAGCACCTTGTACTTGGAGGCATTGTCACGGTCGATGGTGCGCTTGGTGGTCACGCCGGACTCCCCAGCCCCGAAAATCACGATGTTCTTGCGCAGTTTCACCGGATTCACGGTTTCCATATAATATATCTTGAAAATGAAACGATAGAAAATAAGCAACACCGTAGTGATGAAGAACTCCATCATCCAAACAGAATTAGGCACAAAGAAACGACCTGTTACAGAGTATATTACAAGATTAATAAGCACAATAGCCATGGAGCCGCTTATACAAGCCCAGAAAATCTTGGCCACATCGCGGGTGCTGGTGTAGCGTATGACCTGATAGTTGACTTGGAAAATGGCCAAAAAGAGAATCCGCACCGGCAGAATCAGAATCGGGGCGTTAATCCAATCGACGTACCCTAAATTCGACGGGAACTTGAAATTGTCGCGGATGAACATGGCCAAAAACACTGACAGAGCCACGACCAGGATGTCGATACACATAACCAGCCAAGGCGGTGTAATGCCTAACGACCTGACTTTGAGATATATTTTCTTTATTGGTGATTTCATACTCAATATTTATCCGTAAAAACGGGCGGCAAAAATACGAAATTACTCTCTAACATAAACCCTCGGCACGCGTTGCGAGATGCGGGTCATCAGTTCATAGCTGATCAGGCCGGCAGCTTTGGCCATGTCGCCCACGGTGTTGCCCTCGCCATAGACCACCACTTCATCGCCCTCATGGACGTTCAAACCCGTAACATCAAGCATACACATGTCCATACAGATTTTCCCGATGACCGGCACTTTCTGTCCTTGGATGACTACGGTGCCTTTCCTGTTACCGAGTTCGCGCGGGTAGCCGTCGGCGTAGCCAATCGGAATGATGGCCACCTGCGTGTCGTGTGCGAGACGGAAACTGCGATTGTAGCCAATGGTTTCGCCAGCAGCTATACGCTTCACCTGCGTCACCACCGTCTTGAGTGTCACCACGTTATGGAGCTTCTCAGCCACTTCCGGAATTTCAGAGCAGCCGTAGAGCCCGATGCCTAAACGCACCATCTCGAATTGCGATTCTGTAAAACGGATAATGCCGGCACTGTTCAGGATATGGCGCAGAATCGGATAGTCAAACGCCCCGATTATCGGGTCGGTCATCTGCCGGAAGAGTTCGATCTGATGCCGTGTGTAGGCGTCTTCCGACGGATCCTCGGCGGCGGCCAAATGCGAAAACAGAGAGGCCACATGCAGCTGCGGCACCGACTGAATTTTCTGAATCAAACGGGGAACATCCTCCAAGTCGAAACCCAGACGGTGCATTCCCGTGTCAAATTTCAGATGGATGTTGAACTGGCGGATCTCAGGATGTTTCTGCAACACATTCACCAGCTCATCCAAATAATAGAAGTTGAAGATTTCGGGTTCCAGTTCATGCTGGACCATTACGTCAAAGCTATGCGCCTCCGCACCCAGCACAATGATGGGGGTGGTGATATGACGCTTGCGCAGGCGCACGCCCTCGTCGGTGTAGGCCACGGCCAGATAATCCACACCATGATGCACCAAATCATTGATGATCTCCGCATCGCCCAACCCGTACGAATGAGCCTTGACCATCGCCACCAACTTGGTTTCCGGCTTCAGAAAAGAACGATGGAAATTAAGATTGTGTACCAATGCCGGCAAATCCACATGTAGAATAGTGAGGTGCGTCTTGTGCTGCAACCTGCTGACCACCCGCTCGAAATGGAAACTGCGGGCACCTTTCACGAGGATGGTTTCATAGGAGATAGGTATCTGCTGCAATTCCGCGAGAAGGGTGTCGGTATCTTTGAAGAACCATTGCGTTGGGCAATCAAAGCAGTGGGCATGCTCGCACAGGTGCGCACCCACAGCTAACAGTTTCGAAATATCATGTTGTTGCAAGCGGCGATTCAGCTCCCGGTAATCCTGATCCGACATTTTACCAACCTGCTCAAAATCAGACAGGACAAGCGTTTTATGGTCCATCTGCGTCTGCGTGTCCATGAAGTCAAGCGCGGCGTTGAGTGAATTGGCATCCAAACTGTAGGTATCGTTGATAATGACGGAATGGTTGCGGCCCTCCAGAATCTCTGTACGCATTTTTATACGGGTCAGGCGTGGAAGACGTGCCCGAATATCCGCTGGACGGCAACCGAGTTCCAAGGCTGTAACAATCACATGCAAAGCGTTTTCCACGGAAGCGGCATCTAAGAACGGAATCCTATAGCACTCCTGTGCCAACTCCACCACCGTGGCTTCACCCTCTGCATGACGGTGCTCCACAGGATATGCCGACGAAGCGCTACCCCAGGAAATTTTCTGGAGATGAGCATATCCCGGCTGGGCCAACACCTCCTCAACCATCTTATTGTCATCGTGATAGATCAGTTTTTCGCAAGTATTGAAAAGTTGCAGTTTTTCTTCAATTTTCTGCCTTTCGTCACGGAAAAATTGCGCATGAGCCATGCCTATGTTGGTGAGGATTCCGATAGTGGGACGGATGATGTCCGCCAGTTGCTGCATTTCCCCGGGTTTGGAAATACCGGCTTCAAAAATGGCCAATTGGTGGCTGTCCGACATCTGCCATACCGACAACGGAACACCTAATTGGGAGTTATAGCTATCGGGACTTCTCACAATATTGAAATCATCCGCCAACAGGGTGGCCAGCCACTCCTTGACGATGGTTTTGCCATTGCTGCCGGTGATGCCGACAACCGGATAGGAGAAGCGTTGCCTATGCGCACGGGCAATAGCCTGCAGTGATTCCACCGGATTGGAAACCACAAAGTTACGCACACCCATCTGTTGCAGTTGGGGGATATAGCGATGGCCGTCGTTTTTGTCGGTCCTGATGGCGAAAAAGAGCGTCTGCTCCGGATGCACCACCTTCCGGCTGTCGATACACAATTCCGAAATCTCATCCTGGTCGCTGGCCACAACCAGATTTTCGGGATTGACGATAGAATACAATTCGGAAACCTTCATGTCTATTTTTCAATGAAAGCGCAAAGATAGTTATTTTTCAATAGAAAAAACATCCGCCCCATTCTCGCGCAAAAGATGCTGTGCGGTCGCATTTTGCATAATACTGCCACCGAAGACATTGAAATCAAACAGATTGGGATTAACAAACCAGTTGTTTATGTTCATATTCAAGCCAATGGTGCGCGTCTCATTCCGCCCGATGTTGAACCCCGACAGGGGAAGCGTCACCAGGAAGGAGTTGTCTTCAAAATCCGAACCGCCCACCTGCGTAGCGCTTCTGCCGGTATGCAGATTAAATGGCATCTCCACGCCTTCCGCATTCTTCCATTTTCCGTTTATCTTCATATAATGATACCCACCTCCCAACATTCCCGGCCAAGCCATATTGTTTTCAGGAGCATTGGTATAGAAATAGTTATGATTCAATCTTGGCGAAAGGCCAAAGACAAACGAAATCGTGACGTAATGTCCTGACGGAATGGCATCATCGGGTCTCCATTGCAACGTGGCCGGAATGTCCAAGTCCACATAATGGGCCCCGCTGTCCGACAAGATCTGCACTTCGGTGCCATCTTCCCGAATCAGTTTCACATCGGAAATGAAATACTGAACCTCCGACACCGAGTAGTGGTTGCCGGAGGCATTTTGATATAGAAACGTGTCCAGTTGCAACGTCTGGTCATCCACCGAAGTGGAAAATTCGACACAAACATTGCCGGAAGGCTTTTGGCAGGATGCCATCATAAGGCACGCGGCCAAGAGCATCAGGAAAGATCTACCATTCATCCTCGAAAACCTCTTCGGGCATCATGCCCTCCTCTAACGACTGGATCAGTTCCTTGATCTGGCCGTCAATCTGATTGAGGAACTCATATTGAGACGGGGACCAATACGGGGAATCGGTCTTGAACCAGTTCTCGATGGGAGCGGCCGCTGCCGCTTTTTCATTGAAATTCGTGATGGTATAACGGTAGCGATTATCCCTGCATTCTAATTTGAACTGGTAATACACAATGTTTTTCGGCAACAAAGTACCATCTTTTTGTTTGGAAAAGATGCGCACGCTGGAGCGCATTTCTAACGTACATTTCTCGGCATCATCCTTTTTAATAACCTCAGCGGTGTTTTTGTAATACTTCTTCACCCAAGCTTTTGCCCGCGCATACAGGACTTGCGGAGTCCCTTCCTGTTTCACCACATCCTGATAGGTAACCAGATTGGTGCGTTCGTCAATTGGCAGGTCGGGAACGGGGAGTTGGGCGGGCTTTTGTGCCGAAAGGCCGCACACAGCCATCAGCACCGTCAATGTAAGGATCAATTTTTTCATGATGGATTATTTTCTGATAAGTGTTTGAAAAGACAGGTCATAGATATTTTTTTCATCTTTAGGTTTAAATTCCTCTTCCACCAAAATCCACTCATCTTCCACAAGGGAGGGAAAGAAAACGTCGGCGGTGAACGAAGAGTGTATGCGAGTCAGGTAGAGGCGATCCGCATACGGTAGGAACAACCGATACATGGTGGCGCCACCCATCACGAATGCTTCATCCTCGCCCTTCACGAGCGCCAGCGCATCCTCAATGGAATGGACGGTCTCGCAGTCGGGGAAGGAAACATCATCCAAAGTCACCACAATATTGCGGCGATTGGGCAGTGGCTTCTTGGGCAGCGATTCCCAGGTTCGGTCGCCCATGATGACGGCATGTCCCGAAGTTATTTCCTTGAAATGCTTTAGATCCACCGGAAGGTGGCACAGCAGCTGGTTCTGGTAGCCCAGTTCGAGGTTTTCCCCGACGGCGGCAATCATGCTCAGGTTCTTCATCGTTAATGGTTTTTGATGTCGGCAAAAATACAAAATATTTTGTACTTTTGCGGCGGATATCACCGATATGGGCAAAAACACACCAAACACACCGATCGCCATCAAGAACCGGAAGGCCGACTACCAGTACTTCCTGCTCACTTCATATACGGCCGGCATCGTTTTGACCGGCACGGAAATAAAGTCCATCCGGGCTGGCAAAGCCAACATCACCGACGCCTATTGCTCGTTCATCAACAACGAACTCTGGGTGCACAACATGCACATCAGCGAGTATGCGGATGGCAGCTACAACAACCACCAGCCCAAGCGGGACCGGAAGCTCCTGCTCAACCGCAAGGAGCTCCGCAAGCTCACCATCAAGCTGAACGAGAGGGGGTTCACCATCGTGCCCACCCTGCTTTGGATCAACGAGAACGGATACGCCAAGCTGGACATCTCGTTGGCAAAGGGTAAAAAGCTGTACGACAAACGCGAGAGCATCAAGGAAAAAGACGAACGCCGAAGAAAAAAAGAGGAAGAATGAAAATAGAAATCGACGACAGCTATATGCCGCTTCCGGAATCCTTCGAAATGAAGGAGAAGCTCTATTACAGCATCGGGGAGACCTCCGAGATTTTCGGCCTGCCCGCCTCCACCCTGCGGTATTGGGAGAAGGAGTTCGACATGATCAAGCCCCGCAAGAACAAGAAAGGGGACCGTTTCTTCTCCAAGAACGACATTGCCCTCATCCGCACCATACACTATCTCACACGGGTGAAAGGCTACACTTTGCAGGGAGCCAAAGACGCCCTCAAGCGCAACTTCATGGAGGAGGCCGACAACGCCTCCATCATCTCCTCGCTCATGGAAATCAAGGAGATGTTGTTGAAAATCAAGAAAGAGCTGGATTAATTTTACGCTTTCAGGAAATCCATCAGTTTACGCATGGCTGCTCCCCGGTGGCTGATGCTGTTTTTAACTTCCGGCGGAAGCTCCGCAAAACTTTCTGTATAACCGTCGGGGATAAACACCGGGTCATAGCCGAAGCCGCCTTCTCCGTGGGGTTCCGTAGAGATATGGCCGTCCACGCGTCCCTCGAAAGTGTGCGTTTCGCCATCCAGGATCAGGGCAATGACCGTTTTGAAACATGCCTTACGGTTCTCCACGCCCTTCATTTCCTCCAACACTTTCCGCACATTGTCGCTGAAGGAGCAGTGTTCGCCCGCATAGCGCGCGGAATAGACGCCGGGACGGCCGTCCAAGGCCTCGATTTCCAGTCCCGTGTCATCGGCAAAACAGTCCACATGGTAATGGTCGGCCACATACCGGGCCTTTTGCAGGGCGTTGCCGATCAGGGTGTCGGCTGTTTCGGGAATTTCCTCCGAGCAAGCCAGATCGTGCAGGTTGCGGATATGCCAGTTGGGTCCTGCGATGGCGCGGGCCTCTTCGGTCTTATGTTGGTTATGGGTGGCGAAAACGATATCCATACGTCTATAAACAAGAAAAGATGGCATAATTGCTTATGTCATCTAAAAAACCATAAAATACACGTTTCACAAGCCGTGGCTTGCAGGCTGTTACTGGGCAGCGCCGCTCACTTCGATGGCTTGTTTTCCTCTATAGTAACCACATTCCGGGCAGATACGGTGCGGAAGAATCGGGGCACCGCAGTGGCTGCAGGTGGTCAACTGGGGAGCCGTGATGAAATCATGGGCTCTTCTCTTATCTCTTCTCATTGCTGAGTGTCTTCTTTTAGGATTAGGCATAATGTATAAGTTTTATCGGTTATGAATCTAATTTTAAATTTTTCAAAGCGTCCCAACGCGGGTCATGGTCCTGTTTGGCCGAATCGGCGGACAATTCCTTCAGTTTGGCGAGCACGGCAGGGTCGCAGGTGGAGTGTCCGTTTTCGTCATCGGCATGGACGATGCGCAGCGGCATGGCCAGACGGATGCACTCATAGACGAAATGGAAGATGTCCAACTCATACGTGTTCTCGTCCATCACCCAGATGTCGTCATCCTCATTGTCGCCTTCCTCTACTGTAGGGACCAGTTTTACAATCAAACGGTCCTCAAATTCCATCGGAATGTTCACAGGAAGGAGGCAGCGGTCGCACGGAGCCATCACAAAACCGGAAAAATGGCATTTCACATCCACCAATTTTTCAGTTTTTATCATGTCAACCCGCAAATCCAAACATCCATCCTGCAAATCCGTAAGCTCTGCCAATTCAAAGAACTGTTTATCGCAAACCATTGTAAAGCAATAATTTCCATCCTCCACTCCTGCCAATCTGAGTTTGAATTGATCTCGTAACTGCTTTACTTCCATCGCGCTAAATTTTGGGGGTGCAAATATACGTTTTTTTTGCCAAGTTTCTTTTTTTTCAAAAAAAACTTTTCCACCTTTTTTCCAGGCCTCTGTAACAACTGAAAATCTTTTGCGACTATATATTTGAAAAAAGAGAAAAAGCAAGTGGCATTTTTTACAACATTTTATTATTTTTGCACACTCTATAACTATCTGTATTTTTTACTATTTTTGTCCGCTTAAAAAAGAATGATTCATTCGGTCATAATGAAAAGACTACTGTTTATCTTTATCCTGGTTCTCCTGAGCACACTCACGCTCCCCGCCCAAAACTCCGTCAACATGGGCAGTCAACCCACCGTATCCGGTTGTGACTACATGATTTACGATGATGGAGGGATTTCAAGCAACTACAACAACAACGCCAACGAGACGATGGTTCTGTACTCCAACAGTCCCAACAACGGCAGTGTGCGGGTGGAAATCCTGGATTTGGACATCGAATCGGGTGATACGTTGTACATCTACGACGGCATCAGCACCAGCGCCCCGCTGTTGCACAAGATCAACAACGACAACTACAACCCCACGGGCACATTCCGTTACGCAGCCACCATCCAGAACACCACCGGGGCCGTCACGTTGCATTTCACGTCCGATGCCTCCGGCGTGGGAACAGGATTCGTCATCAAGGTGGATTGCATGGCCCCCTGCCAGCGCATCAACCTCTATTTCGACACGTTACTCTCCTCCAAAGTTCCGAAATTAGACCCCAGTGATGGATATTTCTATTTGGATGTATGTCCTTACGACACCGTTCGTTTAGTGACATACGGGAGCTATCCCGACAACGATTACAGCTACCATCAGAGCGACGCGACCTGCACCTTCAACTGGGATTTCGGCTATTCGACCATTGACAGTCTGGGAGCCAACGCTTTGGACTACTACTTCGATCCGGGCCACGGTTATGATGTGGCCATCAGCGCAGTGGACACGCACCATTGCGTGTCGCTCTCCCCGGTGACCTTCCGCGTGCGGACCTCACAGAACCCGATCCGCGACGTGGCCAAATTGCGCTCCATCTGCGTGGGCCAGTCGTTAGACCTGAGCGTCGGGTACGACAACATCTCCAGCCTCCAGTTGGACTCCATCGGCAGTGATCAAATCACTTCACTGAAAGTGGTGGACACGATCTTCCTGCCCGATGGGACCAGTTGTCCGCCTTACGGCTATTATTACCGCTCGTATGTAAACTTCACCTCCTTTGCCCCTGGAGCCACCATCAATAGCGCCGACGACATTCTCTATGTGCGCATCCTTATGGAGCACTCGGCCATTGAGGACATCCGCATCCGGCTGATATGCCCGAATGGAAACGCCTGCAAGATACAGCCTGATTACCAAAACGACGGTTGGGGAGGTATCGCGCACAATTTCCGCACGAACCTTGGCGTGGCCAACCGCTTGCAGGACGTGGCCAGCTGCAATACCACCCAAAACCCCATGGGCATCGCCTGGAACTACATCTGGTCGAACAACACAACATTAGGATACCAATATGCACCCGGCACCTACGGATATTGTTACGAGCCTGTGAACGTGCATTTCACACCGAATCCATATTGGGATGATGGCAACCAGTCTTACAAGATTGACTCCTCCGATGTGGCCAACATGACCCAGATTTACCATCCCAAGGAGAGTTTTTCAAATATGGTTGGCTGTCCGTTGAACGGCAACTGGTGCATTGAGGTACAGGACCTGTGGACGAACGACAACGGCTACATCCACGAGTGGGAGATGGCCCTTGACCCTCACCTGCTGCCGCAGAACTGGTCTTACACCGTCTTGGTGGACACCACCTACCTGACGGGGCCCAACACCAACGGGATGGTCATATCGCCTAAAACCGACGGAGTGCACCAATACACCGTCAACGTGGTGGACGAATACGGCTGCTTGTACGACACTGTCACCAACCTCACCGTGGTACCCACCCCCATGCCCGACCTTGGCCCTGACACCAGCATCTGCGAAGGTGAAATGCTGACCCTTTCGGCCCACTACAACAAGCCGAACACCACCTACCACTGGAACACCGGTGCCAGCACGGAGAGCATCCAAGCCGTCACGCAAGGACAGTATTTCGTCCACATCACAACGTTGAACGACACGGCCAACGTCTCCTGCCAAGGCAGCGACACCATCAACCTCAAGGTCAATCCTGTACCGTTAGCCGATTTCATCACCTCCGACACGGCAGGCTGCGCCCCGCAAGGCATCCATATCACCAACAACACCCAAGCCGAAGGAATCAACTGCCTCTACGAATGGCTGGTCCTTCACTCCGACGGGCAGCTGGCCTACACATCCTCGTTGGCGGAACCCGCCTTCAACCTGGAAGATCCGGACATTTATTCCATCCTGCTGAAGACATCCACGCCCGAAGGCTGCCGCGACTCGCTTTACCGATGGGGGTACGTGCATGTCTATGACCAGCCCATCGCGGAATTTGAGGCCAACCCTTGGGAGTCCCTCTTTGGCGAAACACAGGGTACTATCCTCTTCCATAACTATGCGGACTCCACGGCGTTAGGGCTGGACAACACCTCCTGGTCATGGGATTTCGGCGACGGGCAGACCGACACCGAGAACTTCTCGCCCACGCACACGTATGCCTCCTGGGGCGACTACAACGTGACGCTCTCCATCACCAACCAGCACGGATGCTCCAGCGAGATCGCCCATACCGTTGTCATCGAGGACGATTTGATTTTCCCGAATGTCATCACCCCAAACGGGGACAATATCAACGACGTGTTTGCCATCCAGAACCTCAACACGGACATCAACCCCGAGGATCCGGACGCCTTCCGCACCAACGAGCTGTACATCCACGACCGCTGGGGCAAGATGGTATATCACGTGAAGAACTACGACACTTTCGCCAAGGACGGAGTCATCTCCAAGGGCAACCACTGCTTTGATGCCAGCGGGCTCTCCGACGGCGTATATTATTATTCCTTCTATTACAAAGGGAAAGTGAAGATTGTGGACTATCACGGTTCGCTCACCATTATCCGCTAATCCACATCATCCAACCTACTTGTTATTTCAATATGATTGATAAAATCACCGCTCTCATCAAACGATTCACCGATGCCCAATTCATCCGATTTCTGCTTGTTGCCGGACTAAACACCGCGTTTGGCTGGTGCATCTTCGCCCTGTTGCGTTTCCTTTTCGGTCTGATTCCCCATATCGACCCGCTGTTTTGGGCCAACCTGTTCGGCACCATCATCAGTGTGCTGTTCAACTTCAAAACCTACGGACATCTGGTGTTCCGGAACAAAGACCCCAAACTGATATTCCGGTTTGTCATGGTTTACACCATCACCTTCTTCATCAACTATTTCAGCATCCATTTCTTAGAGGCGTGTTTTGGAATCAACAACTATATAGGGGCATTGATTATGGCCCTGCCGGTAGGACTTTTGAACTATTTCTTCAATAAAATATTTGTTTACAGCAAAGATTGCAAACGCTGGCTTTGGTATTTCATGCTGGCATTGCTGTTGACTGAAATTCTGTTTTTCATCATTCTTAAAATGCAAAACCCGTCATGAACATCATAGGCATCACCGGAACCTTGGGTGCCGGCAAGGGCACCATCGTCGATTATCTGATCCAGCATTACGGATACCGTCACTATTCCGTGCGCGGCTATCTTATTGAAGAGGCGGAGCGGCGGGGGCTTCCGCTCAACCGCGACACCTTCGTGGTGGTGGCCAACGACCTGCGCGCCACACACAGTCCCTCTTTCATCACCGATGAGCTGTACAAGCAAGCGGCGGCGGCGGGCGAGAACGCCATCATTGAGAGCGTGCGCACGCCCGGCGAGGTGGAATCCCTGCGCAAAAACCCGAACTTCGTGCTTTTCGCGGTGGATGCCGACCCCAAGATCCGTTACGAGCGCATCGTGCTGCGCGGCTCCGAGACCGACCACGTATCCTTCGAGACCTTCTTGGCCAACGAACAGCGGGAGATGAACTCCGACGACCCCAACCACCAAAATGTGGGACGGTGCATGCAGATGGCCGACTACGTATTCCACAACGACGGCGACTTCGACCTCCTGTACCGCCAAATCGAGCAGGCCATCACGCAATTGTCGTAAGCGTTTTTTCCATTAGCCGTTGGCCATTGGCGATTAGGGTGTAGGGACCATGGTTGAGAAATTAAGGCATTAAGGAGTTAAGGCAGTTGTTTATTATGGGGTTAGGATTTGGGGGAATTGGGATTTTCGGTTCGCAATTTGCGGTTCGCGGTTCCCAGTTCTCAAATCTCTATTCTATGTTCCCAGTTCTTTGTCCCTGTTCCTAACGCCGTCAGGCGTTACATATCTGTAGGAATAGGGCCACCGCACACAATCTCGCGGCGCGGCAGGCGCGTGCCACGGAGAACGGGGCGGGGCCGCCGCGAAACGACGGCACGATAGAACAGGAAAATCCCATTGAAAACCCTTACGGTGAGAATTCCCGATGGCGATATGTGGTTGTGCCCTGCTGTTTACTTTTTTTTCTACTCTTTTTACTTTCCCCCACTCTGTTGCAAGAACATGTCTCTTCAGATATGGTGATTTCATTCTTTGAGAGATTTACAATCCCGAACATATTAAAATATTCTGGAAATTCAGTTGTGGAAAAAGGCATCATAACAGGTTTTGCAGAAGTGTCCCACAAGCACACCCGAACAAGAGAGTCTGATTTTGTCAGATATTGTTCTGTCGGGAAAAAAGATGAAGCTATTACTTCAAATCTCAAATTCTTATAGAAAAAAACGCCAATAGAGTATGGACTGATTGAAAATTCGCTTTCGGTTAACCAGCCTTTGTTAACGCAATAATATGAACTATCTAAATACTGAGCCATAAAGCACCATATTTCCATTTTATTGATATCATCTGTGCTTAGTGAAAATTTCAGTTTATACCAAGCAGGTGAAGTCAAACATTTTTTTGAATGTGCAACAAGGGAATCACAAAATGAATATATTATTTGGTTGTTCACATGAAGATATTTTTTTTGAACGTGTTTTTCTTCAGAACAATCTTTCTGCTGTGCGTAAACATTGCAAAAAGGCACATAAAAAAGGGGGAAAAATAAGAAAGCGATGAGTTTCTTCATATTTTTAGTCTTTAGAAGGTTAACTTTATTTTATTGTTTCCATAATCATATAATATACCTCCGTGCATTATTCCAAATTGTGCCGATGGACATCCGATAGTACAGCTTTCTTTAATCATCCTGTCATCTCCACCAGCCCAAGTACCCCAAGTCTCTTGATGCGGATGGGTGTGAATAAAGAATTTTAACGGGATTGTCTGTTTCTTATTCCGTATTATGCTTGCATTAAGAATACGATTTGTAGAACCTTTATCCGTATTATAAGAATGGCTTGTTCCAATAGTTGCATAAGCTGATTCTTTTTTACTATTTTCATCCCATGAGTTCCCTCCCCAGAAACTCCATTCCACATCTGTGTATCGAGAAAAGAACCGTATCATTTTCAATCCGGATTCTTCTTTCCCTGTTAAATCCATTTGTGAGTATCCGTTTTCATCTGTTTTGAAAGACTTCATTATCTCATCATCTATAGGCATAGATATTTCTTGTCCTTTCCGGTCTCCTGCCTGATAGGTCAATTTATCTCCAATTACTACTGTCGCGATAAATTTTTAAATTAGGCATTTAATTTATTGATATATAACAAGATGTAAGCGTTCTTTGATTTTTCGATTTGAAATGATGGAGTAATTTTGCGACCTAAAATCGCAAAGAAT
>JAEEQE010000008.1 GCA_016285145.1 Bacteroidales bacterium | reverse complement strand
AACACTTATCTGGGTGGACTGGAACAACAACATGGTGTTTGATGACAATGAGGTTGTTTATACGGGTACGAGCACGAGTTCGAGTCCTACCACGCTTAATGCATCATTCATGGTTCCTGCCACACAGGATACGGGCCTCTACCGTATGCGCATAGGAGGAGCTGACAGTTACTTCGATAGTTATATTGCTGGCGACGCCACGGCTGCACACGATCCTTGTGCCTCCTCTTCCTACATGGTATTCCACGATTACACCCTTCATGTGACGGAAGCTCCGAGCTGCTTGGCGGTGACTAATCTTGCCGTTGGCGCTGCTACGGACAACAGCATCACGCTTGTTTGGTCGGATGACTTGAACATTGGTGCCACCTACACGGTTTACGATATGTCCGACAGCAGTGTGTTGGCCTCTGGTATCACGGACACCACCTTCACGGTTACCTCTTTGATATCCAACACGGGTTACACATTTGCGGTGGAGACCGATTGCGGAGGCGGTGATTTGTCGGGTATTGTGACAGTGACAGCTCACACAGAATGTGGAATCCAAACCATCCCGTTTGCCGAGGGCTTTGAAAACGGCATTGACTGCTGGACACTGAACAATTGCTATTCCTACACGGGTGTGAATAATTCTGCAGCTAATACCGGTTCCTATGGATTCAGATTCTACTATACCTCAGACTATCCCCAGTATCTGATCTCACCGCAATTTGCCGCTGCTACCACACCGCTGCAACTGGAATTTGATTACGGATCCAATTCCACATATTATTTGGAGACATTCAAAGTGGGCTATTCCACCACTACGAACGATGTGACAGCCTTCACATGGGGCAATGAGATTTCAATCACAGGATCGTCCAACTGGATGCATTATAGCGATCTCATCCCGGCTGGAGCCAAGTACATCGCTATCCAGTGCACGTCGGATGACCAGTATTATTTGTATATTGACAACATCTCCATTGATGTTCCGCCGACCTGTATTCCTGTGACCAATCTTACCGTGAGTGCGACAACGGCAAACAGTATCACGTTGACGTGGACGGATGCCAACAACACGGGCGCCACCTATAACATTTATGATATGGCTAATGCCAGCACGCCGATTGCCCAGAATGTTAACGGTACCACCTACACGGTGACGGGCCTGACCAGCAGCACCAACTATAATTTTGGAGTTGAAGTCGATTGCGGTGGCGGAGACCACTCCACCATGGTGACGGTAAGCGCCAGCACCGAGTGTGATGCTGTTGCCACATTCCCCTACACTGAAGGCTTCGAGAACGGTCTTGGCTGTTGGCAGATAGTGGATAACGACGGAGACGGTATGCCGTGGTTCCTCACAACCGGATCTACCTCTTTGACCCCGCATACAGGCAGTTATATGGCCGCATCGTTGTCGTACGACGATGATGCTCTATATCCGGACAACTATCTGATTTCGCCGAAATTCAACCTTCCTGCATCATCCACCATCACGCTTTCCTGGTATTTCATGGTTGATGCCAGCTATCCTGCAGATAAATACTCTGTGTATGTAAGCACGGGCAACACGGTGTCCGATTTCACGACGCCGTTGTTCACCATCGTTCCGGACAACACGCACGGCGCATGGACGCAGCAGACGCTTGACCTCAGCGCGTACGCAGGCCAGCAGGTCTATGTGGCATTCCGTCACTATGACTGCTACGACCAAGACGTAATCCTGTTGGATGACATTACCATCACTGTCGGCGGCACGCCGCAACCGGATACCTGTATGGCTCCTTCCAACCTCACCGCCACGGGCATGACGAAGAACAGCGTGGTGCTGAACTGGACGGAGAATGGCGATGCCACCTCCTGGACGGTGAACTACAAAGAGGAAAATGCAGCCAATATGAGCACGACGACCGCAACCAGCAAGCCTTACACCCTTACGGGCTTGCAGCCGGCCACGACCTACACGGTGAATGTGGTTGCCAACTGTGCCAATGGTCAGAGCGAGCCTTCCAACACGGTGACGTTCACCACGGAGCCGGACGGTATCGCCGACTACGAGCTGGCTACCAGCCTCTACCCGAACCCGAACAACGGACAGTTTACAATTAACAATGAACAATTTACAATTAACAGTGTGAATGTGTATGATGTTTATGGTAAGCTGTTGAAGACGGTTGAGGTGAACAGCAACACGGCCGTCATCGATGCCCATGAGCTCTCCGCTGGCATGTACTTCGTGCGCATCAGTACGGAGAAGGGCGTTGTTACGAAGAGCTTCGTGAAGAAGTAGCCTCACACGTTATACACGAAAAAATTTCAATGGAGCCGATGCCGGAAGGCGTCGGCTCCTTTTTTTTTTGTGAAGGGGGCATTTTCAAAATTCAAAGTTTCTTAACTCCAATTATCAGTGTTTAAAATTAAGAATTGATTGTTAAAAATGCAGAATATAAAAAATATTTTAATTTAATTGTTTGTTTTAATATATTTTTATTATATTTGCGCTCGAAAAAATTAAAAAACACATATATGATAAACAGGGGTTATGGTGCACGATATGTATGTCCGAGATTCGACTTCGGATTCAAGCGATTGTTTGCCACGGAGGCGAACAAGGCGCTGTTGATCAGTTTTTTGAATGCTTTGCTGGAAGGTTACGAGGTAATACGGGATGTGACATATACACGGAATGAGCATTTGGGGATGGTGCGGGATTCTCGCTATGGAGTGTTGGACGTGCAATGTGACAATGAGCGAGGGGAAAAGCTCATCGTGGAGATGCAGAACTCCATGCAGCCCTTTTTCAAGGACAGGAGTATCTACTACACAACGTTCCCGATACAGGAGCAAGCGGTGAAAGGGAAATGGAATTTCGAGTTGAAGGGGATCTACACGGTAGGGATTGTGAATTTCGAATTCACGGACGACAAGGATTCGGACACCTATTATAGTCATGAAGTGAAGTTGCTGGACACGCACAATCACAGCGTGTTTTACGAAAAGCTGACATTTTTCTACATAGAATTGCCGAAGTTTCGAAAAAGCGTGGGAGAACTTGAAACGATGCTGGATAAATGGACGTATGTGATGTGTAATCTGGAACAACTGGAAGAACGTCCGGCGGAGTTGTGCGAGCCTGTCTTCGATCAACTGTTCGAGCAGGCGGAAATCGCGAATCTGAGTCGTCAAGAGTATTTGAATTATGAAGACAACCTCAAGCATGAACGCGACAGTCAGAATATCTTTGATTTCTCAGTAAAGAAAGCGATGGAAAAGGGTCTCAATCAAGGTCTTGCACAAGGTTTGGAACAAGGTTTAAAACAAGGTTTACAGCAAGGTATGGAGCAAGGTGTTTTGACAGGGAAGCGTGAATTGATAATACGCCTTATGACCCATGGGATGAGTTTGGAGCAAATAGCGGTATATTTGGATTTGGAGATTCCTCAAATCCAGCAAATCATTCAGAATCCGAAGTGTAAATAGGATATTGTCGAGGCGGTCTCTTCTTCAGTATGATCCTTTTCACACTCGACAGATGAAAGGATAGAATAACTTTTTGTTTTTTGGGGATACCTAATAGGTTTTATCTTTTTTATATATATTTGTCATTTTATATTTATAAAAAAAGCCGACATCTAAAAACTTGATTTTTAATTAAATAACAATATTATGAAAAAGATTCACCTGTTGCTTGCAACTCTATTTTTGTCTATGATGGCAATGGCCCAGAACAACCCGCCGCAGAATGTGACGGCAACGGTATTGTCATCATCTTCGGTGCGTTTGGATTGGGGTGTGCCGGCGGGGGCCACGCAACCCACGCGTGCCTATCTGTACAATACTGCCGACATGGTCACAAGGCCCGGAGCGGGCTATCACGGGGCGGATTTGTGTGCCCTTTACGGTGGACAAAGCACCTTGTCCTATAGGGCAACCGCCAATACTGCGGACTTAAACCATTCGTACTGGCTGGCGGACGACTTCACATTGGCCGCTTCGGCGCAGGTGACATACATTGACTTTTATGCTTTCCAGTCGAACAGCGGAACAATCTCTACGATAACGGGTTGTTATGTGCGCATTTACAATAGTCGTCCGGAGGACTCCACGGCTGTTCCCATTTGGTCCGGCAATGCGGTGAACTGCATGGCTTCGACCGAGTGGTCGGGTATTTTCCGTACCACAAACACCAATTTGGCGGACACCACGCGCCCGATCATGAAAGTGTCGGCGCAGATTAACACATCGTTGGCGGCGGGCACTTATTGGGTTGCGGTGTGCTTCACAGGTTCGCGACCGGGCGATGTGTATGCAGTGCCGCGTGCCACGGTGGCTGAGTTGAGCACAGGTAATGCGGTGCAATACTCGCAGGATAATGGCTTGTGGCTGCCGATGACGGACAACGCCTCCTTAGAGCAGATGGGCCTGCCGCTGATAGTGCGGGGCGAGTTTGTCACTGACCATCTTGCCGGTTACAATATTTATAGAAATGGTCTTCAGGTGAACACCTCTTTAGTGGAAGGTTATTCTTATACAGACACCGGCCTGGCAGAAACCACGCAATACTGCTATACAGTGGAGGCAGTGTACAGTGTGGGCACGCCGGCCATGTCGCAGCAGACGTGCGTGGTGACAGACAACGCGCCGGTGGACCCGTGCATTCTGGATTCACTGCCCTATATGCAGTCGTTTGAGGGATTGACCACAGGATTAGGACATTTCAATGTGCCTTGCTGGCATCGGTTGTATTCCATAAACAGCACGTCGTATCCTTATATTACCACGAATGGCTATACCGATAATGCCTGTGTGTACATGAACGCGGCGAACACCACAGGCTCCTACATTGTTGCCCCGCCGCTGCCTCATGACACCATGCTGCGTCATGTTACGGTGCAGTTTATGATGAGAAAGGATAATGCCACCTCGGCGGCGATTATGCGGTTAGGATATATGACGGACCCGACCAATATAAACACATTCACGCCTATTGGCACAGTGAACCCGGCCTCCAACACCAACTGGCAAAAAGTAACGGTGGACTTGTCTAACTATGCTTTCCAAGGGCGTTATATCACACTCCTCTCCTTAGGTGCCTTGTCGTATGTGGATGATTTCCGCATTTTTGCCAGCGATTGTATGTATCCTACGGATATAGACATCACAGGAATCACCTCCTCTTCGGTACAGTTGTCGTGGCCCTCCACGGGTGTGGCTGACTATCTGATCAGCTATCGCGAGGCGGGAGAAGAGAATTGGATTGACGTACAGCCAATTACGGATACCTTCTATACGATTACTGGATTGAATCCGTCAACTTCTTATACGATGGAAATCCGATTGAAACCCGGTTGCGGCGGAGAGGCCTGGTACACCACATCGGTGTCGTTTGTGACGGCCTGCCCTGAACTCACCGCCCCATACGTTCAGGATTTCGAAGGCTATACGGGAAATACGACAACGGGTTTTCCGGTGCCAACGTGTTGGATTAAAAGAAATTCGGTGGCATCATCAAATTATCCGGGCATCTACACATCAGTGGCCAACGCCTATGGCGGCAGCAACCTGCTTCAATTCCAAACCAGCGCATCGTCTGCCACGTATGGCGACAACTATGTCATACTGCCGGCCTTCACGAATCCGATCAGCTCTTTGGAGTTGAGTTGTATGGCTCGTGAGATCAACAACTCGGGCATGTATGTGGGTAAGGTTCTGGTGGGGGTGATGAGCGATCCGATGGATTTCAGCACCTTTGTTCAGGTGGGCAGTATTGAGCCTACCACCAACGTGTATGCGCCGTTTGCGGTCTCCTTTGCCAATTACACAGGTCCCGCAGGGCGTATTGCCCTGAAGGCTCCAAAGCCCCTTTCGGGCTTCAATACCGTCTATATGGACAATCTGGTAGTGGCAGTGGCCAACTGTTCCCAGCCAGAGAATTTGGTGCAGACGGCTGCGACAGACAATTCCATCACCTGTTCATGGTCGCCGGCAGCGGGAACAGTCGCGCAATCCTACACGTTGGCTTATCGTGATGTGGAGGCTACCGATGACCAATGGATTGAAATTCCAAACATCACGGATACCTTCAATACAGTAAGTGGGCTTTTGGACAATCATCAATATCTGTTCAAGGTGAAGGTGGTCTGTTCTGCGGGCGAGAGTGCATATACCTTTACCGAGACTTTCTATACGCTTTGTTCCGATCCGTTGGAAATTCCCTATTATGAGAATTTCGACTTTATGCAGGATTTATCCTACATGGAGTGTTGGACCCGTCCTTCGGCGTATGTTTCCACCATCACATTGCCGTCGGTGCATCAGCAGAGCAATCATGCGCATAGTGGTACCAACTCTATGCGTTTCGGGAATGATTATTGTTGGATGGCTTCGCCGGCCATCAATGCCGATATTGAAACGCTGACGCTCAGCTTCTGGGCCAGCCGTCACAACTCCGCCGGCGGCACGCTGGATGTGGGCGTGATGAGCAACCCCTGTGATACCACGACGTTTGAGTTGGTTCGTTCGGTACAACTGCCGGCGGGCAACAGCTACCAGTTTGTGGAAATCTCCTTCGACAGCGTCCATCTCACTGGTCACAATCGCTATATCGCCATCCATCCTACAGGTTCGAATGCGTATGCCTATTACATTGATGACCTTGATTTGAACGTCACCAATTCCTGTCCCCGTCCCGATAGTGTATGGTTCAGCAACATCACCGCCACAACGGCGACAGCTACTTGGACGAATGATCCTATAGTTGCCCTATGGAATGTGCGCATCAAACCCTTGTATGGGAATGAGGATTGGACAGAGTACAACCAGGAGGTCGGCAACAGCAAGAATTTCATCAACCTGATACCTTCCACCGCCTACGTGGTGCAGGTGCAATCATATTGTGGGCCGGGCAGCCTTAGCTACTGGTCGGTGGAGTATGTCTTCATGACCGGATGCGGGCCGATAGCCAATCTTCCGTACAAGGAGAATTTTGACCATTATGATATGACTCTTCCTTACACCTATCCTGATTGTTGGACACACGGTTGCGATAATCCGAGTTATAATTATCTGCCCTATTTTGACCCCAACTACCACTATTCGGCACCCGCTGCTTTTCTTTTCTACAGTGGCAGTAACGGCAGTGGTCAGACGCCTCCTTATTATTCATCATTCGCGGCCACTCCCCGGATTGATGATGCCATCAATATCCAGACCTTGGCCGCCACGTTCCGCGTCAGAGGCAGCACCTCCACTACTTGGTTGCAGATTGGCTTTATGACCGACTCCTCGGATATCGCCACTTTTGTTCCCTACGATACTATCCGGGTGGATGCTGCGGCCGTTTGGGAAGAGAAGACCGTCATGTTCAACGACTACGCGGGCAACGGACGTTTCGTAGCCTTTCTGATAGGAGGTGGAACTTCTAATATGTCGATGCTTCTGGATAATTTTGTACTGGATTATGTCCCCACCTGCTTCAAACCGAAGAGGGTGAAAATTGATTCGGTGTCCCTGACATCCGTCACTCTTTCCTGGATACCGGGCGATACGGAGTACGAATGGGAAATAGCCTATAGGGAGGACACCGCAACCCAATGGATGTCGTTCCCCTATATTTATGACACCGTTTTCACAATAGACCAGTTATTACCCGGCACCACTTATTATTTCAAGGTCAAGTCGGTGTGTTCTGGCACGGGGACCGATTACACGGATCCTGTGATGGGGACAACCCTTTGCGATGCCATCACCACTATACCATACGTGGAGAATTTCGACAGTGTGTTGACCATCGCCTACAATCTGCCACCCTGTTGGCTCAAATATTTTAGTGGGTTGATTACAAATTACCCGTACGTTTCCACGTCAGACGTGAATGTTTATTCCCCTCCAGGAGCACTTTATTGTTACGCCACATCCGCCTATTTCGACATTGCCGTTTTGCCGGAGATAGATGGCACGATAGATATCAGCAGCCTGAAGATGACATTCAAGGCCAAGAGCACTACTGCCGACAATGGTGTGGTGGTAGGTGTGATGAACAATCCCATGAATCCGAACACATTTGTGCCGATAAAGAGCATCGTGCCCTCCACGCTGGGCGTTTGGGAGGATGAGGAAATCTTTTTCGCCACCTATACAGGCTATGGACGTTTTATTGCCATCCGCTGCGGTGATGGTGTCAAGTTCAACACCTTGCGTATCGACAATCTCGTATTGGATATAGCCGAAGACTGTTTCATTCCGTTGAGTGTGGCGGCACGGAATATCACATCTGATCAGGCCGAGATGACGTGGTTCTCTACTTCCAATATCAATACTTGCGAGTATGTGTATGGCGTCCCTGGCTTCCGTCCGGATACCGCCACCACTTATCTGGTAAGCAATCAGAACCATTCGTTTGTGTTGGATAATCTGGAGCCGAATACGACCTACACATTTTATCTCCGGAACGTATGTCCCAACGGCGGTTTTTCTTCGTGGTCGGAGCCGTGCTCCTTCACCACGGGCTGCTCGCCACATACCATTCCGTATGTTCAGGATTTCGACAGTGGCGACAACGGACCGTCCATCATGCCGGACTGCTGGCGGAAAATAGGTAATGGTACCGTTTATGTAAATAACAATTCCACTTGCTACAGTGGTAATTCCCTCTATATGATTGCCGGTTCTGCGGCGGAGGCGTATGTCGTTCTGCCGGAACTGGATGCAACGCTTAATGAATTGCAGTTGAACTTCTTTGGCAGATTCAGTAATCTGAACTATTCGTTGGAGGTGGGTGTGATGAGCGACCCGAATGACCCCAGCACGTTTGAACATGTGGAGACAGTGCAGGCACGGACCACCGTGTGGAACGAGTTCCATATTCCGTTGACATCCTATCTGGGAACGGGCAAGTTTATCGCTTTGCATTCTGTATCTACGGGAACCACCCTTTATATGGATAACTTGTCCGTCACGTACGCACCTGGCTGTGTGCGTCCGTCCAATCTCATTGTTCAAGAATTGACGACGACCACCGCGAAGTTGGGCTGGCGGCCCGGCAATACGGAAAACAGCTGGCAGCTTGTTTACGGTCCTATGGGCTTCAATCCTTCTGTTTCGTCGGGTGCCGTTTCTATTATAACAACGGAGGATTCCCTTCTCCTCACCAACCTTACTCCGGCCACCTATTACGATGCGTATGTGCGCTCGGTGTGCGACACCCTTGAAAGAAGCGAGTGGAGCCAGAAATGCTCGTTCCGTACCGATTGTGTGCCGATTTCTACGCTGCCATTTGAAGAAGATTTCAATAACGTGGTGAGCGTTGGTCCGGATGTGTTCCCGTCATGCTGGGAGCGCATGAGCAATTTCTCGACCACGACACAATACCCGCATGTCACCGGTTCCGCTCTCTATTTCTCTTCAGGTCTTGACAAGTACTCCTTGGCGACCACACCGCCGTTGGATTTCAATGTCAGCGACCTGCAGCTGCAGTTTGACTTCAGATCCGCTACCATGGGGTATAATCTCTATGTGGGTGTGATGGATGACCCGTATGACATCAGCACGTTTGTACCGATGGATACCATTTACACCACCTTGGTGGATCAGAATATTCCGTATAGGATCCTGTTTACCAACTATACAGGCCAAGGGCATTATATTGCCTTCCTGACATGGACGACAGGTTACAATTATGTGTATGTGGATAATGTGAAAATCTCGGCTCTACCCAACTGTTTCGAGCCAGAAGACTTAGTGGCAACCTCGACAACCAACAATTCCGTCACGTTGGATTGGAATGCAGGACTGTCGCAATCGCCGATGAGTTATACGATCCGTTACGCGGAGCAGGGTACGGGCAACTATACCTATATCCGGAATGTCACCACGCATCCGTATGTGGTGACGGGTTTGCAGCCGGGTACGACGTATGCGTTCGAGGTGGGTACAAGATGCTCGGTGTTTGACAGCAGCCAGTTTATCGGACCAGTGTATGCTCAAACAATATGCAATGGAATGATGTCATTGCCTTACGTGGAAAAATTTGATTCCGTGACCACGACGGCTACGTATCAGACAGCTGGTTTTCTGCCCGACTGTTGGAGCGGATACAGCACAAACATCTATCCGGCCATGCAGCCGCACATCATTTCCAGTGCCACATCCATGTATTCCTATCCGAGTTCGGCACCCAATTGTCTGCTGCTGCAGGCCACGCCGACAGACACCGCTTTGACCGTATTGCCGCTCTTTGACGAACCGATGTCGAATGTGAAGTTGGCGTTCACCCGCCGCATGACCACATCCGATGTCGCGAGCGTCCAGCTTATGGTGGGCTATGTCACGGATCCGTACGATATGAGCTCATTTGTGCCAGTTTCCGATGTGTCGCCGGAGACCTCGCCGACGCGTGATACGGTGACGTTCCTGTATGTGACGAATGTGCCAGCGGGCGCGCGCATCGCGTTCCGATGGATAAACACCTATACCGGTGCCTTTATCACGTACCGCTGCTGTATTGATGACATCAAGGTTATGCCGGCCATCGTCTGCGACCGTCCGACAGACTTCGTTGCCTCCAATGTCACGGCGGAGGGAGCTGTTGTCAGCTGGAACGGATATGACGCCCAGCGTTGGAATGTGCGCTACAGACCTGTCAACGGTGCTAACTGGATTACGATGACAGTGAATGCGCCCACCTGCACGCTCACCAACTTGTCGGAGATGACCAACTATGAGCTTCAGGCGCAGCCCATCTGCGTTAACAATATCTCTGGCCCGTGGAGCGAACTGTTCACGTTTACCACCCAGCAGGCTAATGTCTGTCTGGATCCCACCTCCCTGACGTATTCGAATGTTGGCTATTCCTCCGTTCATCTCTCTTGGGATCAGAACAATGCCCATTCATGGAATCTCCGCTATAAGACAGCTGTCACTACTTGGACCGTGATACCGCTCAGCACCAACCAATATGACTTGATAGGCTTGGATGCAGAGACACCATACGAAGTGCAGGTTCAGGCAGTATGCGACAACAACCTCACCAGCGACTGGACGGCAAGTGTAAGCTTCACCACCTTGCAAGCTCCGGTGTGCAATGCGCCTACGGATTTGGCGGTGGCTGCCGACATCTATCGTGCCACGGTGGTATGGACTCCGGGAGACGATGAGAACAGGTGGAATGTCCAAATCAGGGCGAATACCGACGAGTGGTCAGAGATCATTGTGGAGACGCATACGGACCATGTGTTCAACAACTTGCAGCCCAACACGCCGTATCAGGTGCGCGTTCAGGCCGTTTGCGACGAGTTGAACAGCGAATTCGCCATGATTTCCTTCAACACCTTGCCCGATGGCATCGCCGATTACGAGCTGGGTGTTAACCTCTATCCAAACCCGAACAACGGACGGTTTATAATTAACAATGAACAATTAACAATGAACAATGTTCAGGTGTATGATGTGTATGGCAAGTTGTTGAAGACGGTTGGGATGAATGCCAATACGGTTGAGCTGGATGTGAGGGAGCTGGCTTCGGGCATGTATTTCGTGCGCATCAGCACCGAGAAGGGCGTGGTGACGAAGAGCTTCGTGAAGAAGTAAGCGAACACGCTTTATACAAAACATAAAATCAAAGGAGACGATGCCGGAAGGTGTCGGCTCCTTTTTCGTTCCGTTTTGAAATACTCCAAATGAATACGAATACTTTAGGACTGATCTGTCATGGGGTCAGCCTTTTTTTTGCACCTGTATTTTTTTTGTTGATAAATAATAATAAATATTGTATTTTTGCTGACGATTTTTCGGGGAAATTCTAAAAACT
Organism: Bacteroidales bacterium; assembly: GCA_016285145.1. GTDB lineage: Bacteria > Bacteroidota > Bacteroidia > Bacteroidales > WCHB1-69 > F23-D06. The sequence goes on along the minus strand of JAEEQE010000008.1, from coordinate 69,120 downwards.
CATCAATATGAAAAAAGTTTTATTCTTTGTTTTTGCTTTTATGTTGTTGGTACCCACGTTGTTGTGGTCACAAACCACATGCACGCCGCCAACGAATCTGAGTGCCATTCCACATGCACCGCAATGGCGCAATGTGCAATTGAACTGGGTTGCCCCTGTGGACACCACGGAACAAATCATCAAATGGTCCACCACGTATGCCACCCGAATCGGTGGGGGTGACGGTGTGGCAATGGATTTCAAGGGATTTGCCCGATTCGACACAACAGACTTGGCAGGTCTTGGCGGTCGCATTCTGGCGGCTGTGAGTTTCGTTCCAGGTGAGCTACAGACTGTATGTACGTATTACATCGAAATTTATAAAGGTGGCTCCATGACCTTTAACCCATCGGACACCATCCTTAATCTCGGCACTCTGGTTCTCAACCAGCAAGTGACAGCACCCTTGACTCTCAATGTGGTGAATACGGTGTTGTTGGATTCCATAATCTCTGTCGATCCTTCGGAGGAGTTGTGGATAGCCATCCGTTGCAATACCACAACGGGACACCCGTTAGGAGCCAGTAATAACACGGTGGTACCGTTCAAAGCGGATATTATCGCCATGCGGAACTCGAATGGAAGTTGGGGATATGGCCGGTTGGGCAATGTGGGTGTTCCAGGATACAACTGGCTGATTGAAGGTGTGTTGAAAGACCCCGATCAGGTGCTGGCCGGTTACCGTCTCTATCGCAACCAGGCCTTGCAGACATCCACGCCGCTGTCCACCCCCAGTTATATGGACACTTTGGCCAACGGCACTTACACATATGATGTGACGGCCCTTTACGCGAACGGATGCGAGACGTCACCCATCACCAAAACGGTGACGATGACGGACTACCCTTGCGAGAACTGTACCGACAGCCTCATTGTGGGTACCGGCACCACGGGTACATACTATGTCCCATTTAACCCCTATTACTATTATTCCTATGCCCAGCAGATCTATACAGCTTCTGAAATCAGTGCCGTCAATGGCTATATTCCCTGTATCTCGTTCCAATATATCAACGCGAACCCAGTCACCCGGGTCTTGAAAGTCTATATGGGCAACACTGACAAGAGCGCCTTTTCTTCCACTTCCGATTGGATTGGTTTGGATGATCTGGTGCTGGTATATGAGGGAGCAGTGTATTTCACCAACCAGAATGCCAACAATTGGGTGAACGTTCCGCTGACCACGCCGTTTGAATGGGATGGCACCAGTAACGTTGTGGTGGCCATCCAGGATGAAACCGGCACGTTGAACTCAAGCACTTCATATTTCTACACGCACAGCATGTCGTCGAAAACCCTGTACTCGTATCGTACCACTCCGTATGATTTGACGACAGCCCTGCCTTCGGGTACGATGGGAAGCATCCGTCCCAACATCCGCTTTTTGATTGGTGACCCGATCACCTGCTTCATGCCCACCCACTTTGTCTTTTCCGACATCACCAGCAGTACGGCCACGGTCAGTTGGACACCTCATGCTCCCGGCATTGATTATGAACTGGTGATAGTGTCCGATTCCGACGATTTCAACAGTGCAACCCCGATAACGGTTTCGGATACATTCTATACGTTCACCACCTTGTCGGAGAAAACGAACTATAAAGTCTATCTGCGGGCGAATTGTGGCATTGACGGCTACAGTTCCTGGGTGCAGCGTTCGTTTACCACACCTTGTCTCACTTCCGATGTGCTGCCTTACGAGGAGAATTTCGAGAGCGCCGGCACCGGCACGATGGCTTTCCCCGAATGTTGGTCCAAAATCACCAGCAATGGGGCTTATCCGTATGTGAATATGGCGCCGGATTCCACGCACGCCCTTTACTTCTACACGACTTCCAGCACATTCAATACGGCGATTATGCCGCCTTTGGATCTGTCATTGGCCGCCAATCCGGTGGCTCTGACGTTCAAGGCCATGAAGACTTCCGCCGCATACGGACGTGTGGATGTGGGCTATATGACGAATCCCAACGATATCAATACGTTCACCATCTTGAAATCGATATATCCGAGCGACTTCGTCAATGTGTCAAGCTGGCACTCCTTCCTGATTCCGTTGACGAATGTGACAGCCACTCCGCTCTATTTGGCCTTCATGGTGCCCATGGGCGGAAGCACCTCCTATCTGTATATTGATGATGTTCGGGTGAGCGAGATGGTGGGCTGTTCCAGCCCCTCTGCGCTGACGGTATCCTCCATTGCCGGAACTTCGGCCATGCTGAGTTGGCACGCTGCCCCGTATGGCGTGACCGACTATGTGCTGGAATATGAAGAGACAGGTACCGGCAATATACAATACAGTTTGATAACGGGTACGCAAACCATGCTTACCGGACTCACCCCGGAAACCAACTATACCGTGTATGTTTACTCGGATTGCGTTGACGGCACATCGGATACGCTCATTGAAACTTTCTCAACCAGATGTCTGTCCGGTGGCGAGGTGGCCGTGGGTTCCGGCACATCAACCAACTATTATTTCCCGCTCAACAATTTTTACAACTATTCTTATACCCAGCAAATCTATCTGGCCTCTGAAATGGGTGGCCCTCGCGACATTCTCAGTATTGCTTTTGACTATGCTTATTCTACTTCCATGACCGCCAAGACCAATGTGAAGATTTATCTTGGACACACTTCGCAGAGCACGTTCTCTTCTGCCAGCAACTATGTGCCGTTGACGAACTTGCAGCTCGTATATAGTGGCAGTCTGAACTGCCAGCAGGGATGGAACACCTTCATGTTGGATAGTGTTTTCCATTACAATGGTACCGACAATCTTGTACTCGCAGTGGATGACAATTCCGGTTCCTACAATAGCAGCAGCTACGTCTTCCACGTACACAGTGCGGGGGCATACCGTTCCTTGTATTATTACAGCGACAGTGCCAATCCAGACCCGAGCAACCCCTCTTCGGCAGGTGCCAGCAGCAGTTATTCCAACGGCACTCGCAACAATGTGAAGTTCGGTTCTCCGTGTGACAGTGTGGCTGTCTGTATCGCCCCGAATGTGTTTGTGAGCGATATTACAGATGTGACCGCGACGGTGGCTTGGGTTCCCGGTTCGGTGGAAGATACCTGGGAGTTTGAGTACAAGTCAGAAAGAGATACGGTTTGGACTTCCATGGGCCAGGTGACCGCATCGCCCATCACATTGACCGGACTAACATCGGATGTGACGTATTACATCCGCATGCGCTCACTTTGCTCAGGCACCGACACCAGCAATTGGGTTGTTGCCACGGCGCACACCATCTGTATGATCACCTCTCTCCCGTATGAGGAGAATTTTGACCATGCCACCGGCTCCGGCTCCACGCATACAATTCCTTGCTGGTCGAAGGGCACCAACTCCAGTACGGCTTATCCTTATCCGTCCAGCAGTTACAACCGGTCGGCCCCGTATTCCCTCTATTTCTATGGCACATCCGCTTACTATTCTTACGCTGTTGCGCCCAGATTGTCTGACAATATTCCTACGGACAGCCTCTTTGTCCAATTCTATGCATACAAGACTTCGGCCAATTATTTTATTGAATATGGTATGATGAGCAACCCGAACGATATCTCCACGTTTGAGCCTATCGGACGGTTCAGCCCGGCAGATGTCTCGAATTGGGAGATGACAGAGTTTACCACTGAGAACTACACGGGTGCAGGTCGTTATCTGGCCTTCCGTGTACCGCAATGGGTGACCGATTACATGTATTTGGATAATGTCCGTATCGACTATCTGCCGCACTGTGCACATGTGCAAAATGTTGCCGCCACTGGAATCACAAATTCAGAGGCGACGATCACTTGGCAGGCTGGTGATGGCGAACAGGCCTGGGCTTACGTTTATGGCTTGGCCGATTCGGTGGACCTTACCATAGAAACACCGATAGACATCTATACCAACCAGCTTGACCTGCAAGGCCTGTTGTCCAACACCGCGTATGACGTGTATTTGTTCGCCTCCTGCGATGACGGCTATTACAGCAATGCGGTGAAGATTACTTTCACCACGCTTTGTGATCCAATCAACACACTGCCTTATGTTCAGAACTTTGACAGCATTCCGGGTACCACTTCTGGAACGGGATACAACAACCTGCCCGACTGCTGGAATAACTTGAATACCGGTTCCAATAGTTCGTATCGCGCTTATCCTCTTGTCTATAGCTCTCTTGCACAGAGTTCACCCAACTGTATCCGTTTCTACACCTACACAGCCACGACGATGAGCGACCAGTACGCTATCATGCCGACATTTGACTCCACCTTGTATCCGATTAACAATCTGATGCTTTCCTTCGATGCTCGCAAATACTCCAACTCGTATGCCTCCTTTAATTTGGTGGTGGGTGTGATGGCAGATGCTTCAGATGCATCCACATTTGTTCCAGTGGATACTTTGGTCATTACGGAAGCCACCTACAGCCATTACAATGTTCTCTTCTTGAACACCAGCATGGCCGGCGGACGTATTGCGTTGATGGCACCCCAGTTTACCAATGTGACATACAATGCTGGTTATGTGGACAATTTAAAATTGGAGGTAAAGCCTGCCTGTCTGTATCCCGTTAATTTCACACATGTGTCGTCCACCGACAATTCCGTGACGTTGCAATGGGATGCCCTTGACAACGAGACGCTTTGGAACGTGGCGTATGGCCCGCGCGGATTCAATCCAGAATCGCCCAGCTCGGGCGGAACCATCATGCAGGCCACCACGCAGACATTCACGGTGAACAACCTCACGCTTGCCACCGAATACGACTTCTATGTGCAGACGGATTGCGGTGCCGACGGCAACAGCGTGTGGGTAGGGCCGATAACCGCCTCCACCAACTTGTGTGTCGTCAGCGACCAGTGCGAATTCCGCTTCGTATGCTATGACGATTATGGCGATGGCTGGAACGATGGCTATATCATTGTGAAACAAAATGGTACCACAGTGGCCAATGTGGAGGCTCTCGACCACGGCACTTCCTCCAGTGTGGATACCGTCCGCGTAATGCTGTGCAATAACGTGCCCACTACGCTGACTTGGGTTGAGGGTGATTATGATTATGAGGTCAGTGTGGTCGTTTTGGACAGAGTGGGCAATGTAATCTATAGTCAGCAGGATATGAGCATGATAAGCTCCAACCAGTTGACCACCTTCACCACGGATTGCAATGCGGCACCTCCCACACCGCCTACACCCGATCCGTGTGAAACTCCTACGGGCCTGACGGCAACGGACATCACGAAGACCAGCGTGAAGTTGGATTGGTCGCAGACAGGTACTAATGTTGTCAGTTGGACGATTAACTACAGGGCGGAAGGAGTCTCCCAATTGTCCACCGTGACGGCCACTTCCCACCCGTTTACACTTACGGGACTGGAGCAGCAGGTTAACTACACAGCGTATGTGGTAGCCAACTGCACCGAGGGTACCAGCGCTCCGTCCAACACTGTGACCTTCCGCACCGCTGGCGACGGCATCGCCGACTACGACATGTTCACCACCCTCTATCCGAACCCGAACAATGGACAATTCATAATTAACAATGAACAATTTACAATTAACAATGTTCAGGTTTACGATGTGTATGGCAAGTTGTTAAAGACGGTTGAAGCGAATGCCAATACGGTAGAACTTGATGTGAGAGATCTTTCATCTGGCATGTACTTCGTGCGCATCAGCACCGAGAAGGGCGTGGTTACGAAGAACTTCGTGAAGAAGTAAACATTTAATACGATAATAAAAGCCAAAGGAGCCGATGCCGGAAGGTGTCGGTTCCTTTTTTGTTGATGGGGAGGGGGGGAGAGTTGAGAGTTTAGAGATTAGAGTTGAGAGGATGTAGGGAGTTAAGAAACTAAGAAGTTAAATTCCCCTTCTTTAAGAAGGGGTGGCCGCAGGCCGGGGTAGTAATATAATGAATTATAATACCTTAAAGTGAAAGAAAGCCAATGGCCAAAGACCAGAGACCAGTGATTAGTGATCAGTGAATAGTGAATAGTGACAAACGGTCAACCTTATTCAGGCATTAACACAAAAGCCAATAGCTAACGGCTAACGGCCAATGGCTAATAGCAACTCCCAGTATTTGTTAACCGAAAAATTCGTATCTTTACCGCCGTTTTCAAATTTATTATTCCAGTAGAAAAATATAAAATCCCAATAGTATGAAAAGAGCTTTTTTTACTCTGATAATGTTTCTGGCAGGAATATGGATGCTGGAAGCGCAGAACACCTGTATAGCCCCTTCGGGGCTGACGGCATCCCCCCACACGCCGAGCACCGGCAATGTGACGTTGAATTGGGAAGCACCGCAAAGTCCTAACCAGCAGATTCTCAGTTGGGCCACACCGGCGGCAGCCTCTTCGCCCGCAGGATGGGGCAATGGCACCAACGGTGCGGCGGTGGTGCGCTTCACCACCACCGACCTTCAACCCTATTCGGGCTATGTGCTGACATCCGTGTCGTTTATCCCGGCGATTCCGTCCTATCTGTGCACCTATACCATCCGGATATGGGAGAGCGGTTCCGTGGATGAGACCACCTCCACCATCAGGCCCGGCAGCTTGGTACACGAACAAGCGGTCACCCAGAGTCTCACTGTGAACACTCAGAACGTGGTCGCGTTGAGCCGTGAATACAACATCGACCCGTCCCGCGAAGTGTGGATCGGGATCAGTTGCCAGCTGACAACATCGGGTATGCCGATATATGTGGGTACGAATACAGTGGTGCCGTTCAAAAACCTTTGGTTGAACAATATCACCGATAGCTGGGAGTTGCAGACGACAGCCAATTATTCCATCTTCGGTATCGTGGACAGGGGCGACGGCATTCCTTCCGGCTACAACGTTTACCGTGACGGCATACTCCTGACAACCTCTCCTGTCACGCAACACACTTATATGGACAATCCGCAAGTCAGTGATATGTATGAATATGGGGTGACTTCAGTTTATGCCAACGGTTGCGAATCTGCCCCTGCCAATATTTCTGTCCAATTGGGTGCTCCTTGTGTGCTTTCACAGCTGCCGTATTGGCAGAATTTCGATGGCTATGCGGGCAACACGGCCACGACTGTTGCCAGCCATGTGTTGCCTGACTGTTGGAAATATCTGAACGAAGGTACCGCCAATCCGGGTCTTCCTTCCACGTATGCTTCCGAATCATACGCCCAATCGGGAATGAATTCCATCCGTTTTAATGTGGGTACGGGTTCTACGGATGGCAACCAGTATGCCATTCTCCCGAAATTGGACAATGTAGCCTATTCTGTCAATAGATTGAAAATGGAGTTCGATGCCCGGAGTTCTTCGGCCACCAATCCGTTCAACCTGGCAGTGGGGGTGATGAGTGACCCCACAGATCCTGCCACGTTCCAGCAGGTGGCGCTGTATCCGGTCAACGGCACAAACTATACCACCATACGGGTGGATTTCAGCACTTTCTCCGGCAATGGCGATTATGTGGCGTTGAAGGCGCTGAAAGGGACTGTTACAAACACCGGTTATGTGGATAATGTGTTGTTGGGCGATGTCAACCTGTTGCCGAAGCCCGACAGCGTGGTTGCCTATCAGACAACCGCCTCTTCGGTAAGCCTGTCGTGGCGCGAAAACGGCTCCGCCGGCAACTGGATCATAGAATATGGTACGAAAGGGTTTGCTCCGGGCACGGGTAGCCTTGCGGATGCCAACACTACGCATACGACGATTTCCGGCTTGAGCGCCGGTACCGATTATGACTTTTATGTGCGGGCATTGGGTGTGGCCAGCGATACCAGTGCTTATAGCTGGGTTTGTCGGGCGCAGACCTCATGCAACCTGTTGACAGTGCTGCCTTACATGGAGGATTTCGACTCATGGCCGGCCGTGACAGGTGGTTCTGCTGTCAACAATCTTCCCAATTGTTGGAATTACCTTAATATGGGTACCAACTGGGTGGGGTATCCCGTTGTGTTCAGCAGTGCCACATCCGCTTATTCTGGAGCTAATGCTGTGCGGTTTTATGCGGTCTCTTCTGGTTCTTCGTATGGCAACGGCGACCAATATGCCATCTTGCCGCGTATAGACACGGCCGTGCATCCCATTCGTACGTTGGAGTTGATGTTCAAGATAATGCGCGGGAGTACCACATCGTCATGGTCCTGCCAGGTGAAGGTGGGTGTGATGACCGACCCGACCAATGCTGCCACTTTCACCCCGGTGAGTACTATCGGTCTTGCTTCAAATGAAGGCGGCTATCACAGCAAGTCGGTTTCGTTCGCCTCTTATACGGGTAGAGGTGAATACATAGCCATCATGTTGCCACGTCCAACCAGCGGTACAAATGCGGCATACGTGGATGATATCCAATTGGATGTGCACTCCGCATGTGTGAGGCCCGCGTCCGTTTCCGTGACAGGAATTACGGAATCTTCAGCCACCATTCGCTGGATCCCGGTGGGGTCGGAGAGCAGCTGGGATGTGGTGGTTGTGCCGGTGGGTGACCACCCGTCGTCAGGCACGAGTATGACCAGCACAACAACAGAGTTCGACTATACTAATTTGATTCCCAATACCGACTATTGTGCGTTCGTTCGCGCAAATTGCGGGTCCACACAGAGCCAGTGGACCTTCATGACCTGTTTCACCACGCGGTGCGACGCGGTCACCACACTACCATACGTGGAGACGTTTGATTCCTATGGTACAGCTACTTCTTCCACTGTGGCGGTACCGGGTCCGTTCCCGACCTGCTGGACGAGGGAAAGCAATTACACAAGCCCGTATCCCTTTGTATCATCCACATACAAATACAATGGCGTGGGTTCTTTGTATATGGTGAATGGAAGTGCCACCTGTTATTCTTTGGCGGTGTCGGAGGCTTTCGACCTTTCCAATTATAGCGGCACGGATGTGACACTCTCTTTCAAGGCGTTGAGAAGCGGCTCCTCTACAGGTGGCTACGGGCGAGTGAGCGTGGGTGTCATGACCAACCCTGATGATATGAATACATTCATGCCTCTTAAAGATCTGTTTGCTTCAGATTACCCGGCCACGGGCACTTGGTATGAGCATATTGTCAAGATTCCGTACACTGATCGGACGTTCTATTTGGCCTTCTACCAGCCTGCATCGGAGAACAGTTATGTTTATATTGATGACGTGAAAATGGATGTGGCTCCCACCTGTATGGAGCCTTCCGGATTGCGTGTGAATGAGGTGACCGGTTCAACGGCCAAGATCTCCTGGACTATGGCCCCGTATGGCGTACGCGATTACATGGTGGAATACGCCGTCTCGGGCAGCAATAACTGGTCATCGCCCCAAACGGTAACAGGAGCATCATGTCGTTTGTCCGAACTGCAGCCCAACACCCGTTATGATGTGCGGGTGTATTCGGATTGCCAATACGGTACAGGAACGCCGTTGGAGATTTCCTTCTCCACAGGCTGTGCCGTTCCTCAAAATATAGAAGTGGGAACGGGTACAACAAACAGTGCTTTTGTGCCGGCGTATAACACGTACAAATACAGCTATTCGCAACAGATATATTTGGCCAGCGAGATGGGTGGTGCGCAAGATATTTCCAGCATCAGTTTCCAGTATGCTGGAACCTCATCGGCAAAACGGAATCTGACCATTTATCTGATGCACACCACGGCCACAGCCATTGCCTCCTGGCTTCCCATCACCAATGCCCAAAAGGTCTTTGACGGAACCGTTGTCTGGCAGCCTAACACGGAAGACTCCGGATGGAACACTCTTTTGCTGGATTCTGTTTTCCATTATAATGGAACCAGTAATCTGGTGCTGATTGTGGATAACAACAGCATGGAAACGGGCGGCACGGCGGCCAAGAATTTCAAGACGCATACCTCTACCAGCAATATCACCCGTTATGTGAACACCACGTCGCTTGCCTCTGTGGATAATTTCAATCCTTATAACATGTTAGTGGCGGGTACTGGCTCGGCGGAACGTAACAACATCCGTTTCACCTCGTGCAATGCCGCCACCTGCGTGCCCCCAGTGGCTTGGTTTGACAATGTCAGCAGCACCAGTGTGACCATTGACTTTTCACCCGGCAACGGCGAGACAGAATGGCTGTTGGAATACCGCGTGAGCGGATCCTCTAACTGGACATCGGCGGGTAATATCACCATACATCCCTATTCGCTTGGCAATCTCACGCCGAACACCAATTATCAGTTCCGGCTCACTTCCGTGTGTGGTACGAGTACCAGTTTGAACAAAACCACGCTGAATACCCACACTCCCTGCACGGAGATCACCATTCCCTATTTTGACAATTTCGACACATACGGAACGCCGTCCTCATCCACATCTGTGGCCACTCCGGGTCTGTTCCCCCCTTGCTGGACGGCATTGTCCAATATGTCAACCCCGTATCCGTATATCTATTCCGGACAGCATTACAGCGGAGCCGGGTGCCTCTATATGAACGGCACTTCGTCAAACTACTGCTATGCCATCATGCCGCCGATGGAAGCCTCGGTCAAGATGGACAGCCTGCAAATCAAATTCTACGCAAGGAAATCCAGTAACAGCTATTACGTGGAGGTGGGTATCATGTCGGATCCTGCCGACCGGAGTACGTTCGAACGGGTGGGTGTTTGCTATCCCTTAGCCAAAGACAATTGGGAGTTGATGGAGATTTTCACCACCTCGTATGTGGGAACCGGACGTTATATCGCTTTCCGCACGCCGTCAGCCCTGTCGCAATCAATTATGTATCTGGATGATATTGATGTAAAATACAAGAAAGGCTGTACATCGGTGGATAATATCAGTGCGTTGGAGATTCATCATGATGAGGCTACCATCACGTGGATTCCGAGAGGCTTGGAGGGTAATTGGAACTTTGTGTATGGACCGAAGGATTCCGTGGATCTGGACAATGCAATGGTCAATAGCACTTCCACGAACACGGCGGTTCTCACCAACCTTGTGAGCCAAACCGATTACGATGTCTTCATTCAGGCCGATTGCGGGTCCAATTCCACCAGCGACTGGATGAAATACACGTTCACTACCACATGTTCGCCTATCTCCTCGTTGCCATACATTGAGAACTTCGATTCCTATACGGTCACGGGTACGGCATATCTGACGGACTGTTGGACGAAATCAACCGACGACCCCAATCCGTATCCGTACCGGACCAGTATGTATGCTGCTTCTGTTCCGAATGCCATTTATTTTGCCAACAGCACCGCTGCCTCTTACAGTATGGCGATTATGCAGGAGATTGACCCGTCTTTAGCTATGAATACTCTGCAGGTTACCTTCAAGACGTATGCACAGCCGTCGTATTTGAGTACCGCTATGACTGTAGGTGTGTTGAGCACCCCATCCGATATTAGCACCTTTGTTCCTATTGCTACATTCCATAACTCTACCGGCAATGTTTGGGAGACACATACGGCCTCGTTGGCGTCCTATAATGGCATTGGACGGAATATTGCCTTCAAGGCGCAGGGTACCCAGATTCTTTTGGATGACGTGTTTATAGACTTCATATCGAATTGTACTCCTCCCGGCAACGTGACGGTGAGCCAGACAGGGACCCATGATGCCACCGTCTCGTGGACTATCTCATCCAGTAGTAGCGCCTACGAACTTTACCCGGTGCCCTATGGCTACAACATCTCCGTGTCGGATGTGACGCCGATGGTGGTGACATCCTCTCCCTGCACGCTGACAGGCCTGACCGCAGGCACGCATTACACGCTCTTTATACGCAGCGTGTGCGCAAACAATGCCGGCTATTCGAACTTTGTGCAGGTACCCTTCCAGACCGAGTGCGAACCCATCAACCAGATGCCGTGGCAGGAAAACTTTGATGCGGAAGACGGAACCACTTCTACATCTTCTGCGAATAATCTGCCATTGTGCTGGGGTTATATCAACGAAGGTGGTGCAACTTCCACATCCTACGATGGTTTCCCGTTGGTGTACAGAACTTCCTCTTTGTCCCAATCCGCTCCCAATGTTCTCTATTTCAATCGGGGAACTATAAGCAACTATTACGCTGACCAGTATGCCATTCTGCCGGAAATAGACACGACCCTCTTCCCGATGCAGTCGTTGGAACTCTCGTTCGATGCCCGAAAGGGAAATGTCTCATATCCTACGTTCACACTGATTGTGGGTGTGATTATCGACACATCCAACTTCTTAACTTTCAGGCCAGTAGATACAGTATATGTGACAGAAACCACATATGACCATTTTACGGTCTTTATGAACAAATACCAGCACACGGATGGGCGAAGGATTGCAATAGCCGCCAAATTGTTGCCCGCTGGTACCAACGCCGGTTATGTGGATAATTTGAGGTTGGATGTCTCTTCCGTTTGTATGCCGGTGAACCGTCCGGTGCTAACGCAAGCCACACCGCACTCGTTGACAATACAGTGGGGTGTCAATGGAACAGAATCGGATTGGAAGATTCAGTACAAGCCGGTTTCGGATTCCATATGGGAGAGTGAGGATGTGTCCGTCAATCCGAGTACCATCTCTGGATTGCAAGCCAACACCGAATACGAAATCCGTGTGGTGGCTGTCTGCGGACCGGATGATTATGCCATCCCATCGCAGGTGCTCGTGGCGAGTACAGACTGCGAGCCTCTGGATTCGCTGCCGTATGCCGTGAATTTCGACAACTATCTGCATATCAACTATCCGACAACCGGTCCCACGAATGTGCCTACTTGCTGGCACACGCTGAACAACGGGACCTCCTACTCGAATTATCCATATGTTGTGTATGGTAATGAATATGCTCAATCCGGAAATTACAGTTTGCAATTCTTTGTCGGCACATCCGGTACCTACGGCACCCAGTATGCCGTTTTGCCGGAAATTGACCCCACGGTAGCCACCGTCAGCGGTCTTGAATTGTCGTTTGATGTGCGGGCCTATGCGGTGTACTCGTCGGTGCCCACCTTTACATGCTTGATTGGCGTGATGTCCGACTATTTGGATGAAAGCACTTTTGAAATGGTTGACTCCTTGGTCATTAATACGGAGGCCTATCAGCATTACCGTATATTCTTCAATAATTACACAGGAAATGGTCGCTTCTTGACCATCAAAGTGCCGAAACTAACGTACACCAACCAGGGTTGTTTTGATAATATTATGATTTCACAGGCTCAAACCTGTCTGCCGGTGGATAATGTCACCGCTTCTAATGTCACCAACCAATCGGCTGTGTTGACATGGCATCCCAACGGCACGGAAACAGCATGGAACATCCGTTATCGTCCGGTAGGGGATACGGTTTGGAGTACCTCTTCTGCCACAAGCACAACCGCCACCCTCACAGGCTTGACGAGTAATACTATCTACGAAGTCCAGGTCCAAGCCGCCTGTAATTCCGATTGGAGTGCATCAATCCTGTTTGAAACGGAATGTAATGATGGTGTACAATTACCTTATATAGAAAATTTTGACAATGTAACAGGAACTACTGATCGGAATGTAAATGTCCTTCCTGACTGCTGGCGGTATATCAATACAGGCATGTATTCCTCCAATACCGGATGCCCCACTGTTTATGAAGGTCAGAATTATTCAGCCAATGGATTGAACAGTTTGCATTTTTATACCACTAAAAGTGGTTCCAGCGGGGATCAGTTTGCGGTGTTGCCGCCGATCGACATCACCCAAAATCCGATCAACACGTTGCAACTCACCTTTAAGGGTCGTAGCCAAAGCAACTCCAACACTAATCAGTTCTTCCTTTTGGTAGGTGTTTTGGGGAATGCGAACGATCCATACACCATGATGGTGGTGGACACGTTCATTTCGAACAGCTCTGCCTACCAACCCGTGACTGTCCGTTTTGACAACTTTGCGGGTGTGGGCAAGTATATTGTGCTGGTGGCTCCGAAGCCTGCTAACGGATCGAATATAGGTTATGTGGACAGCTTGGTACTGAGCCTTTTGCCGTGTGCCGCGCCTACAGGTCTTGCCGTGGGCGGCATTGCGCCTACGTCCGCGCAGATGAGCTGGACCAATGACGGATCCTCCGGCTGGAATGTGCAGTACAAGACGGGTAACAACGATTGGAGTACCGCTGTTCCGGTGACGACACCTTCCTATACCATGACGGGCTTGCAGCCGAACACCACGTATCAGGTGCGTGTGCAGACGGATTGCGGTGGCGGCAACACCAGCGACTGGACGACGCAATCGTTCACTACACTGCCATGTGCCGCACCGTCAGCGCTTACCATCTCCAATATCACGACATCAACGGCTACAGCCACCTGGACGGCGGGCAACAGCGAAACCGATTGGGATTTCGAGTATAAGGCTTCCGCAAGTTCGGAGTGGAACATCACCATTCCGGTGCACAACACCCCGACGTACGGAATCAACAGTCTTGCCGCGAGCACCTCGTACGATGCACGTGTGCGTGCCGCCTGTGGCACCGCCCGCAGCGACTGGTCCGCTGTGCAGACCTTCTCCACTGAGGCGGTTCCCGGCTGCGCAGAGCCTACCAACCTAACGGCTACGGAGATGACGAAGAACAGCGTGAAACTGAACTGGACGGAGAACGGCACCGCCACCTCATGGACTATCAACTATCAGGAGACGGGTGTGGCCCAGGAATCCACCGTCACGGTGAGTGAGCACCCGTATGTGCTGACGGGCCTGCTGCCGGAGACAACCTACTCCGTGTATGTGGTGGCGAATTGCCCCGATGGACAGACAGCGACATCGAGTACAATCAATTTCACCACATTGGCGGACGGCATCACCGACTACGAGTTGGCCACGAACCTTTTCCCGAACCCGAACAATGGACAATTTACAATTAACAATGAACAATTAATAATGAACAATGTTAAGGTGTATGATGTGTATGGCAAGTTGTTGAAGACGGTGGAGGTGAATGCCAATACGGTGGAACTTGATGTGAGAGAGCTTTCTGCCGGTATGTACTTCGTGCGCATCAGCACCGAAAAGGGTGTGGTGACGAAGAGCTTCGTGAAGAAGTAGCGGGTGTATCCTTAATATTTGTTAGAAACAAAAAACGGTATCTTCTGATGCCGTTTTTTTTGTATTTTTGTATTTTTATTCTTGTAACAAAAAGGAAAAAAGAGTAACAAATAGATAATAACAAAAACAAACCATTATGAAAAAACTGTTTGTATTATGTTTAACACTTTTCGTGAGTGTTTTAGGATTTGCCCAGACGAATCCGCCTGAAAACGTGACGGTTATCCCGTTATCTGATTCCAAAATGAAAATCACTTGGGATGTGCCGTATGGCACCACCCAGCCTTCCCGTCTGAATCTTTTCGATCAGGCCGACCTTGTCACGCGTCCGGGAGCGGGTGCGGATGGTGCGGATGTCAGCGCAATGTATGGCGGTCAGGGCAATTATGGTTACAATGCCCATGCCACGGTTAGCGATATGGACCATTCGTACTGGATTGCCGATGATTTCACCTTGACTGCGGCGGCGGTGGTTTCGAAAATCGATTTCTTTGCCTACGTGACGGGCAGCACACCGACATCCTCGCCGTTTACGGGTTGCTATGTGCGCATCTACGACACCCAACCGATAGATTCCACCGCCGTGCCGGTGTGGACCAGCGGTGCGGTCAGCTGCATGGCCTCCCAGGAGTGGACGGGCATCTATCGTACCACGGCTACGGCTTTGACGAACACCGATCGTCCGATTATGCAGATTACTGCCAATATCAACACATCGTTGGCTGCCGGCACGTATTGGGTGGCCGTCTGCTTCACAGCCTCCAACACGCCCTGGATTGCCCCTCGCTCCATCCTCACCGAGTTGAGCACGGGTAATGCCATACAGTACAGCATCAATTCTGGAAACTGGACGGCTTTGACGGATGGCACCTCCCTGGAACAGATGGGTATTCCGTTTGTGGTGAAGGGCGAGTTCGTCTCTGACAACCTTTCCGGCTTCCGCGTCTATCGCGACTACAATTTGCTGAACACCTCCTTGGAGGAGGGTTTCTCTTATGTTGATACAGGTCTTTTGGAAAACACTCCTTACTGCTATACGGTGGAAGCTGTCTATAGCACGGGCAGTCCGGCTATGTCCGGTTCGGTGTGCGAAGCCACGCCTCTTGCCCCCATTGATCCTTGTGTTGCAGCCCAGCTTCCGTTCACTGAGCAATTTGATGGTTACACTACGGGTTCAGGTCATTTTGAGGTGCCCTGCTGGAACCGGAAATATACCACAACAGCCACTTCTTATCCCTATTTGTACACTACGTACCATTATTCCGGTAACGCGAGTGTGTATATGTATGCGTCATCAACGCTCAGCTCTTATATCATCGCGCCGCCGTTGTTGTCAGACACTCTGGCAAGAAATGTGACGGTTCAGTTTTGGTTGAAAAAATCGTCGGCCACATCGGCGGCGGCCATCCAGGTGGGTGTGATGAGCGATCCCACGGATATTAATACGTTCACCTCTATCCAAACCTTCACCCCGGCAGCAAATACCGACTGGCAGCAAGCCATAATAAATCTGGCAGGCACCACGGCCCAAGGTCGGTACATCACGCTTAGATCCACAGGGGCCACCTCATACTTGGACGACTTCGGCATGTATTGGTCGGATTGTATGTATCCTTCCACGATGGAGGTTTCGGGTATGACCACCAATTCGGTGCAGATCTCCTGGAGTTCCACGGGAGTGTCTTCCTACGATTTCAGTTATAAGATGCCGGGTGATGCCACCTGGACGGATGTGACCGGCGTTACGGATACCTTCTACACGATTACCGGATTGGATGATGCCACCTCCTATACTGTGGATGTTCGTGTGCGTCCGAACTGTGGCAGCGACTATTACTATGCCACGTCGCTTTCCTTTGTGACGGTTTGTATGCCCAAAACCGCCCCGTATGTAGAGGACTTTGAAAGCTTCGCTGGCGGTTCTGCCGGCGGCTATCCGGTGCCGAACTGCTGGCGCAAGGACAATTCGTTGCCCAACCAGAATTTCCCGTATGTCAACAACTCCACCACGAATGCATATTCCGGAAACAATTATCTGTATATGTATTCCTATTCAGCCACAAGCAGTGGTACCAATTATGTGGTGTTGCCGGCATTTACCAATCCGCTGAATACACTGGAACTTAGTTTTATGTCTCGAAAATCTTCCTCCAGTGCAACTTATCAGAGCAAGGTCGTCATCGGTATCGTGACAGATCCCGTGGACTTTAATACTTTTATTCCATTGGATTCTCTTGAAAATACAACCACGAATTATGAAGAGTACACCTTGTCGTTGGCCAATTACAATGGCCCGGCCGGCTACATTGCCTTTATAGTAGCCAAGCCACCTATGGGATCATCGTATGGGTACAATGGAATTTTCATCGACAACTTGACGGTCACTATACCAGGATGTTCCATGCCGGAGAATCTGGTGCAGACAAATGGTAGTGACAACAGCATTTCCTGTTCATGGAATGCGCCTGCCGGCAGCACGCCCCTCTCTTATACATTGGCCTACCTTGATGCGGAAGACCCGGCGGCCACTTGGGTGGAAATCACCAACATTACCGATACCACATATACGGTTACGGGCCTTATCGACGACAACAAATATAAATTCAAGGTGAAGATGACCTGTGCCAGTGGAGAAAGTCCCTATTGCTTCGAGGAGGAATTCACCACCTTGTGCTCGGATGTGCTGGATGTGCCATATATGCAGGATTTCAACACCTATGCCAATAATGCTTATCTGGACTGCTGGACCCGTCCGATGGCGTATGCCTCCTCTGCCACGCTGACCTATCCGTCGGTTTACACCTCCACTTCGTATGCACATGATGGCGCTGCGGCCTTGCGTTTCAGCAGTAAAAACGCATGGGCGGCCACCCCGCCGATCAATGCCAATATAGAGGGCTTGACCCTCAATTTCTGGGCTTACCAGGTGGCTGTCACTTCTGGCAATCTGGAGATTGGTGTCATGAGCAATCCGTTTGACACCTCCACCTTCGAATTGGTTCATACAGTACCTACGGCTACAGGTTCACATCAGTTTGTGGAAGTCCGCTTCGACAGTGTGCAGACCACAGGCTTCAACCGCCATATCGCTTTCCGTTTGAACACGACGGGCACTGGCATGTATTATATTGACGAATTGAACTTGGATTTCACGAACGACTGTCCGAGACCGGAAAATGTGACGTCCAGCAATATCACGACCACGAGTGCGGATGTTGCCTGGCAATCTAATCCCGATGTGTCATCCTGGACCTTGCGCATAAAGCCTACAAACGATGATGATGCGGCTTGGACGGAATATAGTGGGCTGACCACGAGCAACTGTCCGGTTGCCAACCTGATACCCTCCACGAATTACACTGTCCAGGTACAGGCCGACTGCGGTATGGGCAGTGCGAGTCCCTGGTCGTTGGAATATTCGTTTATGACAGAGTGCGGTATCATCTCCACGCTGCCATTCACCGACAATTTCGATACGTATGGCACGGGCTCCAATGCGCATCCCACCTGTTGGACGCATGGCTGCACCAATACGGGCACGTACAATTACTATCCGTATTTGACTACCACAAACTTCTCCGCACCCGCTTCCGTGTATTTCAGCAGTGGTACGCAGAGTGGCCAATCCGATTACACGTACTACTCGAACTTTCTTGCCACGCCCAGAATCGACGATTCTTTCAACATCTCGAGTTTGGCTGCCACTTTCCGTGTAAGAAGCAGTAGCACATCTTATATGTTGATGATTGGATTCATGACGGATTCCATGAATATCAACACTTTTGTTCCGTATGATACAATTCAGGTGAGCACCACGAACACGTGGGAAGAGAAATTGGTGGAATTCACCAACTATACCGGCACGGGCCGTTTCCTCGCTTTTAAGTTTGGTGGCACGAATATAACTTCAAATATGTATTTGGATAATTTTACATTGGACCAAATCCACACTTGCTACAAACCGGTGAATGTGTCGGTGGAAGAACAGACCCAGACATCCATCACGCTTTCTTGGAGCCCGGGTGCTATGGAAACGGAATGGGAAATCGCATACAAAGAGGACACCGTTTCCCAGTGGACGTCTGTTCCAGGTATTACGGATACGGTTTACACGCTTCATGGGCTGAATGCCGGTACCATCTATCAGTTCAAAATCAAATCTGTGTGTGGCTATGGTGATGAAAGCGCCTATACGGATGAGATTACGACCACCACTCTTTGCAATGCCATTACGACCATCCCTTATACAGAGAATTTCGATGGAAGTGTCAGCCGTTACACAAATCTGCCTGACTGTTGGAGCAAATATTACAGTGGCACCACGACCACCTATCCGTATGTCAATACGGCGGTTGGCAATGTGAACACGCTTCCCGGAGCCCTCTATTTATACGCAACGACCACCTATTTTGATATAGCCATTCTGCCGGAGTTGGATGCCTCTATCGACCTCACCACGTTGAAGATGTCATTCAAGGCTAAAATCACAACCGCCGAAAACAAAGTGGTGGTGGGTGTGATGGATAATCCGGCGAATCCCAACTCGTTTGTTCCGGTTCAGGCCATTTGTCCTTCTACATTGTCCACATGGGAGGATATGAGCGTCTATTTTGCCAATTATACTGGCACGGGCCGCTTTATCGCGATCAAGTGCGGAGATAAGGAGCGGACCAACACGGTTAGAATAGATGATATGGTGATTGACACGGCAGAAAGTTGTTTTATGCCGTTGGATGTCACGGTCCACGGTGTCTCATCGGAAAGTGCCGAAATCGTATGGTATTCCACGCCGAACGTCAGCAGTTGTGAATATGTATATGGCGAGCCTGGCTTCCTGCCCGACACGGCCACGCCGATTACAATCTACAATCCGGGAAGCTCATTCCTCTTGGACAACCTGCAACCCAACACGGAATATACGTTCTACGTTCGCAACATTTGTCCGGATGGATCCCCCTCTCCGTGGTCGTTTGCCTGCAATTTCACCACAACGTGCGCTCCGTTCCCGGTACCGTATTCCCATGATTTCGACAATATGTCCACTGGGACGGGCAATGTTCCGGAGTGTTGGACCAAGACAGGTAATGGAACATTATATACGAACAACAGCGCTTCGTATGTCTATATTGGCAACTATCTTTATTTCTACACCAGCTCGACAACGAGCAACTATGCCGTTCTGCCCGAATTTGATGCCAATATCAATGTGTTACAATTGAATTTCTTCGGAAAATTCTCTAATCTCAACTATTCTGTTGAGGTGGGTGTGATGAGCAATCCGTCGGATATGAGTACATTTGAGCATGTAGAGACGGTCAATGCCCGCACCACGGTGTGGAACGAGTTCCACATCCCATTCACCTCGTATGTCGGAACAGGCAAGTTCCTCGCTATCCGTTCCGTACAGACGGCGGCCACGTTGTATATCGACAACCTGTCGGTGACGTATGCTCCGGGTTGTGTGAAGCCGGCCAACCTCACGGCCACCGATATCACCATGACCTCGGCCTCCCTGAAATGGCGTAACGGCAGTGGTGAAACCGAATGGGAAGTGGCCTACGGTCCTGAAGGCTTCAGTCCTGATGTGCTGGTGGCGGGTGCCACCTCGGTGATTGCTTACGAAGACAGTCTCACCATCACCGGTCTTACCCCGGGCACCAACTATGACGTATATGCTCGCTCAATCTGTAGCCCTACCGAAAACAGCGCTTGGAGCCAGGTTTACTCGTTCCGCACAGATTGTACGCCGATTGACTCGCTGCCGTTTGTGCAAGATTTTGAAAATCAGGGAACGGGATCTGCCGCTTTCCCGCATTGTTGGGAGAGGGAAAATACCTATTCGGCTACCACAAATTATCCGTATATCACATCGGGTGCGGCACTGTATTTCTATTCCAGCAGCACTACTTACTCGTTGGCCACGACACCTCCGTTTAACCGGAATATCAACACGTTACAGGTACAATTTGACTATAAAGCCTCCTCTGCCGACTATTTCCTGATAGTAGGTGTAATGACGGATCCGCATGACCTGAGCACCTTTGTGCCTGTGGATACGGTGTCGTCTCCTCTGCCCAGCATCTTTGAGCCCAAGCGCGTGGTGTTCAGCCAGTACAGCGGTAATGGAAACTTTATTGCTTTCCTGTCGCGGACTCCTGCCTATAACACGGTTTATGTGGACAATGTTGTGGTGTCAGAGATCCCGTCTTGTTTCGATCCGGAAGGTTTGATGGTGACTCAGGTGACCGCCAACTCGGCAACGTTGGATTGGAACGACCCGTGGAATGACTCGCCGGCCAGCTACACCATCCGTTACGCTGAAGCGGGCACGAGCACGTATTCCTATCTCCCGAATGTGACAACCCACCCGTATGTGGTGACCGGTTTGCAAGCGGGTACGACGTATGAATTTGCCGTGATGGCGAACTGTACCGCAAGCGACGGTAGCGCATATTCGGATGCTGTCACAGCCCAAACGGTGTGTGCTCCGCAAGCTCTGCCTTATCTTGAGAACTTTGATGCCATTACGACAAATGCCACCTATCAGACAGAGGGTGTGCTTCCGGATTGCTGGCACGGTTACAGCACCTTTGAGGCTTCCGCATGGCAGCCGCACGTGGTTTCCCGTCTGGCCTCCACATCATACGCATTCGCTTCCAGCGAGCCCAACACGCTGTTGATGCAGGCTTATCCCACGGATTCCACCTTGGTGGCGTTGCCGGAATTCAACGAGTCATTGTCCAACATCAGCATTGCTTTCTCCAAACGTATGGGTACTGCCGATGCCACATACGTGCGTTTGGAGGTCGGATACACGACGGATCCGTACAATATCGGCACGTTCGTACCGGTGGCCAATATTGTACCCGTCACGGCGATAACCAGAGATTCCGTCACGTTCCAGAATGTCACTAATGTGCCGGCGGGTGCCCGCATCGCCTTCAAGTGGGTGAACACTTACCCAACATCCACTACGCTGGCGTACCGCTGCTGCGTTGACGACATCGCCGTGCGTCCGATTGTGGTGTGCGACCAACCCACCAACTTGGCATACTCCAATTTGACGGCCAACAGTGCTTCTATCAGCTGGAGTCCTAATGGAGCCAGCCAATGGGAGGTGAACTACAAGACCCAATCGGATGCCACGTGGCAGACGATGAATGTCAGCGCACCGAACTGTGTGTTGTCCAACCTGACGGCAGAAACCAACTACGAAGTTCGCGTGCGTGCCCTCTGCGGTGGCAACATGAGTAGCGAATGGAGCAACACGCTCACGTTCACCACGCCGCAGGCAGATGCTTGTCTGGCCCCTACGGGTCTGACGTCTGGCACCATCACAACCTCTTCGGTGGAACTTTCTTGGGATGCCAATAACGCGGTTTCCTGGATTTTACAATATAGAAAAACCAGTGAAACGAATTGGAATCAGCAACCTGTTGCCACGAATCATTATACGCTCAGCAACCTTGACCCGGCAACCGAATACAAGGTGGCGGTCAAGGCCGTGTGCGGTGACAATGCCAGCAGCGACTGGTCTGCCGAGTTGACGTTCACTACGATGGCTTTGCCATCCGGATGCCAGGAGCCGACCAACCTGACGGCCACGGAGATGACAAAGAACAGCGTGAAACTGAACTGGACGGAGAACGGCACCGCCACCTCTTGGACTATCCATTACAAGGAGAATGGTGTGTCTCAGGAATCCACCGTTACAGTGAGCGAGCACCCGTATGTGCTTACGGGCCTGCTGCCGGAAACGACGTATTCTGTGTATGTGGTGGCGAATTGCACTGATGGACAGACAGCGACATCGGGCATGATCAATTTCACCACGTTGGCCGATGGCATCACCGACTACGAACTGGCTACCAGCCTCTTCCCGAACCCGACCTCCGGACAATTGACAATTTACAATGAACAGTTTACAATGAACAATGTTCAGGTGTATGATGTCTATGGCAAGTTGTTGAAAACGGTGGAAGTGAATGCCAATACGGTTGAGTTGGATGTGAGGGAGCTCTCTGCCGGCATGTATTTCGTGCGCATCAGCACCGAGAAGGGCGTGGTGACGAAGAGTTTCGTGAAGAAATAGGCACACGCAGAATACGTGAATAAAATCAAAGGAGTCGATGCTGGAAGGTGTCGGCTCCTTTTTCGTTGAAGCGTTAAAGTAAGGGGTTAAGGAACTAAGACCAGTGATCAGTGAATAGTGAATAGTGACCAACGGTCAACCTTATTCAGGCATTAACACAAAGTCCAAAAGCCAACGGCCAACGGCCAATAGCTAAAAGCCAATATCAAATCCCAATTTCTAATTCCCAAATTCCAACGGCCAACGGCCAATAGCTAATCTCTCAACTCTAAACTCTCAACTCTAATCTTTTACTTGGAATAATATTCCAGCACATCTTCCAGCGTCTTTTTGCACACCGGGCAGAAGTCGTCGTAGCGGATTTGGTGCATGGTGCAGTGCATGGCGGGACGATACACGCCTTTGGCCGCATATCCGCCGCCCTCGAACACGCCGAGCTGGTCATATTCTGGACTGCTTTTTTTCGCCGGAGGCGTGGGCACGGGCGTTCCCGCGGGCAGCATGTCCTGCCATTTCGATTTGAAATCTACCAGTGTGGTGACATTCGGTTCCACTGGCTCCACCCCCTCGGGGTAGAAATCCTGTACCGACACCTCGGAAGTGTAGTATTCATCGGCAAGACCGCCAATCAGGTGCCCCATCTCATGTACAATGACATAATCGGGATACTCGCCGTGGTTGTAAACCGTACAATAGAAATTGTAGATGCCACCACCGCCATATTTTTCACTGTTACAGATGATTACAATGGCATCGTAGGGTGCGTCATCGGCCACCTCGTGCAAATTCCAAACGCCGGGACACATCAGGTAACGGTCCAAATCCAACGCATTATAGGTGCAGTTCAAAAGTGTGTTTCGGTAAATGTTGTTTTGAGGCTGCGTGATGCCTGACTCCTCCGAGAATCCCATGATGGCCCGTATGTTGACCTTCTTCTTCATCTCTTTGTAAGGGGAGCAATTCATCACATAGGAGGCAAAGCGCTTCATGTCGTATTTCAGTAACTTCTTGTCCGACTGGGCGTACCCGTCGGGGATGAACAGGATGTCAATGGCTTTGGAGGGCTTGTTGCCGACATGGAGGTTCAAAGTTTTGTAATACTTTACAACGGGGGTGCATTCCGTAGTTTTGGGATTGAAATAGGAAATGGAAAGGGTGGTCGGCTTGCGGTTGCGGTCGAAGCTGGTGAACTTGAGACGCACCGTGTTCTTCGGGAAAGGCATGTTGACGCATTCCTCCATGGAATCGATTTCCGTTTTGCCACGTTCCGTTGTGCGGTATTCGATGAAAAGGTTGGAGTAGCTCCGACTGTAAATCAGCTTGTTGGAGAGGGAATCGAACACTTCCAGCGTAAGGTCTCCGTAGTTGTTCGGCTCGATGAGGTAGGCACGTGTGCCGCTCCAGATGCCGCCAGCCGTGTAATGGTCTATTTCCAACGACTCCTCCGTGCCGTTTCCGATATGGAGGTAGTTGATTCGTAACGTTCTGTCTGTGAAGTAGGTGTTGAAGTCCTGGGCAGAGGTCACACCAAGGCAGAAAACGTATGCCAGTAGGGTGCAGAATATTTTTTTCATTTTAAAAGTGTTTGTATCAATTTTTTTTCTATTTTTGCAGCCTCAAAAACAAGCCACTTTAGCTCAGTTGGTAGAGCGACGCATTCGTAATGCGTAGGTCGCGAGTTCAAGTCTCACAAGTGGCTCAGAAGGGACGCGAAAGTGTCCCTTTTTTGTTGTGAAAATTTCCTATTTGAAGAATTTTTCGTGTACGGCGGTCCACACATTGTCCGGCAGCTTGGCTCCCACGTATTCAATCACGTGTCCGGCCAAGTATGCGGCCAACTCGCCGGCCTGCTCCGGGGTATAGCCGTTCATGAGGCCGTACAGGATGCCGGAGGCGTAGATGTCGCCAGCGCCGGTGGTGTCCACCGCCTTCACCGGAATGACGCCCACCTTGGTGGTTTTTCCATCCATCTTGATGAAGGAACCCTCTTTCCCCACCTTGACGATGGCGGTGGGGCAGTATTCGGACAGCACGTTCAGTGCGTCTATGCCCTCTTTGCCTGTAAAGGCTTTCGCCTCCTCCTCGTTGGCGAAGATGATGTCCACATAGTCGGTGAGCAGCATCTTCACAAAGTCGTAATTGGCCTCGATGATGTTGTAACTGGCCATGTCCATGGAGATTTGGAGTCCCTTTTCCTTGGCAATCTGGCAGATTTTGAGGATGAGGTCGTGGTTGAAGATGAGGTATCCCTCCACATGGATGCAGTCGTACTGTTCGAATACGGCTGGGTCGAGTTCGTCGGGAGTCATCATGGCGGCGGCGCCGAGGTAGGTGGCGAAGGTGCGCTCCGCGTCGGTGGAGATGAAGGTGGTGGCGATGCCCGTGTCCACGTCCGATTCGATGAGGTGCGGGGTCACGCCGAAGCGTTCCATCTCGCTGCGGAAGAACTGCCCCATCGGGTCACGTCCGATCTTGCCGATATAGCCTGCCGGCGCTCCCAAACGGGCGATGCCGTGGATGGTGTTGGAGGTGGAACCGCCCGTGGCGCACGACTGCTCCATGTGCCCGATCTGCTCGTGCAGCTGCCGCTTGCGGTCTGCATCAATCATGACCATCCCGCCTTTGTCCAACTGGTTTTGTGATAAGATGTTGTCGTTTTCAATGTGGACCAGGATATCCACGAGGGCGTTGCCGATGCCTAATATTTTCTTCATTTTTTAAATGTTTTATTATCGTTAGAAAAACGTTGCAAAGATAGAACAAAAATCAATTGTGTGCGGTGGCTAACGTCACCACGCTGACCCTCACCCCGTTAACGCTCTCTAACTGATGAATGGCGGCTTCCATTGTGGCACCGGTGGTCAGCACATCGTCGCAGACCAGCAGGTGTTTTCCCTCGATCTTCTCCGGATGTTGCACGGCAAACACCTCCTTGACGTTCTCCCACCGGCTGAAGCGGCTTTTGCGCGTCTGCGTGTCCGTGAATTGCGTGCGCACGAGCACGTCCGTCCATACCTCGCGTCCCATGCCGCAGGCAAGGCCGTTGGCGATCCACTCGCTCTGGTTGTAGCCGCGCTTGCGCAACTTCTTAGGATGCAGTGGAATAGGGATGATGCCGTCAATATCCTGAAAGCGTGGCTCGTCTTTCAGTTTTTTTCCGTAGTATTCGCCCAAATAAGCCCCAATCTCCTTCTTTCCATTGTATTTTAAATGATGTAAAATATGTTGTACGCGGTTCCCTTTCTTATAAAACAGGAGGGCAGCCACCTCCTCCACCTTCACCCGACCCGCAAAAATCTCCCGCAGCGGATTGTCGTGGTCCAAATGATAGTTGGTTTCCGGCAGATGCAACATGCAGGGCAGGCAGATTTCCTGCTCATGCTGCTGGAGCGCGTTCCCGCAGGCGGCACACAGCCGTGGGTAGAAAAGGGAGATAATATTGTCCAATATCCGTATGTTCATCGTGAAAGAAGAACGGAGGTTGTGGATGTTTATTATATTAAGATTATAAAATTTTTAAATAAAATCTTATTGGAATTGTTCGGATGGATTTATACACAAAGACAGGAGTTGCGGAAATCCATTACCGAGATTGGCTGATTTTTATTACCGAGATTGGCCAATTTTCATTAACGAAGTTGGCCGAAATTTGTTCCCGAATTTGGCGATAATAATTGGCGAGGTGGAAGAAAAGAAGTAGCCTTGATTATTCTCTCCTATTATTCAAACAACTGTGTCTTTTGCTTTGGCCATTAGCCATTGGCTTTTGCGAATATTCCATAGCCAATAGCCAAAGGCCAATAGCTAAAAGCCATCTCAAGCAGATATCAACTATGAATAAGGTAGGTTACCGCGTGGTGAGTATCTTGAATGATTTTGTCTGGCCGTTGCGGTGATGCACCTTGCCGATATAGATGCCGTCGGGAAGGTTTTGAACGGGAATTGTGATGATCAGCTGTGACGGGTTGGTGTGCGTGGCCACCAGTCTCCCGGTGATGGAGAAGAGCTCCACGCGGGTGATGTCCTGCTGGGGATTCGGGATCTGGAAGAAATCGGTGCAGGGGTTGGGGAAGACCTGCAATGTTGTCGGTTTGTAAGTGCCAATGGCATCGGAGGCGTGAGCGGTGTAGGCGGCGAAGAAGTCGGGGATGCCGTAGCCGAGGGAGTCGTTGGGCTGTTGGTAGCAGGAGGCACTTTCACGCACGTACTGCATCACTTGGGTGGCGGTGGCGCTGGGAAGAGCTTGCCACAGACAGGCGCAAAGTCCAGTGGCCACGGGGGCGGCGAGGCTGGTGCCGTTGCCGTTGCCTTGCCAGTCACCCGGCCAGATGCAGGCGGTTTCCACCCCGCAGGAGGTGATGTCGGGCTTCACTCGTCCGTCAGATGAGGGCCCGCGGGAGGAAAACGGCGCGATGTTGCCGTATATGTCGGCGGCGCCCACAGCCAACACGTTGGTGGCATCACAAGGATGGCTGATATAGTGCCACGGATTATCCCCGTCATTGCCGGCGCTGATGCAGGCGATGATGCCCTTCTCTCCTAACAGAGAGGCCGCCCGGGAGGCAATGCTGGTATTGCCATCCATGTCGCTGTAGGTATAGTTGCCTTGTGGGAAGTCGGGAAAGGTGGTGTATCCCAACGAGGAGTTGATGACATCGGCCCCGATGCTGTCGGCGATCTCAGCGGCCTGCGCCCAATAATCCTCCTCGATAAGCTGCTCGAACAGAGGGTCTTCCGAGCGAATCAGGAAGTAGTTGGCCTTGGGGGCGGTGCCAACAAGGGTTCCCTCATCTTCGCAGGCCATGGCGGAGGTGACGAGGGTGCCGTGCGAGTGGCCCTTGAAAACGTAGTCGGTATAAGGCATCAGGTCACGGGTGCCTAACAGCTGGCCTTCGTCGAAGAAGCGGCGGAAAAAGTAGCTGGAGTCCACAAAGTCCCAGCCGGCATCGAAGACGGCGATGAGCATACCCTCGCCGGTGAAGCCCGCCTGATGCAGCAAATGGCCGTTGTGCAATGCAATCTGGCCATAGCCGGCACCATAATCATAAAATCCAATGGAGTCCCGCAACGGATTGTAAACCAACGATGATTTGTCGAAGGGAGGTGTGGCGGGCTGCTCCGAGACGGTATCCTCAAAGTGATAGGCGGCCACGGGCAGTAAGGACGACACGAACGGTAACGCTTCAATGGCCTCCAGTCGGGTACTGTCAGGACAGTATATGGTCAAGGTGTTCATCCATTTGGAAACGCAAAGCAGTCGGATGGTGGTGTCTAAGTCCTTGATTTGCTGTATGTATTGTGGATTGATGGGCAAATCCTGCTCCGTGACAGGTATGTTGAACCGGAGCCGTTTGGCGATGGCCCGGTCGGACAGAAACGCTGAAGGATTGTCCACTGAATAGGGCGAGTTGTTCTTGTCGGTAAGGCTGACGCGGTAGCAGGTCGGGGCATCTTGCGCATGGATACACAAGAACATACAAGCGGCTAAAAGGGTTAGGAAAAGATTTTTTGTCATAAGGGTATAATTACTTTCGATGGATTTTCAATTTTTCTCCCGCCCGTATCATATCCGACCGCAAATGGTTCCACTGTTTGATTTGCTTGACGGTGACATGGTATTTCTTGGCGATGGAGGTTAGGGTTTCTCCGGATTTGATTTTATGGTAGATGATTTTCGGGGCGGGCGTGGTGTGCGTTTCCGCCTTTTGGGGTGTGCCGGATTGGTTGGAGGTGGCGGTTTGTGCGGAATCGCGGACAACAGGTGTTTCAACTGCGATGGCGGAGGGTTTCCCGTCGGGCTGGATCATCCGGGCGCGGTGCTGTTCGTCGCATTCGATGATGCGTCGCGCGCCCGCGTAGGTTCGGGCATACCAGTCGCCCGTGGACTCGTCTAACCGCACGCCCTTCCCGTGTGTGGAGGCGTGGATGAAGGTGAAATTGTGCGCACTGTCCACTTTCACCACCAGGCCGGCGTGTCCCACGTAGCCTTTGCCCCGGTACCAGAACACTAAGTCGCCCGGGCGGATGTCTTTCTTCTCCACCTTGCGGCCCATCAGGATCTGGTCGCGGGAGCTGCGACCGAGGCGGATGCCGAAATGGTCGAACGTGTAGTACATGAATCCCGAGCAGTCGAAGGAGTTGGGACCCGTGCCGCCCGAGCGGTAGGCACATCCGAGTTTGGTCTTGGCAAAGGCGATGATGGAGTCGATGAGCGGACAGTCGGAGGTGGCGGCGGACGAGGCGGGCTTGTGCCGGCCTTTGCTGCCGTGCTGTGCCTGCACGGGATGGCTGGCAAAAAGTGCCGTCAGGAAGAAGAGTATAATCAGATGTTTGGATTTCATAATTCGGATCAGATGTGTTCGTTGGGAACAGAAAATCAACGCTGCAAAAATACGATTTTTACCCTGTTTGAAAAAATCTTTCTTTTCTATGTAACATAATAAGGATATTATCGTAAAAAAGCCTAATTTTGCACTTTCGCAAAACAAATTAAATTTTATAGATAGATGGGTCTATTTTCGATTTTAACAAAGGAACTTGCCATTGACTTGGGTACGGCCAACACTGTTATTCTTCATAATAACCAGGTGGTGGTGGACGAGCCCTCCATTATTGCCATCGACCAGAAGACGAAGACCGTCAAGGCCGTCGGGAAGAAGGCGCTGATGATGGAAGGACGTACCCCTCCGGGCATCATCACCAACCGTCCTTTGCGCGATGGCGTCATCGCTGACTTCCAGGCCACGGAGATGATGTTGCGGGAATTCATCAAGATGACGGGCTCGAAAGGGTATATCATCCCGCCCGCGTTGAAGATGGTGATTTGTATCCCTTCCGGCATCACGGAAGTGGAGGAACGCGCTGTGCGTGACTCCGCCGAACAGGCTGGTGCCAAAGAGGTTAGGATGATTCACGAGCCGATGGCCGCAGCTATCGGTATCGGCATCGATGTGCTGGATGCCAACGGTAACATGATTATCGACATCGGCGGCGGCACGAGCGAGATCGCCGTCATCGCTTTGGGCGGTATCACCACCAGCACGTCTGTCAAGATCGCCGGTGACCGTTTCAACAGCGATATCATCGACTATATGCGTAAAAAACACAACATCGCCATTGGTGTGGCCACTGCCGAGCAGATCAAGATCAACGTGGGGTCGGCCATCGAGGATCTGGAGAACCCGCCCGCGGACTATGAGGTCTATGGTCGCGACCTGCTGCAAGGCATTCCGGTGGCCGTGAAGGTGAGCTACCGTGAGATAGCGCAGGCGCTGGACCGCTCCATCGCCCTGATTGAGGCCTCCGTCATCAATGCCTTGGAGAAGACTCCGCCCGAGCTTTCCGCCGATATCTACAAGACAGGTATATACCTGGCTGGTGGCGGCTCGCTCTTGCGCGGCCTCGACAAACGTATCCACAAGAAGACCAAACTGCAGGTGCATGTGGCCGAGGATCCCCTCAAAGCGGTGGCCCGCGGTACCGCTATCGCCCTGAAGAACTTCGACAAGTTCCCGTTCTTGATGAAATAACGGTTTAGGTGAATATTTTTTGACGATAAAAGGCGGCTTTCGGGTCGCCTTTTTTGCGATTTGCGATTGGGGCTATAGTTAAGAAATTAAGAAACCAAGGAGTTAAGGCGGTGTGTGCCGCGCCGCGATATTGTGTGCGAGGGCATATTTTCTACAGATAAGCAACGCCTGACGGAGGTACGAGAACAAAGAACCGCAAACCGTAATTCGAGAATTCCCTAACTCCACAAATCCCGCAGACTTGTAATGTGACATTTTAAAATTTTATGTACATTTGCAAGTTTTTATAAAAAGATGTAAAATGCAGGATATTAGAAATATAGCTATCATTGCCCATGTCGATCACGGCAAAACCACGCTGGTGGATCGCTTTTTGCATCAGGCACACCTGTTCCGCGATAACCAGCAGGTGCAGGATCTGGTGCTCGATAACAACGACCTCGAGCGCGAAAGAGGCATTACCATCCTTTCCAAAAATGTGTCTGTACGCTATAAGGGTGTGAAAATTAACATTATTGACACGCCGGGCCACAGCGACTTCGGCGGTGAGGTGGAGCGTGTGCTCAATATGGCCGACGGCGTGCTGCTCGTGGTGGACGCCTTTGAGGGCCCCATGCCGCAAACCCGCTTCGTGACGCAGAAGGCTATCGAGCTGGGCCTCAAGCCTATCGTGGTCATCAACAAGGTGGATAAACCGAACTGCCAGCCCGAACTGGCCCAAGAGGCTGTCTTCGAACTGATGTTCAACCTCGGTGCCACCGACGACCAGCTCGACTTCCCCACCGTTTACGGCTCCGCCAAAAACGGCTGGATGGGCCCCGATTGGCAAACCCCGACAACCGATATCTCCTATCTGCTGGATACTATCGTGAAATATATCCCCGCGCCTAAGGCCGACCCCGGCACTTTGCAGATGATGATCTCCTCATTGGATTTCTCTTCCTATGTGGGACGTATCGCCGTGGGACGTGTGAAACGCGGCAGCATCAACTGGGGCCAGACGGTCTCCCTCGTTAAGAGAGACGGCTCTGTTCAACAGTCAAAGGTGAAGGAACTATATGTGTTTGAGGGACTTGGCAAAGAAAAAATCAAAACGCCGGTGGAGGCGGGTGAGATTTGCGCCGTCTTGGGTCTGGATGATTTCGAGATTGGCGACACCGTGGCCGACTTTGAGAATCCCGAGCAGTTGCCCCCCATCAAGGTGGATGAGCCTACTATGAGCATGCTCTTCACTATCAACAATTCGCCCTTCTTCGGCAAGGAGGGCAAATACGTCACCTCGCGGCACCTGCGCGACAGGCTTTTCGCTGAGTTGGAACGGAATCTTGCCATGCGCATCGAGGAAACCGATTCGCCCGACCGGCTCAACGTATTCGGACGCGGCATCCTGCACCTCTCCATCCTCATTGAGACCATGCGTCGTGAGGGATATGAGCTTCAAGTGGGTCAGCCACAGGTGATTATCAAGGAGATTGACGGCCAGAAATGCGAGCCTATCGAGGAGCTTACCGTGCTGGTTCCGGAAGAGATGTCATCGCGTGTCATCGACTACGTGTCGCGCCGGAAAGGGGAGATGCAGTCGATGGATACCCTCAACGACCGCGTGCACCTTACTTTCACCATCCCCTCCCGCGGATTGATAGGTCTGAGCAACCAGTTGTTGACGGCTACAGAGGGCGAAGCCATCGTGTCGCATCGTTTCATGGAATTCCAACCGTGGAAAGGAGAGATTCCGGGCCGTCACGCCGGCTCTTTGATTGCTATGGAGACAGGCCAGGCATACGCGTACTCGCTCAACAAGTTGCAGGATCGCGGCCGCTTCTTCATCGAACCCAACGATCAAGTGTATGCCGGTCAGGTCATTGGCGAGCATATCCGCCAGGGCGACCTTGTGGTTAATGTATGCAAGTCCAAGAAACTCTCCAACATGCGTGCCGCCGGCTCCGACGAGAAGCTCGTGCTTGCCCCAGCCATCAAATACTCGCTGGAACAGTACATGGAGTTCATTGCCAAAGACGAATACTTGGAAATCACGCCCCAGTCGTTGCGCCTGCGCAAGATCATCCTGGATGAACTGGAAAGGAAACGCGCTGACAAGCGTGCGGGTGCCAACGAATAGCTGTATGTATGCAAAGGGAGGAGTTTTACCAGCATCTGTGTGAGGAACTGCGCCAGAACCGTTCATTGTATCCGTATTACAAGCTTACGGACGGTTCGGTGCGGCAACAGCTGTTTCGCAAGGCCTATTTCATGCAGCGACTGGCGTATGTGGACCAGTATGTGGACATTTCCACAAAGCCGGCTATCTGGGATTGCGGATGCGGGTATGGCTCCACATGCCTCTATCTGGCCATGAAAGGCCAGCCCACCTATGGAACCACGCTGGAGTTTTACGCCGACCAGATTGAACAACGGAAGGCCTTCTGGCGGGCATTCGGTGATGCCGACTTGTTTGATTACGAGTATGCCAATGTCTTTGACCAGCAGGTGCCGGAGGAGAAATACGATTATATCATTCTTCAGGACACGCTTCATCATATTGAGCCGCTGGACCAGGCCTTGCGCATTTTTTACAAGGCATTGAAAAAGGGCGGGAAACTGATTTTGATAGAAGAGAATGGCGGATGCCTTGTCAAACGGGCCATGCTTTTCAAACAACGGGGTTTCAAACGTATTGTCTCGGTGTATGATGAGATTTTACAGAAGGAGGTTTTGATGGGCAATGAGAACATCCGCACAGAGCAACAATGGCGGAAGGCGTTCGATGGCACCGGCTTCCAATTGGTGGAGAACTCGGTGCGCTATATACGCTACCGCTTCCCGTGGCGTTACGAGAAGGACAACACACAGCAGATTATCGAACAGGAACAGCGTTTAGCCAAAAGCCGCGTGAAACGTCATTACGCCTTCTTCGGATTGAATATGGTGTTTGAAAAGCCGTGACGGTTCCGCGTTTTCACATATAGCAAACATGGAAATGAAAGAGGACTGTAATCTTGTTCAACATCTTGTGGATTATCTCCGGAAGCACTCTGTCCGTCAGGTCGTGGTGCTGGCCGATGCCAATGTGCAGGCCCTGTATCCGCACTATCTGTCGCCGCTGGCCGCCTCTTTCGACTGCCATACGATAGTGGTACCCGCGGGAGAAGCCTCCAAAACGCTGGGCCAGGCCGAAAAGATATGGCGAGAACTGCTTGACAGACAATATGGTAAAGATGTGGTTATGGTGAATTTCGGTGGTGGCATGATTTGCGACCTCGGCGGCTTTGTGGCTGCCACCTACAAACGGGGCGTGCGCTGTGTGAACGTTCCCACCACGTTGTTGGCCATGATTGATGCGGCATACGGCGGGAAAACGGGTGTCGATGTGGACCATGTCAAGAACTGCGTCGGTGTCATCCGCCAGCCCGACCTCGTGGTGCCCGCCGATGTGGCGTTTTTGCAGACACTGCCCGTAGAAGAACTGAAAAGCGGCTTCGGCGAATTGATCAAGTATGCGGTACTCTTTTCAACGGATCTTTTTTCGGAATTGGAGGGGATGAACTGTTTGACAGCGAATCAGATACGGCCTGAGTGGGTTGCGAAGTGCGTGTATTTCAAAGAGACTGTGGTCGCATTGGATCCTGATGACCGGAGCGAACGTCGGGTGCTGAACTTCGGGCACACTTACGGCCACGCGTGGGAGAGTTTGTGTGCCGCCCAGGGAAATCCCGTGCCCCACGGCGTGGCCGTGGCCATCGGTATGCTCTATGAGTCGCGGCGGCTGGCACATTTGGGGACGATGCCGCAAGAGGATGCCCAACGCATAGAACAATTGGTACGACGGCATTTCGACGTGCCCGAATGGGATGAACCGGTCATGGAACAATTGAATCCCTATCTTTTTCAGGATAAGAAAAATGTGTCCGATAAGGTGGGCTTTGTGGAAATCCATCGAATTGGTGGATTGTTTTATAAGGAAGTATAACAAGAGAGTAAGGATGTTTTTCTTATTTTTGCTTCCCAATAAAGGATTATAACAAATACTGTATATGCTTAAAACAAAATTAGATATCGTACAAAATTGGCTGCCACGCTATACGGGGATGCAGTTAGAGGAGTTCGGCCAGTATGTCCTGCTGACCAATTTTCAGGATTATTTGGAAAATTTCGCCGAACTTACTGGTGCGCAAATACGCGGAGAAGGTCATCCTATGAAAAGTGCCACATGGGAGAATATCACCATCATCAATTTCACGATGGGCAGTCCCAATGCAGCTACCATCATGGACCTTTTGTCGGCCATCAAGCCCAAGGCGGTTCTGTTTCTCGGCAAATGCGGCAGCCTGAAGGCTAATATCGGCATCGGCGAATTACTGCTGCCCATTGCCGGCATACGCGGCGAGGGTACGTCATTGGACTATTTCCCGGAGGAGGTGCCGGCGCTGCCCGCCTTCAATCTGGAAAAGGCCATCTCCACCACCATCCGCGATTATGGACTGGACTACTGGACAGGCACGGTCTATACCACCAACCGCCGCGTGTGGGAACACGACGACGATTTCAAGGAGTATCTGCGGGAAATACGCGCCACTGCCGTGGATATGGAAACGGCCACGCTCTTCTCGGTGGGCTTCTACAACCGCATCCCGACCGGCGCGTTGCTGCTCATCTCGGACCAGCCCATGCTGCCCGACGGCATTAAAACGGAAAAATCGGACAAGATGGTCAGCAAAAACTACAGCATGCGCCATCTGCAAATCGGTATCGATTCCCTAAAGCAGTTGATAAACAAGGGAATAACCGTAAAACATCTGAAATACGACTATTACGAGTAGGAACGTCAGAAGTTCGTTACGGACGTGATGACACCATTGGTGAAGTCGATATGGAATACTTTGTGTTCCAGACTGTTGGTGATACATAACAGGGGTGCGCGCAGCGTGCTGTTGTAGCGTCCCGCCTGCTCCACAACTTCCTGAGTGAGTTTTACGTATGGAGCCTTGCACTCCACCACCAGGTAAGGCTGTAGTGCATCATCAAAAGCCACTAAATCATAACGTTGTGTCTGGCCATTCACCGTGATGGCATGTTCCACCGAAAGATGTGAAAGAGGAAACCCTTTGACATTCAGTAAGTAGAGGATGAAAATCTGTCGCACGCGCTCTTCGGGAGTCAGGGCCACCCATTTTCTCCGCACTGGATCGAAAATCTCCTGTCGCGATTCGTTTTCCCGTATTTTAAGTGTGTAGGCCATAATGTTTTACCCTAATTTGGCTTTATAAAAGGCATAGTCGCTCGGCTCTGCCAGCAGCTCAAATTCGCCATCCCGGTGAATCATCCCGATGGAGGGGTGGGCCACCCCGTTGAAGAAGGTGGTCTTCACCATCGTGTAATGAATCATATCGTCGAAGACGATGCGGTCGCCTACCTCCAACGGCTCGTTGAAGGCGAAGTCGCCCATCCCGATGTAATCTCCTGCCAAACAAGAGCATCCGCCCAACCGATAGACAAATTTGTCATCGGGAGTGGGCTCGTGCGCCCCTAAAACGGTGGGTTTGTAGGGCATTTCTAAGCAGTCGGGCATGTGGCAGGCGAAGGAGACGTTGAGCATCGCGATTTTGATGTCCTTGTTCACCACGATGTCCTCCACGGTGGAGGTGAGCACGCCGGTTTGCCAGCCCACGGCCTCGCCCGGCTCCAGAATCACGTCCTCTAAATTCGGGTAGCGGCTGCGGAAATCCTTCAGCAGCTGGATGAGGTGGGGGATATTGTAATCTTTTCGCGTGATGTGGTGCCCGCCGCCGAAATTCACCCATTTGCATTGGCGAATATGGTGGGCGAAGCGCTGCTCAAAGGCCTCTAAACAGTGCTCCAAGGCATAGCTGTCGTTTTCGCACAGCACGTGAAAGTGCAGACCTTCAATGCCCTCAGGCAATGTTTCCGGCAGGTCTTCGGCCAAGATGCCTAAGCGCGAGCCTGGCAGGGCGGGGTTGTAGAGGTCGGTCTCGATTTCCGAGTATTCCGGGTTCACGCGCAACCCTAAACTCACCTTCTTTGGACTGTTCAGTGCGGTTTCCTTATACTTGTCCCACTGACTCAACGAGTTGAAAGTCAGATGGCTGCTATAGATGAGCAGTTGCGGAAACTCGTGTTCCAGATAGACGGGGGCATAGGTGTGTGCGTCGCAGCACATTTCCTCCGAGATGAGGCGCGCCTCGTGGAGCGAGGAGGCCGTGGCACCCGCCAGGTACTGCTTGACCAGCGGGAAGGAGTGCCAGAACGAGTATCCCTTCAGGGCGCAGATGATGGAGACATTGGCTTCCTGCTGTACGAGGTTCAGCAGCTGCAGATTGGCCAACAAGGCCTCTTCCGAGAGGATGTAACAGGGGGAGGGGTATTGGGAATAATTCATAATGGGCAATTAGGCATTTGTGATTAGAGGCGGCAAAGATAAGATTTTTGAGGATTCGTTGTTATGACAATAAATCTGTGAATTTTTCTATCTTTGCATGTCAAAACTTAAGGGAAAGAATAGGATGTGCTTATGAGGAAGATGATTTTATTTCTGATGGTGTTATCGGGACTATCCCTGCACAGTCAGACCCTCACCGAAAGGGTTCTGTGGACTGACACTACAGGCACTGCACTGAATGTGGAGTCTCGATTTTCGTTTGACCGTGACGGAAATTATTGTTTCTGTGTAGATAAGGACGGGGAACGCATCGCTATCTCGAATAATGCGCCTGAAGGCAACCTTTGTTATGCAGGTGTTGGTTATAGCAGATTTGGAGGTAGTCAAGAATTTCGCTTATGTAACCGAAAAGATGCTGATTATCTTTATATTAAGAATGAAGCAGGGGCGAATATTTACGGTCCCATAGCTGGCACGGTGCAATCGTATGGTTCAGGAGGTACTCGTCAGCATTTGGCCGTAATATCTGTTCTTGAAGATACCGCGTATTTTTATCTCGACGGGAAAATGGTCTATTCGTGTCTGTACAGGACCCTCGGTGAGTTCGAGTTGAGCGATCCCGAATGGGCGGATTTCAGTGATAATGGCAATGTAATCTATTATCTGGAAAAGGATAAGCGTTTTGTGCTTTATGTGAACGGCCAGCCTGTTGATAGCTCGGATTTTGAATATAATGCTCTGTCCATCAACGATAAAGGCAATTATATTTATGCCAAGGGCTTTAAACCGAAAAAACCTATTGGGAAATATAACTATATGTTCTTCATCCATACTCAAGATACCGCATTCGATTATGTCAGAACCACTTGGCACTATGCGTTAATGGAAAGCGGTGCGTATTATTATTCTGGGGATGACAATGGACCGAACTATATAGTGGTGAACGGTCGACTCCATAGGGGGATAGAATCTATCCGGAATATCACTCTTCTTGACGGCCGGAATGCCTTGTACACTTTTGAACAGGACAAACAGCTCTATTTGAATGTGAATGGGGTGAACCATCCTGTCGGTTTTAATGATATTTACTGTCCTACGATGGACACGAACGGACATTATGCCTATTTTGGTTTGAAGGATTATTACCTCTACAAGGTGGTTGACGGTCGTATGGTCAAGGAACCCCTTTCAAAATATGGTGTCCGGGCGATGCCGTGGCATATCACACCGCAGGGTAGCACGTTGCACTATTTCAAGACGGATGATTCGGTTTATGTGTATAAGGATGACACGCTGATTCTCGAACCAATACATAGGACGGAAAGGTTTTGGGTTCGTTCATGGGAAGATGTACTGCCCCACTTGTATGTTTACAAAAGACCGGAGAACGGTCATTCGCTATTCTGTCTGACTTACGGGAAAAACGGCTATTTTGTGCATGACGGCCAGCTGTCGGAGCCGCTACCGCCTTTGGTTAAGGGGTATAGTTGGTCGGAACAGAAGCCGGGCGGTGTCATTGATGGCGTTTTCAATGAACATGGCTATTTTGCAGTTTTGAATACAGGTGAAAAAAAGTATCAGGTTGTCGTCAATGGTCGGATCTGTAGTGAGATACGTGACGTGGATCGGATTTTTTCAGAACAAGGTTATTTTGACGGACGTCAGGTGATTTTTTTCGGAATAAGGAATAATAGTATTTGTCAATTTATTCTAACATTATGAAAATCAGATTGATATTGTATTTGCTGTTTATAAGTGTTTTTGCTTTTGGGCAGAAAGTGCCTTCTGACTATTTCAAGGAGGCGAATCGTTTTTATGATGAAGGTCAAATGGACAAGGCCTTGGACGGCTATATGTACATTGTGGAGAATCATCCCCGCAACGAGCTTTATCCGAGAGCGTTGTACAATGTTGGGCATGTATATTTCTTGCAGAAGGAGTATAAAAAGTCGATCAATGCGTTTAACAGGATTCTGCAAGGAGGGCAAGATGAGCGCGAGCCCTCAGGTGGTGGCATCATGTCGGATCCATACGCCAATTATCGGCATCGGGCCGCCCTTCAGATCAGCGACTGCTACTATGAACTGCGGCAATACGACTCGGCCTTGTATTATCTGGCTCTTTCCGACACCGCATACCCCTATCTGACCGATTGCGGCAACGCATACGCAGAAAATGACATTCGCACTGCCCTGCGCTATGCCGATATCTACCAGAAACTCGGCCAGCCCGACAAAGCCATTGAAAAGCTTCTCCCTCAAGTTTTCAATACGGAGTTGGTCAGCAATTCGAAAATCATTGCCGAACTAAAAAGTTTACTGGCTGGTAAGCGCAAATTGCTGGTGAAATTAGATGAGGCCATTGATGGAGTTTACTCGAAGACTTATTCTTCGGGTCGTGGTACTTACGAACGATATTGCATCCGCTGGTTGGGTGTGGAGATCTGTTTTTCAAATCATTTTTACGGCAGCAGATACACCAAAGAGAATGTCATCAAATGGATGCGTGAAAGCGAGTTCTATCAAATGGTCGCCGGGCTGTGATTCTCTCCGCCGTATCTTCACGTGATTTTATCTCCACGTATCACGCGAATCTGCGCGTATTCTGGCTTTGTGGAAATATACGTGTGGATACGAGCGATACGCGGAGATTAATCGATACAAAAAAGGGGAACCCTCTCGAGTCCCCAAAAATTCATAATTCATAATTCTTAATTACCCAATCGGATAATATCCGCCGCTCTTCTTGCTGCCGGTGTATTCGATAAGCCCTTCCTTCTTGAGTTCGAAGAGGCAGCGATCCATAGTGGTCTGCGAAAAGGAGGTGTGGGAAATGATTTCCGAGGAGCG
This sequence comes from Bacteroidales bacterium, assembly GCA_016285145.1. GTDB lineage: Bacteria > Bacteroidota > Bacteroidia > Bacteroidales > WCHB1-69 > F23-D06. Next base: position 29,214 of record JAEEQE010000008.1, on the reverse strand, counting down.
GCAGCCGGGATGCTCTTTGATGTAGTGGAGCACAGCATCAAGCTTCTCTTTCGGTGGAATGGACGGTCCTTTTTTGACCGTTTCTTCTTCGATTTCCAGCTGCGCATCCTCTTTCTCTTCAATATCCCTACGCAGATACTCATTAATGGCGGCAGCAATCTGAAGGGCTTTTTTAGTGTCCAATTTGAAAATGATGGGTGTTCCCGTGGAAGGCATGGACTTCATGGTCACAGTTTTTCCGTCGCACGAGGCGATGTACTGTAAAGGAACGATAACTGAGGAGGAAATACGGATGAACTCTTTGTTTCCGAGATGCTGCTCCAAGTATTTTAGGGTGCAATAGCGTGTGTATTTAATGCCGTCAACAGTGTGTATTTCAGTTTCATTCCCGTTTTTCTTACAATAAAGTATATTGTCAACGGGTATGTGCTGGCAGTTGTTCTTGTTATCGCAAACATCAAGCATTCTGGCATATTGATAGACTATCCTGACCTCTTCATCCAAAGACTGTTGCAACTGTTTCCTTTCTCTCAGCATATACGAGAAGAGATTGAAAGCGAAGTTGCGGCCAAAGATTAAAAACAGGAATTTAGAGAGAATATTAAATGCTCCTACTTCATTAATTACCATTGAGCTGCTTTTTGAAATTAATGGATAGCCAAGAGCCAGCTCAATGCCTCCTGATACCAAGCAGACAATAACAACAAAAAGCCAATATAGAGAAGTATGGCTCCGATACAGTTTCGGGTAGAGAATATAATAGTTGGCATACAAGGTGGCCAGCAACAGCAATCCGGAGAAAAATTCTTTGGACATGCTACCCAGATAAGGACGAAGGAATGCGTTACGCGTAAAAAACCATAGCAATGTGGCACAAAACAGGATGTTCAGCAAAATGGCGATAATTGTCTTTGGATGTCTCATAACATTACTATTAACAGCAGCAAAGATAGTCATTTTTATTCCCCCAATGGCTGTTTAATACCCCAAAACTCCCTCTTGGAGTATTAATTTTTCGGTGATTGTAAACCATTGATTATCAAATATTTTACCCATCCCCATGAGGCTGTTGTTTTTTTGTTGAAACGTCATATTTTTGCTTTGAAGGATAAAATGATTGGGGAAATTGTAGTATTTTTGCTGTCGAAAAAACGAATAATTATGAAAAAGAATGCATTGTTGTTAGCTTTCCTGTTCCTGTTTATAATGCTTGGCGGTCGCGCACAAACGCTTGTGCCGAACGGACCGGAAACAGAAATTGAGGAAGGTGCACGGTTTACTGTGCTAGGCGAGGATGAACATTATCTTTATTTAGGTTGCTTGAAAATGGGATGGCTCGGTTCCTATGACGATATGGTCATCACCGTGTATGACAAGCAAAAGAATGTCATAGCGGTGGAGCATGAGATTGATGAGGATTATGAGTTCAGAATCGCGTATATGCGGGGGAATGATGTGGTGCTTCTCGGCGAAAAATACAATAAGAAAACCAAAAGTGAGGATTATTACGAGGCTGCGTTCCCGATCATGGGGAAAACACCTAAAAAACTGGTTTGCAATACGATATATAGTGTGCCAGCGGAAGGACAATCTGTGAGCGAGGCTCGAATCCTGCTTTCCTCGGATCTGAGCAAAATCGCTTTCCTGACATATACCGAACCGTCTGGTAAGGGTGCACAAGGATATAGGTTTGATGTACAGGTTGTTGACGCGGAAGGCAATACCGTCACTCATTTTCGGGAACAGTTCCAAGGCGAGGCGCCCTATGGTGTCGATGGTTTTTTGTCGGAGGATGGGACGGTTTTTGTGAAAGAAACGAGGTATTACAGGGATAATAATCAGGGGAGAGACCTTAGAAGGGAGTTTGGTTTCCTTACCGTCACCACTAATGGGGAAGTCGTACCCTTCGAGCCGAGCGACAACATCCGCAAAATTTCAGACCATCGAATGAGTTTGTTGCCGGGAAAAAATGCGCAAATGTTTTTCTTTGGCGAAACAGAAAAAGGGATTGCCACATTCATCATTAATGGAGAGGGGGAACTCTCGGAGGAGAACATTATTGAGATGGATAAAACTGACGTTCCGGATAATATTACCTATGAGGATGAGGTTAAGGATATGGCTTTCCATACTGAACAGATTATATCTTTACAAGACGGACGGATTTTAGTTTTGGCCTACCGCCATAAAGAGGTGGTCTATTCGGATGGAAAATATGTGCATACCAACAATTATTATCAGAATATTTACTTGTATCTGTTTGATAAAAAGGGCGATTTGCTGAATTCCGCCGTTTTACCTTATTCTTGTGTTGATGGTGGAAATAATCATCAGGACATTCCAGTGGCTTTCGAGTGGAAAGGGGATTTATGGCTGTTGTATAACGGGGAGAAGAACAACTATGGGGCGCAAAAACCGCACAAATGGCATCGTCTGGTTTATACGAAGCCGGAACCCCGTTGTGTTGTGATGGGACGCCTGGATAACGATCTGGATTTTGAACCGAAGATCCTTTATGCACCAACCAATCCGAAAAAGACATTTTCATTTGGCGATTATTACGATCAGGTAATCCGGGTGGCGGACGACGCGGTCTATCTCCTTATGCACCGTGGAACTGACAACTACATTGACAAGATTACGGAGTAGGGAATAAAAAAAAATTGAATAATTTATCACTAAGATGAAAAAGACATTTACATTCATGATTATAGTGTTTCTGTTTGCAGCGGTTTCGGCGCAAACGGTAGTCGTGACGTTTACGGGACGCGATACGAGTAACCAATATGTTCCTTTGAATCGAGTGGTTGTCAGCAACCTCACCAAGGGGTGGCAGGAGACACTGACGTGGCCCGATGACACCGTGCTGACGATGACGGATCATACGGGTGTCGAGGATGCAGAGGCGTTGCGCGCAACGCCTCTGCGGCTTTCGCAGAACACCCCTAACCCTTTCGACGGCACCACATTTGCAATTCTGCAGGTGGCGGAACGAGGTGATGTGTCGTTGGAAATCACCGATATCACCGGACGTATCGTAGGGGCGAATAATTATTCGTCCCTACAGCCAGGCATTCACGAAATCCGTATCACCCTTTCCTCGGCGGGCATCTATTTCCTGACGGCGCGGCAGAACGGCCGGATCTCTTCGGTGAAGATGGTGAACCGCAGCAATGGAGGTGGAAATTCCATTGCGTTTGTTGGTGGCGTGCAACCCAAAAACGGAGTCAAGGATGTCATCGACAACCTATTCGAAGTTGGAGACCAAATGGAATACGTGGGCTATGCCACTATCGACGGTGCGGAGTGGGGAAGTGATCATATTGTGCAGGAACAGTATGTTTCACAATTAGTTGTGTTAAATTTTGACATCTCTGTAGATGTCGCGGATGGAATGCCTTGTCCCAGCACTCCCACGGTAGCAGATCACGAAGGCAATATTTACAACACCGTAAAAATTGGAAATCAGTGTTGGATGCGGGAAAATATGCGTTGTGTGACCTCTCCGAGCACAGGTACGTACATTGTAGATACAACTTATAATAGCACATATACGGGTAAAATGGCGAAGCGGTATAGGCATTACGATTCCATAACGGTGGACAGCAATTTTGGTTTATTGTACAATTGGAATGCCATGATGGACACGTTCAACATAGCATATGGGGAGACCAGTGTGGACGACAGTGCCGACCATGCTTTTTCTGTGAATTACAACGGTTACAGACGTGGCATTTGTCCAGCAGGTTGGCATCTCCCTACGGAAGACGAGTGGTGGCAGTTATTGTCTTATGTGATGTCACAACCGGATTACTGGTGTGGCAGCTATTTTGATGATCACATTGCCAAGGCGCTTGCTTCCACAACTTCATGGAGCTATTTCTCTGATGAATGTTCACCAGGACACAACCTGAGCACAAACAATGCTACGGGGTTCAGTGCAATGCCTGCGGGTACTTTTACGAACAACACTTTCCCTACAGTGTTCCCCACATTTTGCTCTGCCTATTTCTGGACGGCCACACAACATTCCAAAAGGAGTGCAAAGTCGCATTCCTTTCCGTTCAGTAGTTCGACTGTTGATTGGGCATACGGCAACAAGTGTGATTGTTATTCAGTACGTTGCATCCGAGGTGACGACACCTTTTCTGTCATAACGCCGCCCACGGTCACCACCGATTCTGTGATGGTGACGCATACCTTGATAACCATGGTTACTTGTGGCGGTGATGTGGTATCGGATGGCGGTGCGCCGATTCTCACACGGGGTGTATGCTGGAGTACCTCTCCGAACCCTACTGTTGAGGATTCCCATACCTTCAATGGCGACAGCCTTGGTTCGTTCACAAGCACCCTTATAGGTCTCATGGCCAATACCACATATTATGTGCGGGCATACGCCACCAACGAAGAAGGAATTGCTTACGGAAATGAGGTGGTGTTTTCCATGCAACCTACCGATTCCGTTCCAATTGCCGCTCCTTGTCCCGGCATCCCTGTGGTGACAGATATTGAAGGCAATGTGTACAACACAGTGCTGATTGGCGCTCAGTGCTGGATGCGCGAAAACCTGCGGACGGCACATTATTCCGATGGGGCAGCTCTTTCTCTAAACGGGTGCTATGACCACAGCAATTCCAGTATTCCGTTGGAGGATCGTGGTCTCTTTTACAATTGGAATGTCGCTATGCGTGGAGCCTCCTCGTCTAATACCAACCCTTCCGGAGTGCAAGGCGTTTGTCCCATTGGTTGGCATTTGCCGAGCTATGCGGAGTGGACGCAGTTCTCGGACTATTTGGAGAGCCAGAGTTTGTTCGTTTGTGGAGACTATCCGGCTGCTGTGGGCAAGTCATTGTCTTCTCCGACGGGATGGTGGAATAACTCGCAACTCTGTACTGTCGGCAATAGTCAAAGCACTAATAACGTTACAGGTTTCAGTGCCGTACCCGTTGGTCTTTGGAAATTCACTTTGGACGACTTCGCCGAGCAGGGGGTTACTGCCCTTTTCTGGTCCACTACGACATATTACAGTTTTGCACGGGTTCGTTATCTGTCTTACGTCAACGATGTTTTTTTCAATTATGAAGAAGACAAGGCTTATGGTCTTTCGGTTCGTTGTCTCCGCGATTCACTTGGTGGAAGCGGCCATACGGTCTTCCTTCCCACGGTCACAACGGATTCTGTGAGCAATGTGACGGCGAATTCGGCTACTTGCGGCGGTGTGGCCACAACAGATGGCGGTGCAACGATTGTTGGACGCGGTGTGTGTTGGGGAACATCGGAGAACCCGACTATTGCGGGAAACCATACCTCCGATAGCACAGGCCTCGGCCCTTTCACAAGCCACATTACGGGTCTCAGCGCCGGTACCACGTACTATGTTCGAGCTTACGTTACAAATAGTATCGGTACCACCTATGGTATGACGATGGCGTTTACCACAGAGCCTCCTACTCCCAATAACCAGCCTTGTCCCAACGCCCCTTGGGTGTTAGACTATGAAGGCAATTCTTACAATACCATACAAATTGGAAACCAATGCTGGATGCGAGAAAACTTACGTTCCACTTACTATGCGGATGGTGAACCTATCCCTGCTGGAAACAGCAACACGAGCTATACCAATCCTTACTATTATGACAGTGGGATATCAATACCGTTGGTGGAACGAGGCTATCTGTATAACTGGCCTGCTGTGATGCACGGAGCATCATCAACGGAAGCTAACCCGTCTGGGGTACAGGGTATCTGTCCCGACGGGTGGCATTTGCCAAGCAACGCAGAATGGTCACAGTTAATAAACTATCTAGGGTCGGTCTCAGATTATTGTTGTGGAAGCAATAACACTTTTGTCGCTAAAGCAATGGCCTCACAGAGCGGCTGGCAGTCTTCCTTTAATTCTTGTACCCCTGGCTACAACCAGCTCTTGAACAATCTTTCAGGTTTTGGCGCCGTTCCTGTAAGTAATTACAATGGAACGCCAGGCCTTAACGCCGTCTTCTGGAGTTCTTCAGCAGAGTCAGCCACCAGCAACTTGGCCCGGTGTCGCACAATAGACTGTAATGCGTCGATTGTGTGGCAGGGTTTGAGTCATAAAGATGTGGGAATCTCTGTCCGCTGTCTTCGCGACTAAATCAAATCATTTTCTTTATTCTTTATGATGTAAAAAAACGGGGAACCCTTCCGAGTCCCCCGTTATTTTTAATTTTTAATTTTTAATTCTGAATTAAATCAGTGGTTCTCCTTGAACATCTTGAGACGCTCCTCCAGCATGGGGAACTGGCGGCGCGGGGTGAGGGAGACGCAGGCGCGGAGGCCTTCGCCGCGCTCGCTGCCGCAGGTCGTCAGCGAGATGGCGCTGATGCCGTAGTACAGGAATTCGCGCAAAAGTTCGTCACTGGTCATGCCGGGGTAGGCCACCGTGAAATAGAAGCCATCGGCCAGATCTTTGTCGCCATCCTTGTCATAGACAATCTTAAAGCCGTTGTCGGTGAAGAGTTTCTTCATGATGGCAGCCTTCTCGCCATACTCCTTCACATCGTCGATGTAGTTGTAGGTGCCGTCGTTGCAGGCTTTAAGGATGGCGGCCATGGCATATTGTGCCGAGTGGGCCACGCCGGAACTGATGGCATAGACGGTGCCGTAGATGATGGCGCGTCCGAGTTTCGCGTTGTTGAAGTAGGGCACAAGGTCTGGGAACTCGCGGTTGTACATCTTGTTGGAGAGAATGAGCAGGGCGATACGTTCGCCAGCATAACTGAAGGCCTTGGAGCCGGAGATCATCAGCGCGTAGTTGTCGGTGTATTTGCCGACGGAGGGCTGGAAGGGCGGCACGCCGGGCGTGGAGATGTTGTGACGGAAGTCCATACCGAAATAGGCGAGGTCTTCGAGCACGAACACATCGTACTGGTTGGCGAGTTCGCCGATAATCTGGAGCTCTTCCTCGGTGAAACAGATCCAGGAGGGGTTGTTGGGGTTGGAGTAGATGATGGTGTGGATGTGTCCCTGCTGGAGATAGCTTTCAAGTTTGGCGCGGAGTTTCTGGCCGCGGTGCTCATACACGTCGAAGGTCTCGTATTTGAGGCCGAGCACGCGGTGCTGCTGTTTCTGGACGGGGAAGCCGGGGTCGATGAAGAGCGTCGTGTCGCGTTCTTTGCGGGCGCGCACGAAGGTCATGAAGGAGGCCATGCCGGCCATCATGGAGCCCACGGTCGGGATGCAGTTCTCGGGGTTCACTTCCAGGTCGATGAAGTTCTTGACGAAGCGGGCGGCCTCGTTTTTGATGTCGGGGATGCCCTCAATGTCGGGGTAGATGGCGGCCACGCCGTTTTTCAGGGCTTGGATTTGAGCTTCCACGCCCACGTGGCAGGGGGGCAGGCCGGGGATGCCCATTTCCATGCGGATGAACTCCATGCCGGACGCTTTTTCGATTTCGTTGATCAGACGTTTCACCTCGCGGATAGAGGCTTTTCCTACGGATGTGAGGCCGCTGTCGGCGACGATTTTATCGACGATTTCAGCGGGAATGGGTGTGTTTTTCATTATAATGTATTAATTTGTTGTGATATAACTTATGTAATAGTGTTGCTGCAAAGATACAAAAAAAAGGGCAACCATGCGGTTGCCCTTTTTGTTATGGAAAAAGAAATAATTATCTTCTTCTTACGCCCTTGTTCACAACAGTGTTGGTAGCGTCTTTTTCAGCTTGGTCGATAGCAGCGTTAGCCACGTTCTCGGCAGCAGACTGAGCGTGTTCTTTCACGGTCTGTTTTTTGTTGTTGGTTTTGGCAGGAGCGGGAGCAGCCTCTTGAACAGGAGCTTCTTCAGCCACAACAGCCTCTTCCTCAACGGGAGCTACAACTTCTTCCACAACTGCGGTGTCCTTCACATCCTCAGTTTTGGCGTTTTTGTTACCGCAAGCCACGAAAAGACCTGCGCAAAGAGCTAATAAAAATAATTTTTTCATTGTTATAAAAATTTAAGGGTTTTTGCTTGGTTAAATTATTTGGCAGGAACGTAGGTGATGGTGAAGGAGTAAACTTCCTTTGTCGGAGCAGCCACGTCGTCGATGGTGCAGCGGATCTTCAGCATGTTTTCATCCAGCGTGATGATTTCGCAAATTTCCTGGGCAGGGCTGTAGCCGATAGGAAGGTCATTGTCGTCAAATTCATAGATCCAAGGCATTTGGCACATGAGGATCTTCGTCTCATCATTGACAGAGTATTTGGCTGTAACAACGTTCTGGTAAGCGGCACCGTCATCAGCGAGTTTTTTGCCCGGATCAATGGTCTCGTTGCCTTCAGCGTCGAAAGAGATGATGTCATCCAATTCATAATCGAAGAAATAGCCTTCCATCAGGTTCTCAACGATGGCACCACTTGACATGTGATAGCCAGGGGCGGAGGTAGCGGCTTCCATAACCCAACCTTTCTTCGGAGCGGTCAGATAATCGGTGAGGGTCTTTTCTTGGGGACCACAAGAGTTGAAGCAAACCATTAAGGCTGCAGCTGCTAATACTAATAATTTTTTCATTGTTTTGATAATTTAAGTTATTGAATGTGTTTTATTAAGTTTGCCTACTTAATCAGGTCGCAAAAGTATACTTTTTTTAAATACGAGTATCTTAAAAAAACTAAAATTTTTCATCGTTGAAAAAAATGCACTTTGAAGGGAGGAAATTCTGAAAAAAATTGTACTTTTACCGCCAATTGGAAAATTGGCATAATGACGGGTTTTGGTTTGTGGGGTGGAGCAGGCCAAAAAGGATGAAAGAGTGCAGGATGAGGCGGTGGAAGTAGTGTGTTCTTGTTTTGTAAATAATTGATTTTAATCGAAATATAAATAAATCTAATTCTTTAAACATTAAAAATTACAACAGTTATTATGAAAAAGCTAATCGCCTTACTTACCGTTTTCGGTTTCTTAACCATCGGTATCGCAAACACAGCATTTGCCCAAAATCAGAAAAAAACTGACGAGGCCGCTACCGAACAGGTGGCTGAAACCCCTGAAGCCGCTCCCGCCGCACAGGCAGAATTGTCAGTCGATCCCGACGAGGCCGTCAGCCAAGGCCTGCACTACACCCTCAAGGAGAAATTCATCCAAGGTGGCGCCACGTTCATGACACCGGTGCTCATCTGCTTGATCCTCGGTCTTGCATTTGTGATTGAACGTATATTCTACCTCAACCTCGCTTCTGTGAACTCCCAAAAACTTCTCCAGAAGGTGGAAGACGCCATCAAGACCGGTGGCGTTGAGAAAGCCAAAGAACTCTGCCGCGACACCAAAGGACCCCTCGCCGCTGTCTTCTATCAGGGCCTCGACCGCTATGACGAAGGTCTCGACTCCGTTGAGAAAGCCCTCGTCTCCTACGGTGGCGTCCAAATGGCCAAGCTGGAAACCAACCTCACTTGGATCAACCTGTTCATCGCCCTGTCTCCTTCCCTCGGTTTCTTCGGCACGGTGATCGGCATGGTGCAGGCATTCGATGACATCGAGCGCGCCGGCGATATCTCCCCGACCATTGTGGCTGGCGGTATGAAAGTGGCCCTTTTGACCACCGTCTTCGGTTTGATCTCCGCTATGATTCTCCAAGTGTTCTACAACTACATCCTCACCAAGATTGACGCTATCGTCAACGACATGGAAGATGCCACCATCTCCTTCATGGATATTCTGGTGAAGAATAAATAAACAATAATATTATATATACAATAATTTATTGACTTCAAAACACTTTTGTGATGAATTATAAAATTTTAAAATACATAACCTTTGCTGTCGCAATAATTGGTATTCTGCTTGCGTGCTGGTTCTCGTATGTTGCCTTCGACAATGACAAGAAGGACAGCTACTTCCAGGTGCAGAAAATCGAGCAGCAGAATCCGGCCATGCTGGCGGATTTCCAGGCAGCAACCCCTGAAAACCTTCCCGAGGTGGTCGCCAAGTACCAAAAGGAAATGGGTGACTACAACAAACAACTGAACGAAAAACAATTGCAAAAGGATATTCTTTATACCTATCTTCAAGATCTGAAAGGCCTTGACGAAAATAACTTTGAAGCCTACAAGACCAATTTCGCGAAACGCGCGGAAGGCCTCTTCGCCCGCTGCGACAAGAAACAGGAGTATGTGGACGGCTTCAACAAAGTCAACACCTTCAAGGATCTGGAATCCTATATCAACAAGATGGACAAGGAATATTCCGCTATGAAGCAGGATTATCTTGTGGGTCGTGAATACTATAAGGCCGCCAACAGCCTGATTGCCAAGGCTGACATGATCAATGCTTCCGCTTCCGCCACCAAGAAGGCCAACGACCTTCAGGCTCTGAAAGACGATTTGAAGAGCTTCAAGTCCTCGGCATCTCTCCAGAGCTGGTTCGTCGGTATCGGCTACCTGCTTGGTTTTGTCACCCTGCTGCTGATGCTTTGGTTCGGCCTCGTGAAAGTGGTCAAGAACATCAAGACCTCCTACAAGCTCCTCATCGTGCTTGTCGCGTTTGTTGTGGTGGTCTTCATCGGCTATCTGATCGGTTCGCCCGTGTTGAGCCCATCCGCCCTCAAGTTCGGCATGTCCGTGTCCGGCTACAAGATGGTCAACGCTGCCGCGTTCACCCTTTATGTTTGTTTGTTGTGCGCCATTCTGGCTATCATTTTCACAGCTGTCATGAGCGCCATTAAAAATAGAAAATAAAATGGCAAAGAGAAAAACACCAGGTTTAAATACAGGCTCAATGTCAGATATTTCCTTTCTGCTGTTGACCTTCTTCTTGCTGACCTCCTCCATCAACACCGAGCAGGGTATCCCTCGTAAGCTCCCGCCTCCAAAAGCGGACGACGCCAAGGAGCAACAGGTGGATATCAACCGGCGTAACGTGCTGAACGTGCTGGTCAACTTCCGTGACGAGATCTCCGTCAACGGCGAGGTGATGATGGTTTCTGAACTGAAGGACAAGGCCAAGGAGTTTTTCGCTAACCCGACCAACGACCCCTCCCTCCCGGAGAAAGTCAACAAGCCCATTGACGGTATTGGCGACTTCCCGGTGTCGAAGGGCGTTGTCTCCCTGACCAACGACCAAGGCACGAGTTACAACATGTATGTGCAGGTTCAGAATGAATTGCAGCGGGCTGTGAACGAATTGCGCGATGAGACTGCTCTCCAGTATTTCGGGAAGAAGTTCTCCGCGCTGGACTCCTCCGCCCAAAGAGCCGTAACATCGGCCATCCCGATGAGCATCTCCGAGGCCCCGCCGATGGACTACAGCAAATCCGGATCCAACTAACCTTTTAAACTACGGAACTATGGCTCGTTTTAAAAATAAAGAAAAGAAAGAGACTCCGGAACTCAATATGGGTTCCATGTCCGACATCATCTTCATGTTCCTGTTCTTCTTCATGGTGATCACCACCATGCGTGAGGCTACGCTGAAGGTGCATTTCACTCCGCCGTCCGCCACCGAAGTGCAGAAGTTGGAGAAGAAATCCCTCGTGGCGAACATCTACGTGGGCGCGCCCATCAGCAAGAACGAGAACACCCTCCCGCCGGGAGAGGTCTCCGTGCAGCTCAACGACCAGACCATCAAGGCTGAAGACTTGGTGGCCGATGTGCGCGACTTCATCGGTACCGAAAAGGAGTCCCGCGACGCACAGGACCGCGACCGTCTCACCTTCTCCCTCAAGGTGGACAAGGACGTGCAGATGCGCTATGTGAACACTATCAAGCAGGAGTTGCGTAAAAACAACGCCCTGAAAATCAATTATGCAGCTGGCAAAAAAGCCAACTAATATTCCTGATTTTACAGGCAGGCCGATATGTTTCGGTCTGCCTGTTTTTTGAAATAAACCTTTAATATTAATAATTATTAACTAAAATTCCAAAACATGAAAAAAGTTTACTTGCTATTCATGATGGTATCCTTTACCGTCGCCCTGTTCGCACAATCGGCACATCCGACGATGACGATGCAGCAGGCAAAAAACATCAAGATTACGGAAGCGTATAATCCCAAAGTGACTCCCATCTTGAAACAGACGGCCGCTCTACCTACCCAAGGAATGCGCGGATTAGTGACGCCGGCGAATATCATCGGCACCACGTATCAGGAGCAGCAGACCAACTACAACCAGCGCAACAAGATTGCCGTTTTTCCGGATGGAACGGCTTCTGTTGTTTGGATGACCGCCCCGCGTAATGGTAACTCCTTGCGTGGTACGGGCTATAACTATTTCGATGGCTCGCAATGGGTAAATGCGTCTGATGACATCCAGCGCATTGAGAATGTGCGTACCGGATGGCCTTGCATGGCATCCGTGGGTACCAATGGTGAAATCGTGATTGCCCACAACGGTGATGATGCTCTTGTTATCAATGTTCGTCCGCAAAAGGGTACGGGCAACTGGACGCAAACCACCCTTGCGGGACCTGCCGTTCTCGATTCCAATGGTGCCAATCCTTCCACCGCTCTGTTGTGGCCGGATATCGCTACCAACGGCAACACCATCCACCTTGTTGCGGTGACCGAATCGAATGATGGCTATCTTTACGATGGTATCAACCGCTGTCTGCTCTACTATCGTGGCACGTATGATGAGACTAACAACACCATTACTTGGGAAAATCCGCGCAAGGTGTTCAATGCAACCCCGGAAATGTACACCTATTTCGGCGCCGATTGCTACACCATCGCAGCTAAAGGGAATACGGTGGCAATTCTTTACATGACAAAAAGCCAAGTTGCCCGTATTTGGAAGAGTACGGATAATGGTTTGAATTTCAATACTATTACTTTGTTTGATAGCCCATGGGCACATGATTATGATTTGTATTCGGAATACGACCCTAGTATTGAGGTTGATACAAACACGATAAACTTTATTCCTAATGAGATTTCCACCATTGCCATCGGCGATGACGGCAAAGTGCATGTGGCTTTTGATTTGTATCGTTGCAAGTGGGGAGGGTGGACACCCTCATCCCAAAATCCGATGGATACGGTAATAGGTTGGACCTATTGGCCTAACTGGAACTATCAGATTGTGTACTGGAATGAGGATATGCCAGTGTTTGTTGGACGTACTGCATTGGATGTTGATACTTTAGCTGCGAATGGATATACCACATTCGGTTTGTTGGATTTGGATGGTGATGACACGGCCCGTTATTACGATTTCGACTATTATGCAGATAATATCAGAGGTTCTATTGTTTCGTATCCCCAAATAACCGTGGATGGCAGCAATGTGTATATGGTCTATTGCGGCATGTTGGAATATCCGTTCTTAGGAACCAATAATCAATCAATTCCTCAGTTGCATGGTATTTTTGGTGTTCGTTCCACAGATGGTGGACAGAGTTGGAACAATGGAACTAGCTGGCTTTCCTTTGGTAAAGATATTCAATATGCAGAAAATTGGGGAACAGACTCGGTCGGACTCGTAATAGATTACGATGCCATTTTCCCGGCTATGAGCAAGAAGGTGGTGAATGGCAAACTTGTTATCGATTGGATGACGGATTATTTTGGAGATATTGTTGGATCAGGAGTTTTCACTAATATGACATGGGTTATGGCCAGAACCATCGCTGCCGACTCTATTGGTGTTTATAACAATGTGGAAGAGATTCGCCAAGGTCTTTGGATTGATCCTATGGGCATTGCTGACAATACGTTACAAGGTATGAAGCTCTATCCGAATCCTGCTACGGACAATCTGAGCGTGGCCATTTCCTCTAACGAGCACGCCAGCGCTGACCTTTCCATTGTTAACCTGATGGGCCAGGTGGTGTACAGCGAGAATGTGGCACTCAACGAGGGCAACAACCTCCTCAATGTCAGCGTCTCCAACCTCACACCGGGTGTCTATATGATAAACATCCGCACCAACAAGGGTACATCCACTCAAAAACTGATTGTAAAATAGTTTTACGTTCAAATATTGCATCAGCGGTCGCGGCGAGTGTCGAAGCGACCGCTGATTTTTTGTATTTTTGCGCCTCTTAAAATACGGTACTATGATTAAATCCATGACCGGCTTCGGTCGCACCACCATCGAGGTCACCGGCAAGTCCATCACCATCGAGATCCGCACGCTCAACAGCAAGCAGCTCGACCTCAATACGCGCATCGCGCCACTGTTCCGCAACAACGAGAACGAGATACGCGCCCTTATCTCCCGTGAGCTGGAGCGGGGCAAGATTGATTTCACCCTCTCCATTGACAAGAATGCGGCACCTACCGTCTCCATCAACTCGGCCCTCGCCAAATCCTACTACGATTCGCTGACGGCTCTATCCAACGAGTTGCAAAATCCCGTGGAGAGCGACATCTTCATGCAGGTTTTGCGTATGCCCGATGTGATTTCCACCCCGCAGGAAGAACTTTCCGAGGAACTGTGGGCCCAGGTGCTTGGCGCCATCCAACAAACCTGCAACCAAGTGAACGACTTCCGCATCACGGAAGGAGCCGTCTTGGCCAAGGATTTCGAAAAGCGCATACGTCTCATTCGCGATATGATTGACGAGGTGACCCCATTTGAGGAGAACCGTATCGCCACCTTGCGCGCAAAGTTCGAGAAGGGCATCGCAGACCTCAGCCCGAAAGTGCAGTTCGACCCCAACCGCATGGAACAGGAGATTTTCTTCTATCTTGAAAAATTAGATATTACGGAAGAAAAGGTACGTCTGCGCAAACATTGCAACTACTTCCTCGAAACGATGGCGGAACCGCAGGCCAACGGCAAGAAACTCGGTTTCATCGTGCAAGAGTGCGGTCGCGAAATCAATACCCTTGGGTCCAAGAGCAATGATTTCGACATCCAGCAAATCGTGGTTCGCATGAAAGACGAACTGGAAAAACTCAAAGAACAACTGGCCAATATCTTATAGTTAAGAAATTAAGAAACTAAGAAATTAAGAGATGTCCAATATATTATCCCTTATCGGCAGGCCCAATGTGGGCAAATCAACGTTGTTTAACCGGCTGATTAAAGCCCGCGAGGCCATCGTGGACTCTGTGGCAGGCGTCACCCGCGATCGTCATTACGGCAAGTCGGACTGGAACGGTTACGAGTTCTCGGTCATTGACACGGGTGGCTACGTGGTGGGCTCCGACGACATTTTTGAGTCTGAAATCCGCAAGCAGGCCCAGTTAGCCATCGAGGAATCCGATGTGATTGTATTCATGGTGGATGGCCGCGAGGGATTGACCCCGTTGGATGAGGAGGTGGCTCAGATTCTCCGCCGTTCCAAGAAACCATACTATTTGGCTGTTAACAAGATAGATAGTCCGAGCAATTATTTTGATTATGCCGAGTTCTACGCGTTGGGAGTGGAACAGGTGTTCCCCATTTCCGCCGCTTCCGGCGGTGGCACCGGTGATCTGTTGGACGAGGTGGTGAAGCATTTCTCCAAAGATGTGGAGCACGCGCCCGACGACCTGCCGCGCATCGCCATTGTGGGCAAGCCCAATGTGGGTAAGTCGTCCATTATCAACGCGTTCTTAGGCGAGGACCGTCATATCGTGACGCCACTGGCCGGCACCACCCGCGATACTATCTTCACCCGCTATCGCAATTTCGGTTTCGACTTCTACCTCATCGACACGGCCGGTTTGCGCAAGAAAAGCAAGGTGGAAGAGGATTTGGAATTCTATTCGGTGATGCGCGCCGTGCGCTCCATTGAGAACGCCGACGTGTGTATCGTGATGGCCGATGCCTCGCAGGGTTTTGACCAACAGGATCTTAACATCTTCGGCCTCGCTGCCCGTAACCATAAAGGCGTGGTGGTGGTGATGAACAAGTGGGATTTGATAGAAAAGGACAACCATACGCACAAAGAGTACGAGGATCTGATAAAAAAGCGCATCGCCCCGTTCAATGATGTGCCCGTCATCTTCACTTCTGTGTTGGAAAAACAGCGCATATATAAGGTTTTGGAGACTGCCGTGGGAGTATATAAGAACCGTACGCGCAAGATTTCCACTTCTGAGTTGAACGATGTCATGCTGCCTATCATTCAGAATACGCCGCCGCCCATGAACAAGGACAAGGTGATTCGCATCAAATATGTGACACAGCTTCCGGTGGCCTATCCCAGCTTCGCCTTTTTCTGCAATCTGCCGCAGTATGTGGTGGATTCGTACAAGCGCTTCTTGGAAAACCAGATACGCAAACATTGGGAATTTTCCGGCGTGCCGATGGAGGTCTATTTCCGGAAAAAATAGGGCGTTAAGAGGTTATGACGAACAATATAAAAACAGACATGATCATACGGCCTGCCACCCCTGAAGACGCCTCCTTTTTGGGGCGTTGTGTGTGCGAGGGCATTGGGTTTGAGATTTTTGAAGAAGAAAACGATTTCAACACGAAAGTTGCTTCCGGGCTGGCGCCGCTGGCAGCACGTGAGGACACACTCTATAGTTATTCTCACGCGCTGGTGGCCGAGGTGGACGGCAACGTCGTGGGTGCGTTAATTTCCTATCCTGGAGAATATTATCACCAGATGCGAAACATCACTTTCCGTGAGCTGCCACATTTCCGCGAATTGGATCTGGATGCCATGCCCGATGAAGCAGGAGCCGGCGAATATTATCTCGACACGCTGGCCGTGCTGCCGCAATACCGTCGCCGCGGCATTGGTCGGGAATTGATGCGCACGCGCATCGCCTGGGCGGAACAAAACCACCCTGATTTGAGTATTTCCCTTCTGGTGGACCCCGAAAATTTTAAAGGCCAGCGGCTGTACGAAAGTCTTGGCCTTGTGGTCACCGACCGCAATGTGGTGGCGTTTAACCATCTGTATTGGAAGATGGTGAAAAAGTAAGTTTTTCCCCTCATGCCCCAATTTTCTCCGAAAAATCACCCCGTATTTTTCAAAGAAAAACAGAATGTAATCATAACACCCTGATTGTCAACAAGAAAAAATTTTCATTTTTCTATTGACAAATAAAAATGGTGTATTACTTTTGCGGTGTATTAGTTCACCAATACACTAAATAGGTAAAACACTAAATTTTGTTGTTATGATACAGTTAGAAAATATCCAGTTTGGCTACGTCAAGAGCAGACCCTTGTTCAAGGAGTTGAGCCTGACGATGGAGCCGGGGCACATTTACGGTTTGCTGGGCAAAAACGGTGCCGGCAAGACCACATTGCTGAAAATCATGTCGGGGCTGCGCTTCCCTGACGGCGGCACGGCCACCATTATGGGCGAAAATGCCTCTTTACGCAAGGCCGAGGTGCTGCAAAACCTCTTTTTCCTTCAGGAGGAGATGTTTGTTCCGCATTTGAGAATCAGTGAGTTTGAAAAATCATACGCGTCGTTTTATCCCAATTTCAGTTCGGAGAAGTTTGCTGAATATCTGCGTGAGTTTGAATTGGAAAGGGAGTTCGGCTACATGGACAAGCTCTCACACGGACAGAAAAAGAAAGTGCTCATCGCGTTTGCGTTGGCCACCAATACCAAGGTGCTCATCATGGATGAGCCCACCAACGGTTTGGACATTCCCTCCAAGAGCACGTTCCGCAAGCTGATGGCTTCGGCGGCTGACGAATCCCGCTTGGTCATCATCTCCACCCATCAAGTGCGCGACCTGCACAGTCTCATCGACATGGTGGCCATCCTCGACAACGGTCACATGCTGCTCAATGCATCCTCGTTTGAGATTACCGAAAAACTGCTCTTTGATATGGACAATATGAAGAGTGCCGAAGGCAAAATCTTCTACAGCGAAGAGTCTCCGCGCGGCAACTATCAGGTGAAGGAAAATGTGAACCATCTGGATTCCAGCCTCGATCTTGAACTGCTTTTCAACGCAGCCATTTCCAACAAAAATGAAATTTCTAATCTTTTTAAATAATCGGCATTATGAAAAAACACACAAATAAAATATTGATTATCACATTGGCGGTAATGGCCCTGCTAATAGTTGTTGTCGGCTCGGTGGAAATCCGGAAGGCGTATCACAAGGGTGAAATCAAGACCGTGGAAGAGATACAAGAGATGCACAAGGATGCGGAAAAAATCATTGTATATACCGACAGCGTGGTAGTGGTGGATAAGGAAACGGAAAATGAACAATAATCTTAAAATCTGCAATTATGAATATCAAGAATATAAAAAATCTTTTTAAGGCCTATTTTATTGAAAACTGGAAAACCGACTTGTTCCAGTTCGGCATTTTGGCGGCCATAGTTTTGTTCGGCACCATCATGAGCGGCAGAGGTGGCAATTTGAACTTCCCCATATTTGTTTCGTTAGTTTTCCTGATGATCTATCCGGAGCGTTTGTTCCGCAACCTGCATAGCAATTCGCCGAAAATCCATTATCTCTCCATCCCCGCTTCAAATAGCGAGAAGGTGGTTACCAACATGTTGTTGGCCAACATCTATTATGTAGTGGGATTGGTGATTTCCTGTGCTTTGGGTCTTGTTTTGGCACATCTGTATTTGAAAGTGCGCGGATTTGAGGGTGTGTGTTTTCACAATATGTTTGATGGCAATGGTGCTGGAATATTGATGATTTACGCTACGCTGGCAATGTTCTTTTTCGGGAGTATCTATTTCCGCAGAAGAACAACGCTTTCCACCATTGGGGTGGGCATGCTGATCGGTTTTGTTTTCTCTGCGTTGATTACATTGACGCTTTGGGTGAACGGACTGACGCTGATACCCAAGGATGCCGCCTTCCATGATTTTGTCTGGAGTTTTGATTCCTCGATTTCCATATCGGATACGATGGAAAAGACGATATACTATGTGGGTTTGTCAGTAAGCATCATCTATTTCTACGCGTTGAGTTTTTTGAGATTAAAAGAAACGGAGGCCTAAGATGGGAATGGAATTCAACAGCACACAGACCATCTGGATGCAGATTGTCGATTGGGTGTTCGAGCAGATACTCACCGCTGCTTGGAAGCCTGGTGATAAAGCGAAGTCGGTGCGCGAGCTGGCCGTGATGTTCGAGGTGAACCCCAACACGGTGATGCGCTCCTACGACTACCTCCAGAACAACGAGATTTTCCTCAACAAGCGGGGCATCGGTTTCTTCGTCACGGAAAACGCTATGGAAAAAGTGAAACTCCTGCGTAAGAAACAGTTCATGGAGGAAGAAGTGCCGGTTTTTATTAAAAATTTGAAATTGCTGGGTGTTGATATTCAGGAGATTGTGAAAATGGTGAATTGTGAGTAGTGATTAGTGAGATGCTATTTTGCAACATTTTTCCTTGTATTCGCCACTTACAATTAAAAGTTAATTCTTCAACAACAACAACTCAATCATAGTCAAATCAAAAATCAACAAATCACAAATAATATGAAAAAATTATCCCTATTCGCAATCGTTTTCTGCACTTTCCTCGGCTTCGCCCAAGCGCAGAACATGTATTGGGTGTTCTTCACCGACAAGCAGAACACCACGTTTGATCCGTACTCCTATTTCGATGCCAAGGCTATCGAACGTTACAGGGTCAATCATGCAGATTTGTATGACATCACCAATTATCCTGTGAATCAGGAATATGAGAAATTGGTAAAGGGTATTGTAACCGAACATGTGGGCACTTCCCGTTGGCTCAATGCCGTGGGCGTGGCGGCTACGGAGGAGCAGATCACCATTGTGAAAAGTCTGCCTTTTGTGGCCGATGTGAAGCCGATCACCTCGGAGGCTTCTTTGACGGAAGCGCCCGTTACCATGCAGGCAACAGCTCTGGATCCCATGTTGAACCAGGTGGCTTTGATGCAAGGCGAGAAATTCCAGAAGAAGAACATCAACGGCAAAGGTGTACGCATCGCTGTCTTTGACGGCGGTTTCCCCGATGTGGACACGCATCCCGCGTTCAAACATCTGCGTGACAACCATCAGATTATCAAAACGTGGAATTTTGCCAACAAGAAAGAGAATGTGTATGGCTACAACTCCCACGGACGCATGGTGTTGAGCTGCATCGCGGGCATCATGAACGACACCACGATGCTGGGTCTGGCCCCGGGTGCCGAGTTCCTGCTGGCCCGCACGGAAGTGGCGACGGAAAAGAAAAAGGAGGAGATCTGGTGGGTGCAGGCTTTGGAATGGGCCGACCAGAACGGCGCCTCCATTGTGAGCAGCTCGTTAGGTTATGGCAAGGAGTTGCACAAGCTCAAAGATATGGATGGCTCTTCCATTGTGGCCAAGGGTGCCGCCACCGCCGCCAGCAAGGGCATTCTGGTATGTACGGCCATGGGCAACGAGGGCGATGTAAGCGAATGGCGCATGTTGGTGACGCCCGCCGATGCTGACGGCGTGCTGTCTGTGGGCGCAGTGAGCTCGTTAGAGAAGATGGAATCCTACAGCTCGTTTGGTCCCACCGCCGACGGTCGTCGCAAACCCAATGTGGTGGCCTGCGGCAACGACATGGTGGCTGCCGCCAAGGGTAACTACATGTACGCGCAGGGCACCTCCTTCGCCACCCCGATGGTGTCGGGCTTCGCCGCCTGCGTGAAACAGATGCACCCCGAATGGAGCGCCATGCAACTGTTAGAGGAAATCGAAAAGTCGGCTAACCATTATCCCTATTACGACTATGCATTCGGCTATGGCGTGCCGCAAGCGGGATATTTTACGGATAATAAGAAAGACAGCAAACATGCATTTGATTTGTCTGAAGATAATGATTATCTGTACATTGTACCGGTGAACCCTAATGAGCACCGCAAAATTTTCTACAAGGTCCAGAATGGCGATGGCTCAATGGAGAAATATAATGTGAAGAGTTTCGACGGACAGGTGACAAGCGACAAGGCAGCCTTCCGCATCAGCAAAAACGGGTTGCAAAACGGCCAGACGGTGCACATTTGGTACAACGACCAGTATGCGAAGTACGTGATGGGCAAGGACAAGGTGGCCGCCGTTGACACGGCGTTAGCATCTGTGGAGACCCAGGTGAAGAGCGATTTCCGGGGAGATCGCGATGGAAAACCCGGTAGTGGTTATTATCATACGAAACAGACGAAATATACCAAAGGTCTTGTGCTCAACGCCTCATTCATGGTGCCGGCTATGTGGTCACCCACGGGCAATATCCACACGGCAGACCGCGTGTCACGTTCGTTTTCTTTCAGTTTCGTTCACAATTGGCAAGTGGCATCGGTGTATGGTCTGGGTTTCCGCATTGGCTTCGGCTCCTCGTGGTACGCACTCCGCGACTACACGGATCCGGCGAGCCTTTACTCCACGGTTGACCCGAACCAAGCGCTGCTTCTGAAGAAACATAATTTGAAAACCAGTCAGTTTGACTTGGAGTTCACCCAACGCTTCGTCTTAGCAAAGCTCTCCACCAGCAAATGTTATTTAGAGGCGGGCGTGTTCGGCGACTGGATCACGGGCAGTCGTCTGAAAACCAAGACGATCATAGACGATTACAAAAGCACGCGTGTGGAGAAACACTATTATCGTGACGGCATGAACAAATTGGATTGCGGTGTGCGCCTGCGCATCGGATTCACCAATATCGGCGCCATTTATGGCCAATATCGTATCACTGATATTATGAAAACCGGTAACGATCTGCCGAAGTGGGAAGTGGGCATTCAGATTTTCTCATTTTAAAAATCCGGAAAGATGAAAAATAGAATTTTAACCATCTGTATCTCCATCGGCGTCTCGATGCTGCTGATGTTGGCCGGATTGAGCGTCAGTGCCCAAAGCGACGGCGTGAAGTATGAGAAAACCATCCAATACTCGTTCCCGAACACCTGCAATGAGTTCAACTTGTATGGTGTGGGAAAGGTGGTGCTGAAAGGGAGCAACAGTGACCGGATACGTTGCGAGGTTTCTATGACCGGATATGGGAAAACCATGGGAGAAGCGAGGGGAAGAGTGGAGAATGTGTCGATTGAGCCGGGCAATCCGAAGGAGAAACCGAATATGCGGATTTCTATGGTCCAGGGCCGTTACAACGATCGGAAATGCAAGATTGTGACCACTGTATATCTTCCGCCCACCGTGGTGTTCCAGCATAATGACAATATAGACATTGTGGAGTATGTTTTCCGCGTGTGGGACAAGTTAAGAAACTAAAAATTAGTAGAATCCTTGTGTTTAGTTCCGTCGCACCCGGCACATCATAGCCATTAACCCCGTCGGGTGCACGGATTTTTCCAAATGGTGCTAAAATAATGTAAGACAATATGT
Organism: Bacteroidales bacterium; assembly: GCA_016285145.1. Classification (GTDB taxonomy): domain Bacteria; phylum Bacteroidota; class Bacteroidia; order Bacteroidales; family WCHB1-69; genus F23-D06. The sequence goes on along the minus strand of JAEEQE010000008.1, from coordinate 7,048 downwards.
TGATTGAGTTAAAGGACATTCATAAAACCTATAACAAAGGCCAGCCTCTCCATGTGCTGAAAGGGGTGGATCTGGAAATCGGGCAAGGGGAGTTTGTGTCGATTATGGGTGCCTCTGGATCTGGAAAATCAACCCTTTTGAATATTCTGGGCATATTGGATAACTACGACGAAGGAACTTATTATCTTGATGGTCAATTGATTAAGTATTTGAGTGAGAAAGAGGCGGCCCATTACCGCAACAAGATGATCGGTTTTGTGTTCCAGTCGTTCAATCTGATTTCGTTCAAGACGGCGGTGGAGAATGTGGAACTGCCACTGTTTTACCAAGGTGTGGGGCGGAAAAAGAGAAGAGAGATGGCGATGGAGTATTTGGAGCGTTTCGGGTTGGCTGACTGGGCGTTGCATTATCCCAATGAAATGTCGGGCGGACAGAAGCAGCGTGTGGCGATTGCGCGCGCATTGATTACACAACCCCGCATTCTGCTGGCCGACGAACCTACTGGTGCCCTGGATTCCAAGACATCCGTGGATGTGATGGAATTGCTCACCAAACTCTATCGCGAGGAAAAAGTGACGATTATTGTAGTGACGCATGAAAGCGGAGTGGCCAATTGCACAGACAAAATCATCCATATCAAAGACGGTATTATTGGCGAGACTACGCTGAACGAACAGCACCACGCTTCCGTATTTGGAACGGATACAATAATAAAATAATTTGATTATCAATAATTTATAATATAACCCTCGTGAAAGACCTTTTTCAGGAAATATGGGAGTCGATCCAACGCAACAAGTTGCGCACAGTATTGACGGGCTTTGCGGTGGCGTGGGGCATTTTCATTCTTATCGTGCTGTTAGGTGCCGGTAATGGGCTGATGAATGCCTTTATGCGCAATGGGGATGAATTTGCCTCCAACACGATGGCGGTTTATGGTGGATATACTTCAAAACCCTACGAAGGTCTTCAGGAAGGAAGATGGATAGAGCTGAATGACCGGGATATAACGCTTACAGAGAGTGCTATTTTCTCCGATTATGTAGATGATGTGACGGCCACCACTACCAAAGGTCCCTTTGTGCTTGTGCTGGGCGACCGCCATGTGTCTGTGGATGTGTGTGGTTGTTATCCTAAATTATTGGAGATAAATAAAATAGAGATGCTTGAGGGACGTTTTATCAATCCTCTTGACATGCAACAGAAACGAAAGTCCATTGTCTTGTCGGCATCTCATGCCCAGCAATTGATGAACGGTGGCGATGATTATCCCTCTTTGATAGGCAAGAGTGTGAGTTGGAACGACAATGTGTGGCAGGTGGTGGGTGTTTACAAAACGGATGAGAGCACCCAGCGTGTGCAGGATTATGTGCCCCTGTCCACTTTCCAATTGATTTTCAACGAGCAGAATTATGAAGATGAAATCATTTTCACTTTCCATGGCTTGGAAACCGAGCAGGAAAACGAGCAGTTTGAGCGGAATTACAAGGCAGTCATCAACAAGTCGCATAAGGCAGCCCCTGACGATGATGGCGCTTTGTGGATTTGGAACCGTTTTACGCAGAACCAGCAGATGAACAAAGGGTCTGGCATCATCCGAAAGGCGCTTTGGATATTGGGCGTACTGACGCTTTTGGGCGGTATTGTGGGTGTGTCGAACATCATGCTGATTACGGTGAAGGAGCGCACGCAGGAATTTGGAATCCGGAAGTCGATAGGTGCCACGCCCGGAGCCATTATGAAGCTGATCATTGCGGAAAGTGTAACCATAACAGCCTTTTTCGGTTATATTGGGATGGTTTTGGGCATGGTGGCGTGCGAGATTATGAAACATACGGTAGGAGAATCTTCGTTGGATATGTTTGGGGAGAATGTTCAGGTGTTTGTCAATCCGACGGTGGGGTTGGATGTGGCCTTCGGTGTTACGCTGGTGTTGATTATCGCCGGCACGCTGGCGGGCATGTCGCCGGCGCTCAAGGCCGCCCGCATCCGTCCGATTGAGGCATTACATGACACAAAATGATAATGTAAGGCCGTCATATTATGGCGGCCCAGATGTATAGAGATTATGCGATTTGATGCAGACACATATCGGGAAATTGCGGACTCGCTGTTGCGAAACAAGCGGAGGAGTCTCCTCACGGGTTTTGGTATCTTCTGGGGACTCTTTATGCTGCTGTTTCTCATTGGTGGCGGCAACGGGTTGAAAGACCTTTTGAGCAAGAATTTTGACGGTTTTGCCACCAATTCCATCGTGTTGTTTGCCAATGAAACCACGAAGCCATACAAAGGATTCAAGGAGGGCAGAACTTGGCAGTTGGAATACCGCGATGTGGACCGCCTTAAGGAGATGGTTCCCGAGTTGGAGCTGGTAACCCCGCAGTTGGCCAGCTGGGGCGTGAAAGCCACCCGCGACACCCGCAGCGCTTCCTGTCATACCAAAGGTGTGGAGGCCGTGTACAGTCAGGTGGAAACACCCGTTTTGAAATTTGGCCGCTATATCAATGAGGTGGATGTTATGCAAAAACGCAAAGTGTGTGTGATAGGGGAGCATGTTTGGAATGAGTTGTTTCCTGGCGGGGAGGATCCGTGTGGCACATACATCTGTGTGGGTTCCATATATTATCGCGTAGTAGGCGTGGATGTCAGCACATCCAATATCAATATGGGGGGCAGGAGTTCGGATGCGATCACCGTTCCGATTTCTGTTTTGCGTGATGTTTTGAACAGCGGAAATTCGGTGGGGATTATTTGTGCGGTGGGTAAATCGGGTGTTTCCATGAGCGATTTGGAATCCCGTATCCGTCAAGTGATTAACCGTCAGCATTTTATTGACCCCAGCGATAAGGAAGCGATGATGTATCTCAATATGGAAGCCATTTTCCGCATTGTGGACAAACTGTTCCGAGGTGTCAATTTCATGATATGGCTGGTGGGTATAGGCACATTGTTGGCAGGCGCCATTGGTGTGAGCAACATCATGCTGGTGGTGGTGCGCGAGCGGACTGTGGAAATCGGTATCCGGCGCGCTATTGGCGCCACCCCGCGCGACATTCTGTCGCAAATCATTCTGGAAGGCATCGCCCTGACGGTGGTGGCAGGCGCATCGGGTATTGTCTTTTCCGTTTTCCTGCTCAATTTGTTTGAAATTATAACCAAGCATCAAGCCGCTTTCCAAATCCATTTCGGCACGGCTGTGATTGCCTTGTTGTTGCTTACTTTGCTCGGAATACTGGCGGGTATCGCACCGGCATACCGTGCCATGCATATAAAACCGGTGGATGCGATGAGAGACGAATGAGGGTGTATAGTTATAGTAGAGACGTACAATTGTGCGTCAATGATAAAGTAAAGACGCACGGACGTACGTCTCACGTGATAAGAAAGAAAAACACATACAATATGAAAAAAGGTATCAAATACATCGTTTTTGCGCTGATTGCGCTCATCTTTGTCGGGACTTTTGTCTTTCTGTTCAAAAAATCGCGACCGCAAGAGGTTCGTTACAACGAATATGAAGTAACTTATATGGACATCAGCAAGAAGACGCTGGTGACGGGCAAGATTGGGCCGCGCAATGAGGTGGCGGTGAAACCGCAGATCAACGGTATTATTGCTGAGTTGTACAAAGAGGCAGGCCAGGAGGTGAAAGAGAATGAGGTGATTGCCAAGTTGAAGGTGATTCCCGACATGAACTCGTTGAGTGCGGCGCAGAGCCGTGTGCGTCTGGCCGACATCAACTACAAGCAAGCACAGAACAATTATGAACGTGAGAAAGCGCTTTATGACAAGAAGTTAATCAGTCAGGAGGAGTTTGAGCAGTGCACGCAGGCGCTGAATCAGGCGCGCGAGGAGAAGTCGGCGGCGCAGGATGCTTTGGAGATTATCCGTGACGGTGTCTCCTCATCCAACGCCAAGTCCAGTTCCACGCTGATCCGCTCCACCATCTCAGGGTTGATTTTGGACATTCCCGTCAAGGTGGGCAACTCAGTAATCCAAGCCAACACCTTGAACGATGGCACTACCGTGGCAACGGTGGCCGATATGAACGATTTGATTTTCACGGGCAATGTGGACGAAACCGATGTGGGCCTGTTGCGCGAGGGCACTCCGCTGACCATTTCCATCGGTGCATTGCAGGATTACAGTTTTGATGCGGTGTTGGAGTATGTGGCTCCGAAGGCGGTGCAAAACAACGGCGCCAACCAGTTTGAAATCAAGGCAGCGGTAAAACCGCAGAAAGACAGAAAGATCCGTGCCGGTTACAGTGCCAATGCGGAGATTGTGCTGGAGAGTGCGAAGCAGGTGCTCGCCATTCCGGAGAGCGCGCTTGAGTTTTCGGGTGATTCCACTTTTGTGTATGTGAAACAAGGGATGGGATTTGAAAGAAAAGCCGTAAAAACCGGTTTAAGCGATGGTTTGAACATTGAAATCCGGGAAGGATTGAAGAAGGGAGATGTGGTTAGAGGTGCAAAGATTTTTGATATGGGAAAGAAGTGATGCGCTATGTACGCACCATTCCGTCAGTGAGCGTAGCGAACGACGGAAACTCCAACACATCAATTACATAAACCAAGATTAAACGAGTAAACAATGAATAAGCGATTCCTATTAGCGATAGTTTTCCTGCAGGCCACGGTTTTGTTTGGGCAGGCGGGTGGTCCGTGGACCTTGGAGCAGTGCGTGCAATATGCGCAGGAGCACAACATTTCTGTCCAGCAGAGCGCACTGACAGTGCAACAGCGGGCTATAGAGCTGAATACGGCCAAGAACAGCGTGTGGCCCGCGCTGCAGGCCAGCGCTTCCCAGAACTTCTCCTTCGGGCGCGGCATCTCGCAGGACAACACGTATGTGCGGTCCAACACCGCCAACACCTCCTTCGGATTAGGCGGGAGTTTGAATCTGTTCACGGGTTTGCGCACCAAGAACAACATCGATATGGGCAAACTGAACCTGGAGGCCGCCAATGCCGACTGCGCGAAAGTTAAGGATGACATCCGCCTCGCCGTGACGCAGGCATACGTGCAAATTTTGTACAATATGGAAATCTGCCGGGTGGCGCAGGCGCAGATTGACATCGACTCAGCACAAGTGGAGCGTTTGGAGATTTTGGCCGAGAATGGGAAGGTGGGCCCGGCGGAGGTGGCGGCACGCCGCTCTACGCTCGCACAAAGCCGCCTCACCTACACGCAGGCGCATAACAATCTGAAAATGGCCTGCTTGGAAATGACCCAACTGTTGGAATTGCCCTCTCCGGATGGTTTCTCCGTGGTGCCGCCCGATGTGTCCGCGTTTGCTTTGGAGGCGCTGCCGGATCCGGAAGTGGTTTTCAACGAGGCCATAGCCTCACGCCCCGCCGTGAAAGCGGAAGAGATCCGATTGGATTATGCACAGAAGAATATCGCGTTGGCAAAGAGTTCCTATTATCCCACTTTGTCCATGAACGGCGGTCTGGTTACCGACTATTACGCATTATTGGGGAGTACGGGCAAGGGTTTTGGGTCGCAGTTGCGCGACAACTTCAGTCCCTATTTGGGCTTTTCGTTGAATGTGCCGATTTTCGACCGTTTGCAAACGCGCAATCAGGTGCGTGCCGCCAAGTTGCAGTACAGCAGCCAGCAGTTGCAGATGGACAATGTGCGCAAGTCGCTATACAAGGAGATCCAGCAGGCCTATTACAATGCGGTGGCGGCCAAGGACAAATACGAGAGCAGCCGTTTGGCGGCGGAAAGTGCGTGGGAGGCCTTCGAATTGGCACAGGCACGCTATGAGAACGGCAAAGGCACCGGCACCGAGTTTAACGAAGCCAAGAATAACCATTTGCAGTCTGCTTCCAACTTGGCGCAGTCGCAATATGAGTATTTGTATCAGAAGCAGTTATTGGAATTGTACAGGGGAAGATAAGATCTTATTCTTTTCCGAAATCCTCCATTACACAGGAAAGGTGAAGGTGTCAATTTGTTCTTTTTTGCTATTTTTGCAGATTATTACTATAGCAAAAAAGATCACTATGATCACTAAACAAGCCTTGGGCAACCTCCTTTTCGGCATGGCCGACATCCTTCGCGACAAAGTGGAGGACTACAAGTCGTATATTCTCTCATTGCTGTTTTTCAAACGTCTTTCCGACAATTACCAATGGGAGATTGAACATGAGAAAGAACAGTTTATAATTGACTACGTGCGTGAACCTTCGCCACGTGAACTGGAGGTGATCGCCAAGAAAAAACACGATTTCACAATTCCTGACGGCTGCTTTTGGGATGATGTGCGCCTGGCTCCTATCGACAAGAAAAACGAGAAGTTGGATGCTGCCGTTACCGCTATTGCGGAACAGAATATTGACAAAGACGGCAAATATGTCCTCAAAGGCATCATCAACACCGTACGCTGGAACGAGCCTGCGCCAGATGGTTCCGGTAGAAAAAAATTGGACCCTGAAGTGCTCACCAACCTCGTCAACTATCTGAGTGCCGTGGATTTGAGCAACAACAATGTTACGGTGGATGTGCTGGGCGATGCTTACGAATACCTTATCAAGCGTTTCGCCGATGAGAACAAGGGCGGCACCATGGCGGGACAGTTCTACACGCCGCAGGAGGTCGTCGATATCATTGTGCGCTACCTGAAACCGCAAAAAGGCGAAACCGTGTATGACCCCACTTGTGGCTCTGGCGGTTTTCTGCTGAATGCGGCCAAATATGCGCGCGCCAGCTATGACACGCAAAAGAGCATTCGGCTGTTCGGTCAGGAATTAGTGTGGAACACCTGGGCCATCTGCAATATCAATATGATTCTGCACGGTTTGGATGCTCGCATTGAGCAGGGCGACACCATCCGCGACCCGAAATTTAAAAGCGAGGAAAACGAACTGGAACTCCGCACTTTCGACAAGGTGATGGCCAATTTCCCCTTCTCGATGGAAAACTGGGCACAGAACGGCGAACCCAAGAAAGACAAGAAAGGCAATACCGTGAACAAGAAGGACGGCACGCCGCAGATTGAATACAAAAAAGAGTTTACCGACCCCTATAACCGTTTGGTCTAT
>JAEEQE010000065.1 GCA_016285145.1 Bacteroidales bacterium | reverse complement strand
CAAGCTGATCGGTCATGTGATGTTTTCGAAAGCCGAAATCATCCTTGACGATGGGACCGCCTTCCCTTCATGGACATTTGGCCCCATCAGCATCCATCCCGATTACAAGCGCAAAGGCTACGGGCTGAAAATCCTCAGCTATGCATTGGGGAAGGCGCGTGAGATTGGGATCGGCATGCTCCAGATGGAGGGCAACATCGAGTTCTACAAACACGCCGGATTCGACCTGGCCAGCAAGCTCCGCATCCATTACCACGATATGCCGCGGGAGGAGGAAGTACCCTTTTTCCTCGCCCAGGAGCTGATCCCCGGCTATTGGGGCAGCCGCGAGGGCACCTATTGTCCTCCGAAGGGCTATTTCGTTGCAGATGAGAATCCCGATGCGTTCGAAGTTTACGAAAAAGGTTTCCCCAAGAAGGTGAAAGCTTATAATGAAGGCCAGTTGCCGCCCTTTGCCGAGAAGGCCAAGCTGATGCTGCGGACCGAAAGGCTGACGCTTCGTCCCTGGTTTGAGAGCGATGCCGACACCTTGTTCAAATACGCCTCCGACCCCGACGTGGGGCCTCGGGCAGGATGGCCTCCGCATAACAGCGTGGAGGAAAGCCTGGAAATCATCCGTACGGTATTCCACAACGACTCCAACTGGGCCATCGAACTCAACGCGACGGGAGAAGCCATCGGGGCTATCGGCTACGGTCCTTCGTGCGAGTGCAACCTCCCCGCCCGCGCGGGAGAGCCCCTCTGCGGCTATTGGGTGGCAAAACCATACTGGAACCAAGGCATCTGCACGGAAGCGCTGCAGGCGATGTTAGACCATATCAGCAAGACGACGGACATCCAATCGCTCATCAGCGGGCATTTCATTGACAATCCCGCCTCCGGCCGTGTGATGGAGAAATGTGGATTCCAACCCACCGGGGAAACCTGCATCGACGAGACCCAGTATCAAGGCAAGGACAGACCCATCAGGGTGCTGAGGTTGGAATTGGGATAATGTTAGATTGTGTTATAGAGTATATTCAGTTGACATCAGTGCGAGTTAAACAATGCATGTACCAGCAGGCTCTCGCACACCTCGTCGAAGAGACGAAAAAGGGAAAGATGTTCGGCGATTGGAACGATTACGGCCGGCTGTTGGACTACTGATTTTCAATTACGCAAACGAACAAAACGACAATAAAACAAGTTCAAGATATGAGATACTACATCGTTGACGCTTTCACCGACCAGCCCTTCGGTGGGAACCCTGCCGGGGTGGTGCTCCTCGACGGGAACAGCTTCCCGAGCGAGACGCTGATGCTGCAAATCGCCGCCGAGCTGCGCTATTCGGAGACCGCCTTCGTGAGGCGGGATTCCGAGCAGGAGTTCACCATCCGCTACTTCACCCCGATGGCCGAGGTGGAGCTGTGCGGACACGCCACTATCGCCTCGTTTGCCCTGCTGCATCGGGTGCTCGGCATCACGGGCCGGTGCCTCTGTCACGCAAAAGCCGGCGACATCTATGTTGAGGCGGGACCACGGGTGTTGATGCAGATGACCCCGTCTGAAGTCCTGAAAACCATTGAGGACACAGAGGAGGTTTATCGTGCGCTTGGTGTTTGCGACTATACGCCGGCATTACCGGTGATGATTGTCTCAACCGGCTTGCCCGACTTCATGATTCAGGTTGAGGATGTTGAAACGCTCAACCGTCTACCCCTTGACATGAACGCCATCAGCGCGGTGACGGAAAAACACAACGCCGTCAGCTTCCACGTCTTCGCTTTCGGCAACGACGGCCACACCGCCCACGTGCGCGATTTCGGACCGCTGTATGGCGTTCCCGAGGAGTCGGCCACCGGCACCGCCAACGCTTCGTTGACCCATTATCTCCAGAAGAATGGGTGCATCTCCCCGACGGGCGACTTCTCCTTCCTGCAAGGCGAGGCGATGGGGCGGCCTTCAGTGGTCGCCACGCGCGTCACCCCCGACGGCACAATCTATGTCGGCGGCACCGCGGCAGTGGTGGCGGAGGGGGAATTGTTGGCGGAATAACAAAAACGGTAATTAATCAAAAAATATAAGTAAATGGAAATCAAAGCAGTCAAATTCCGCAAAGACGGGTTCTATACCCAACCTTTCGTTATGGGCGGCGAAGAAGGCCCTGACAAATTCGACCGCAACATCCGCTATCGCGGCAGCTTGCAAAACTACCTCATCGACACCGGCAGCGAGGTGATTCTCGTTGATACCGGCATCCCCGCCGGCACACCCGAAGAGGTGCCCGACGAAAATTCGATGCTCTACACCGGCAAGGACATCTGCAGCTATATGGAGGCCTTCGCGGCCCTCGGCTACAAGCCCGAGCAGGTGACCAAGATCCTGCTCACCCACAAGCACGCCGACCACAGCGGCGAGCTGAAAAGTTTCCCCAACGCCAAGGTCTATGTCAATGCCGACGAGATGGACGCCGCCGAGCTCCAGGGACTTGGGAATCTCGTTCCCGTCAGCTTCACTGACGGTCCTTACTACAATTTCCCCGACAGTCAGAAAATCCAAGACGGCATCTACCTCATCAAGGCCAAGGGTCACACCAAGGGCAACAGCATCGTCGTGGTGGAGATGGACAGCCTCTTCTATATGATTCACGGCGACATCACCTATGTGGACGAAGCCCTCTACGAGGACAAACTCTCGGTGGTGTATGACGACCTGCCCGCCGCCCGCGAGACGCAGGACCGCATCCGCGAGTTCGTGCGCAATCATCCCACCGTCTATTGCGGCACCCACACCCCGCAGGGCTACGAGAACTTGGAGACCAAGCGCGTGATGGACCTCAACCACCCCGTGCCGACCGTCCTGGCCGAAGTGGATTTCTCCAAACAGGAGGCCTCCGGCAAGTACGTCTGCTCCATCTGCGGTTACGTGTATGACCCCGCCGAGCACGACGGCGTGGCCTTCGAGGACCTGCCCGACGATTGGAAGTGCCCGCGATGCAGGCAGGGGAAGGAGAAGTTCAATAGGGCGTAAAGGAGGAACGGCTCCGAACTACCAAGATCCGTAAAGGAAGCCGGACAGATGGAACAGAATCTTGTTGCCAAGGCATATTCGATGCCTTGGCAACAAGCATTTTCCCCAAGGATATTTTCGTGGTGGCAGTATGGTGTTGTATATAAAATTCGTCAGTGCGTTGACTGAATTTACGTAAAAATCGTCAGCGGATTGACTTTTTTTGTATTTTTGCACGTTCTAAAATATGCTGTTATGTTAGTGCGAACAATACAACAAAAAATTGAAAAACAGCTTGTTCCAAACAAAGCCGTGTTGATTTTTGGAGCGCGGCGTGTGGGAAAGACTGTGCTGGTGCGTCAAATTCTGGAACAGTTTTCGGGCAGAACAATGCTTCTGAACGGTGAAGACTATGATGCCCAAGCACTGCTTGAAGAGAAGAGCATCGCCAATTACAGACGGCTGCTCACCGATGTGGACCTGCTTGCCATCGACGAGGCGCAGGCCATCCCGCATATCGGTGAGAAACTCAAATTGATGGTGGACGAGGTGCCGGGCATCCGCATCCTTGCCACCGGATCTTCCGCTTTCGACATACGCAACCAGGTGGGGGAACCGTTGGTGGGCAGAGGGTCTTCTTTTATTCTTCAGCCTTTTTCACAGCAGGAAATCTCGCAACAGGAGAACCTGCTTCAAACCCGCCGCAATCTCGAAACACGGCTTGTCTTCGGGAGCTATCCCGATGTGGTATTGGAAGATGATAGGGAGGCTAATGTGGAATACTTGAAAAGTATTGTTTCGGCATATCTGCTGAAGGATATCCTCGCGTTGGACGGAATCAAGAATTCGGGCAAAATGATGGAACTGTTGCAATTGGTGGCTTTTCAGGTCGGAAGCGAACTGTCGTATGACGAATTGTCCAACAAACTGGGAATCAGCAAAAACACAGTGCAGAAGTATATGGATTTGCTTTCGAAGGTGTATGTGATCTTCCGTTTGGGCGGCTATGCGAGAAACTTGAGAAAAGAGGTGTCCAAAATAGGGAAATGGTACTTTTACGACAATGGCATACGCAACGCTGTCATCGGCAGATTCCAGCCAATGGCCTTGCGCGACGATGTAGGGGCATTATGGGAGAACTATTTTATCAGCGAAAGGATGAAACAGAACTTGCACGGACAATTCAACAGGAATCTTTATTTCTGGAAAACCTACGACCGTCAGGAAATAGACTTGATAGAAGAGGCTCCAGACGGTCTGAGTGCCTTTGAGATAAAATGGAGCGAGGAAAAGGTGAAAGTTCCGGTTGCGTTTGCAAAGACTTACTCTGAAGCCGCCTTCCATGTGGTCAACCGCAATAATTATCTGGATTTCATTTAACGTGTGAGGCTGTACGGCAGTTCTACTGTAAAATATAAAAAAGCTTGAATTTGTCAAATTTTGAGAAATTTTCTCAAATATACACATTGAATTGTTTTTATTTGTATATTTGCATCTCAGGATATAGAATCTTCAATTTAACATAAATAGTTATGCTACACGAATTTACAGTAGAAAACCATCGCTCGTTTTACGACAGGAGGACGCTGGAACTGCAATCCCGCAAATTGAGCGAAGAGGCCAAAGAGAATGTTGCTCAGGAGTTGTCGTACGACATTTTAAAGACCCTTGCCATTTATGGGGCCAATTCCAGCGGCAAGTCGAATTTGGTTGACGCCCTGCAAGTCATGACACTTTGCGTGCTTTCTTCTGTAAAGTTGAATCCCAACGATCCGCTCCCCTACACCCCGTTCCTGCTTTTGAAAAACAACACCAAACCCACGCTGTTCGAGGTCGTGTTTTTGAAAGATGGTTTTTGCTATCGGTATGGTTTTTCATACACACGGACAGAAATTGTTGAAGAATGGCTGTTCCGCAAGACCACGAAACGTTCGAAGGAGCAGGTGCTTTTCATCCGGAACAGCGACGGCATTGCCTTCGAGGATGATAAATTTCCTGACGGGGTCGGTTTGGAGTCCAAGCTGAACGGAAACCGCCTGTTTCTCTCGCTTTGCGCACAATTGGGTGGCGAAATTTCCAGCCGTGTGATTTCATGGTTTGAAAAAGATTTCCATGTGGTTTCCGGCTTGAACAATCAGGAATACAGACTGTTTTCCAAGATGCAATTCCATCAGAACAAGGAAACCAGCCTAAAGGCATTGGACTTCTTCAAAGCCCTTCAGTTGGGTTTTGAAGAGATTTCAACCCATGAAGAGGAAATCTCCATTCCTGACGACATGCCGAAGGAACTTCTTCCACTTCTGGCCAAGGAGGTAGCGGGCAAAAAGCGGATAGAGATGGAATCCGTCCACCATTTGTACGACAAGAGTGGATCGGTCTGCGGTTCGGTCAGCTTCTCCTTCGATGAAAAAGAATCTTCGGGAACTCGCAAGCTGTTCGACATGTCGGGACCGATCTTCGACACGTTGGAAAAAGGGACCATTCTTGTGGTGGACGAGCTGGATGCCAAGATGCATCCGCTGATTTCCCAGCAGATCATCCGTCTGTTCAACAATCCGGCCACCAACCCCCATAATGCGCAGCTGATTTTCACCACGCACGACACGCATCTGTTGTCCACCAAGATGCTCCGCCGCGACCCGATCTGGTTCACGCAGAGGAACCGGTCG
>JAEEQE010000037.1 GCA_016285145.1 Bacteroidales bacterium | reverse complement strand
CCGGGCGAGTGGGGTGCTGACTGCGTGGTCGGCTCCACCCAGCGTTTCGGTATCCCGATGGGCTACGGCAGCCCCGCCGCCGGCTTCTACGCTTGCCGCGAGAGCTTCCTGCGCCAGATGCCCGGCCGTATCATCGGCGTCACAGTCGATGCACAGGGCAACCGCGCCGTCCGTATGGCCCTGCAGACCCGCGAGCAGCACATCAAACGCGAGCGCGCAACCTCCAACATCTGTACCGCCAGTGCCCTCACCGCCATCATGGCCGGCTTCTACGGCATGTGGCATGGTGCCGAGGGACTGAAGAACAAAGCTGTCAAGATCAACGTGTTGGCTGGCGTTCTCGCCGAAGAAGCAGCCAAATACGGCTTCAAACAGTATAACGAAAACTACTTCGACACCCTCTGCCTCGAAACGCCCGAAGGCATCACCTGCGAGGATGTGAAGAAGGTGGCCCTGTCGAAAGAGATCAACCTCTGCTACCACTGCGAACGTTGCTTCACGATTTCGTTGGACGAGACCGTCACCCACGACGATGTCAACGACATCCTCGAAGTGCTGGCCGTCGCCGCCGGCAAGCCGTTCACCCCGCACGTGTGCGACGGCAGATGCGGTATTCCCGACCTGCACATCCCTGCCGAACTGACCCGTAAGAGCCCGTTCATGCAGCACAAGATTTTCAGCCAGTATCATTCCGAGACCGAGATGATGCGCTACATGAAGATGTTGGAAGTCAAGGATTTGTCGCTGAACCGCGCGATGATTCCGCTGGGCTCCTGCACCATGAAGCTCAACGCTGCCGCCGAGATGCTGCCGCTGAGCTGGGCCGAGGTCTGCAACATCCATCCGTACGCTCCCGCCGACCAGGCCGAGGGCTTCAAAGAGATGTTGGACGAAGTCTGCAACTGGCTGTGCAAGATCACTGGTTTCGCCGCCATCTCCCTACAGCCGAACTCAGGTGCTGCGGGTGAGTATGCCGGTATGACAGTCATCCGCAACTACCACCTCAGCCGCGGTGAGGGTCACCGAAACATCTGCCTGATTCCCTCTTCCGCACACGGCACCAACCCCGCTTCTTCCGCGAAAGCCGGCAACAAGATCGTGGTGGTGAAGGCTACGGAGCACGGCGAGGTCGATATCGACGATCTGCGCGCGAAAGCAGAACAATACAAAGACAACCTTTCCTGCTTGATGATCACTTATCCTTCCACGCACGGCGTGTTTGAGGAAGGCATCCTCGAAATCATCAAGATCATCCACGAGAACGGCGGTCTGGTCTATATGGACGGTGCCAACATGAATGCCCAGGTGGGTCTCACCTCCCCGGGCACGATGGGCGCCGACGTCTGCCACCTCAACCTGCACAAGACCTTCGCCATGCCTCATGGCGGTGGCGGTCCTGGTGTTGGCCCGATTGGCGTGTGCGAGAAGCTCGTCCCGTTCCTCCCGAACCACGCTACCGTGAAGGTCGGCGGTGAACAGGGCAGCCAGGTGGCCACGGCTCCTTACGGCAGCGCCTACCTGATTCCGATTACCTACGGATACCTCAAGATGCTGGGCGGCAAGGGTTTGACGGAAGTCACTAAGAACGCCATCCTGAACGCCAACTATATGCGCGCACGTTTGGAGAAGGACTACAAGATCCTCTACACGGGTACACAAGGCATGTGCGCCCACGAGATGATTCTCGACTGCAATGAGTTTGATCGTCATGCGGGCGTGCAAGTGGGCGACATCGCAAAACGTCTCATGGACTATGGTTTCCACGCTCCCACAGTGGCCTTCCCGGTGCACGGCACCTTGATGGTGGAACCCACCGAGAGCGAGCCGCTAAGCGAGCTCGACCGTTTCTGCGACGCGATGATCGCCATCCGTCAGGAGATCCGCGACATCGAAGAGGGCAAAGCCGACAAAGCCAACAACCTCATCAAGAATGCGCCGCACACCATGAATGTGGTTTGCGCCGACACGTGGGATCGTCCCTACACCCGTCAGCAGGCTGCCTTCCCGCTGCCGCACACCGAGAAGTACTGGCCGACCGTCGGTAAGATCGACGACGCTTACGGCGACAGAAATCTCGTTTGCGTGCTGAGCGAGTAGGAGATTCTTTGGATACGATAATGAACAGCGGGGAGGACGAAAGTTCTCCCCGCCGTTGTTTTGCGGGAAGACCTACTGTATGAAAAAAATATTATTTTTGCATTGATAAAAACGAGAATACAATGAGCACTAAAGAAGTTTCACAAAAGATTGCAGCGTATATGGCTACTCAGCCCGTAACGAAGGCTTGGTTGTTCGGGTCGTATGCCCGTGGTGAACACCGAGAGGACAGTGATGTGGATATCATTATCACGCTTGATTCGGATGCCCATGTGGGACTTTTTAAGTTAAGTGGAATGCAGTTGGATTTACAGGATATTTTGCATCTGCAAATTGATTTAGTTACAGAAAAGGGACTGCTTCCTTTTGCCAAAGAGAGTGCCGACCAAGACAAAATTCTGATATATGAGAGAGCCATGAAGCAGAAAACATGTATTCGTATTTTCGCACTCGTATGTTTTTTACTGTTTCTTTTTGCCAACGCATACTCGCAAAATAATGATTCGACTGCTCCCGACACCCTCTGCCGGTTAATTTCCTTTTCCGATACGATATACATCACCGATATGGATGCGCATTACACCATAGACCGTTATCGTAGCGACTGTTGGGGCAATTCCGGAAAGAAACTCGACCATCCGTTGTATATCTTGCATATCAAAGGCCCCCTTTGCGGGAAACTTTCCACCCTGGTCTGCCAATCCGCCGATTACTACGACCGCGGCAACTGTCGGTGGATTCCGATGAAACGACAAAAAGCCGTCGGGAGTCCGTCAGTGGATGTTACGCTGGAATCTTCGGATTGCCAGTTGTTATTTCAGTTTGAGAAATGACGCTAAGGAATTCTGATGTTTAATATTACTACCCCGGCCTACGGCCACCCCTTCTGAATCCAGAAGGGGTGTTTTAAGATGCCCGCTCGGGTGTGCGGACAATGGATAGTTGCTGACATCCGCCCAATCATAGGTGAAGAACAAATCATTCAGCTATGATAATTGACATCCTGTGATGCCATGAGGATAATGACAGATCAACTTCTATATCATTGCTTTATTTTTATGCGATGATGCAGGCCGGGAGGGGATAGCCTAACGCACCACCACTTTTTTGGACGTCTTGCCTGCAGAGGTTGTCACATTCACGACGTAGATGCCAGCCGGCAGGTCGGATGTGGGGATAACCACGTGGCTGCCGCTATAGCGGTTGTCGATCAGCTTCTGACCTTTCATATTGTAAACCTCAACCCGAAGAATCTCCGCAGAAGTGATTTTCATGAAATCGGAGGCTGGATTCGGGAAGATTTTGACCTCAATCTCGTTGTGCTCGTTCACACCAACTTGGCTGACTAACAGATTTACAGGCAAGACCTTTGTTTTAAATCTATCCGAAAACATGTGTATTTTAGCAGAGCGTCTCTCCCCAACATTCATATTGCCAATATGCGCGGTTACTGCAGCAGTCTCGCTCCCATTTCCACCTATAGGCATTTCTGATGGTATATCAAGCCATTGGGCTATGGGCGTTCCGTCAATTGCAATTGAAATAGGGATGGTTCGACTGTCAATTTCGGGGTCATACTGTGAATAATGAACGTTGTTGGAATAAACCCAATCGTGACGTTGTCCATAAAGATAACGCTTGTTCATATCTATGCTGTCACCGATGACAAGCGTATAGCAGGAATCTGTACGGACCTCGAATTCAATATATACCCAAATGTGGCTGCCATCGATGACTGCTGGGGTGGTCAGGATTACCTCGTTCCAGCCTTCTACAGGCACGAAAGGTTGAGTACTTAATACATTCCAGTGAGATTTACCTGGAATCGTATCGTATAACGTTGAAATCATACTAACTCTGCCAGAAATGGCCCCTTCTCCCAGCGGGAAGCGGACTTTTTGGATGGTTTTGCCGATATGCGGTTTCAGTTCATTTGCTTCAAATGCATAATCAAACATATATTGAATTTGCATATTATCGTATGGAAGGGAATCGCACTTGACGATACTATAAATCGAGTCATTATGATTGTCAAGTTCGATTATGCCGGTTGGGGTCATGTCCGGATTTGGAATGTCGTAGGTGATGATGTTTTTGACAGTAATATTATGGTAATCCGGATTGTTGATTTCAAGTTCAATCGTGTCGATGTCATTAGGGATCGTTGAAAACCAAAGGGTGTCGGCATTCACGGGAAGCGTGTCTGAAAAAGCCTCAATTTCAGTCAACGTGAAGTCGTCAACATAATAATCCCCGGGGATATCACCCGGTGCGAGAGAGAAGAAATTTATGACATCAAGCGCAAGATAATCCAGATTCTGATACTCTTGCGAATAATGCCATGGCCAGGTTTTGACCGTGACATTGTTGACCTTAATCATTGCATAGTCATGGCTTAAATCCACATCCACAAGTATGGGGAACCAAGCGTTAGACGGATAAGAGAATTCAGTGGTGTCACCTCCCGCTATGAAATATCCGGTACCGTTGTTTCTAAAATAGGTGGCGAATGCCCAAAAGTATCCAAAATCCTGCTGCACATTAAAGTAGGCACCAGGACCTTGCGACGGCACATAATAATTAAAAGATATGGTATAGTGGCCGTTTCTGAAGGGAGCACTATAGTTCGTGGAAGCGTCGATGGGATTCACAAAGAAAATCTGGTCGTTTGCGTTGGAAATATGCAGCGAATTGGGTGCCGAGGCGGCCAGAGTGTTAACAATCACGCCGTCCTGTTCGGGGGAGTGTCCCCAAGTGGACCACCAGGATGGATTGCTCGCAGATAAAGTGCTGCCGGCGGTGTAAGAGTCAAAATTGTCGCTGAAGACAATGGTTTGTGCCAATGTTGATGCGAAGGTGAGCAGCAAGATGAAAAGGGCAAAAAATCGATTCATAGCAATTGGAATTTGGTGAAATCCTTAATTTTGTTGCGGCAAAAATAAGAAAAAAACCACGAATGTCCTCTTAATATAGAGGATTATTTGGGCAAATCGACAACTAGCAGATAGTCAGATGTCTATTTCTCATTAAAAAAATATACCCGATTTATTTTATTGGCAAAAGATGCGTTAAGGTCAGAAAATGATGTAGATGTGTTTTCGCCTCACGGTTATGCGCCACTCACTTCATCTGCCCCAGCCCGAAAAGGCAACACCCCACCGCTTCCAACCCCTCCAGCCCTGACGGGCTGACGATTGTGGTGGAGAGGTTAGGAAACTAAACAGTGAAGGCGTTAATGAGTAAGAAGTGAAGTTTCTGGAGACTAGTCTGTAGTTTCCAGTCTTTCCTCCCTGTTCCCCCTGACCACTGGTCCCTTAAAAATTTTTTTAGTACTATGTATTGCATGGTATTATAAAAAGTGTATCTTTGCGGCGTTGTAAAATATGCCGCCATGCCAATCAATACCGACAATATCAAAGCTCAGATGCGCAAGGGTTTCCTGGAATACTGCATCCTGCACGTCATTTCCCGGAGGCCGGCGTACGTGTCAGACATCATCGATGAATTGAAGAAAGCCCGCCTGATTGTGGTGGAGGGCACGCTCTACCCGCTACTGTCACGGTTGAAAAACGTGGGTTGCCTCACCTATCAGTGGCAGGAATCGCTGCAGGGACCGCCCCGCAAGTACTATGAGCTCACCGAAGAGGGCCACCGTTTCCTTTCGGAGCTGGAGGAGGCCTGGAACGAACTGCAAGAGGCGGTGAATATCATTAAATCTGATAACCTTTAATTATCATAAATATGAAGAAAACGTTGACAATTAACCTGAATGGATGTGTGTTCAATATTGATGAGGATGCCTACCAGGCGCTTCGCCAGTATCTGGAGGACCTGGGACGGCATTTCACCCCGGAGGAACGCGATGAGATTCTGAGGGATATTGAAGCCCGTATCGCAGAGTTGCTGACCGAAAAAATGGCCAATCGCAACGTAGTGGAAATGAGCGATGTGCAGGATGTGATGGACACGCTGGGCCAGCCCAGCCAGTTTGGCGACGAGGAGGAATCCAAGACTGCGACAACCACGGAAGAGACCGTCCCCAATGAAGTTCCCGGCGCAAGAAAGCGATACCGCAAGCTCTATCGTGACACGGAAAACAAGTGGATTGGAGGTGTATGCAGCGGATTGGCCGCCTATTTGGACTGGGATCCAACGGTTTTGCGTATTATCTTTTTGATAGTGTTTGTGTTGGGAATAGGAAGTCCGCTCTTTATTTATATTTTGTTGTGGATTTTTATGCCGGAGGCAAAATCGGTGGCTCAGCAGTTGGAAATGCGAGGTGTGGAGCCTAATGTGGATAATATACGGAATTTCTCTGCCAGGGAAGATATCAGCCAACCGAGGGATTCGGGCACGATGGGTCGGGTGCTTAAAGTGCTGGCCATCGTGGTGCTGAGCTTGATAGGTTTCAGCCTGTTCACGGCCATCCTGGGTGTCTTCACCGCGGCGGTGATGGTCGGTTTCCACCTGATCCCGTGGGTTACGGCGGGCGTGAACGAGGTGGCGCTGCTGTTGAGCGTGGCTTTGTTCCTGCTCTGTCCATCCATCGCCATCGTCATGTTCTGTATTTATCTGGTGAATGGCAAGAAACCAAAGAACAAGTGGATAGCTTGGATTCTGGCTATCTTGTGGCTGATCAGCATTGCGGGCATGGTCATCACGGGGGTGCGCACGTATAATAACCGCCAGAACCTGCGCGTGGAGCATTTCTGGGAGGAGGTGGCCCCCTCCGTGCGGTACACGCCTGTCGTCATGGCGGACGAATGGCGCGACGGGGACACCTTCCATGCGGTGGATGCCGAGAGCGGTGTTGAGGTGCGCTACCGTCAGGAGGACACCTGCTCCGTTCGTGTGAAAGCACCTGAGGATGGCATCCAGCGTCTGCGTACGGAGGTCCGCAACGGCATTCTCTACATACGGAACGAAAACGGTCGTTTCAAAGACGGGTCGGTGGTGGTGGAAATCACGGCTCCGTCGCTCGACATCATCAAATTGTCGGATGCCTGCAGTTTCCGTTCCGGACAAGCGTTGAATTTGCGCAAACTTGATCTTGAGATGGACGAGGCTTCGTCCATCACGCTGGCAGGCCGTATCGACACGCTGAAGGTGAAAGTGGAGGAGGACTCGCATGCCGACTTGGAGGCGGTGACGGCCGAGGTGGCCGATGTGCGCGCCACGGAGGAGTCGCATGTGGCCATGGGCATGGTCCGTGACCTGCGCGTGCGTACTACGGAGGCGAGCAACGTGACCTACAAGGGCCGCCCCGAACGATTGTCGATGAGCAGCAGCGATTTCTCCGTTTCCAGATGGGAGGACTGATTTCACTCAAAACCTATAAACATATTGTACATTTTAATATGTTTGGATTAACTGAATAGCCTGGAAGTGGTAAATGGCAAGCTAAAAGATGCCGTAAACCACCAATCCGGCCAAGCCGCTGAGGAGAATAAGCAGGATGGGACTGGCTTTGAATTTGATGGAAGCTATGAACACTGCGATGAAGATGCCGATGCTGACAAAGAATTGTAACGGCGCGGTTTGGTACGACCCGAAGGTCTCGGTTGAGACCATCAGCAGGGCGGCGGCGGCAATCAGGCCCACAATGGCGACCCGCAGCAGGGATAAGGTGGTGGCCACAATCGGGTTGTCCTTATGTTTCATCAGCAGTTTGCAAACGACGAGCATCATGATGACCGGCAGCAGGATGGTGGCCAGCGAGGCGGTCAATGCACCGAGGACGCCCATCCATTCCGGGTAGCCCGCGTTGACCACGGCAGTGTAGCCCGTGTAGGTGGCGGTGTTGATGCCCACAGGACCGGGCGTGATCTGCGAGGTGGCCACGATGTCGGTGAACTCCTGCGTGGTGAGCCAGCCCTTCTCCTCCACCACGTCGTGCTGGATGAGGGCAATGGTAGCCAGACCTCCGCCGAAGCTGAAGACGCCGATTTTCAGGAATGTGAAAAACAGTCGCAGGAAAATCATGAGGCAACCTCCTTTCTGTTTGTCAGATAGCCGTAGAGAGTGCCGCCGAGGATGGTGGCCAGCACAATCCACACGGGCGACACGCCGAGCAGATAGATGAGCAGGCATGCCACAATGGGAATCCAGCAGTTGCGCAGGTTGATGCGGGCCGTGCGTGCGAGGTTGAACACCGGTGCGGCAATCAGCGCCACCACGGCGGGACGTATGCCTTTGAACACAGCCTCGAACAGGACATTGTCGCGGAGCTGCCGGAAGCCTATGGCCAGACACAGGATGATGGCGATGGGCATCAGGATGTTGCCGGCGATGGCGGTCAACGTGCCGGGAATGCCCCGCAACCGGTAGCCGATACTCGTGGCCATGTGGACGGCGAAGATGCCGGGCAACGCCTGCGATACGGCCATGAGGTCCAGAAACTCCTCCCGCTCCAACCAGTGGCGATTGTCAACCAACTCCTTCTCCATCAACGGAATCATGGCATAGCCGCCTCCGATGGTGAAGGTTCCGATTTTGAAGAATGACCAGAAAAGTTGATGCAGTCGGACCATAGTGTGGTTAATAGGCGGCAAAAGTACGATTTATGTTGGTATGTATTTTTCCCTTTTTGAAAAATTCAGAAAGAAGAAGATCAAGCTATAATATAATTGTAATAATAACTGGATTTTTTTCTGGAAATTAAATTTTATTGTTTTGATTATCAATAATATAGAATAAAATGCGTAAAAAATACGCAATTTGATGCCGAGTGTATTGGGTAAAGTTGTATTTTTGCGTAAAATTTACGCAATTAAAAACACATGCTATGAGTTACACATATCAATATCCGCATCCCGCTGTGGCAGCCGATTGTGTGGTGTTCGGCTTTGATGGTCGCGAGCTGCAGGTTTTGCTGATTGAGCGCGGATTGGATCCGTTTAAAGGAGCTTGGGCTTTTCCGGGAGGTTTTATGAGGATGGATGAGTCGGCGGAGGAGTGTGCCCAACGGGAACTCCGGGAGGAGACTACGTTGAACGTGCAGGTGCTAAAGCAGTTGGGGGCCTTCTCGGCAGTGCATCGCGACCCGCGCGAGCGTGTGGTGTCGATTGCCTTTTACGCCCTGGTGCGTCCTTCCGATGTGACGGGGGGCGATGATGCCAACCAAGCCCGTTGGTTTGCGCTTCGCGATGTGCCGCAGCTGGCCTTCGACCACGATTTCATTCTCCGTAAGGCTATGCAGCGTTTGCGCGAGGACATTTATTTTGAGCCAGTAGGCTTTGAACTGCTTGACCGCGAGTTCACTATGTCGGAACTGCAGCGGTTGTATGAGGCCATCTTGGGGGTGCGCTTCGACCGCCGGAATTTCGAGAAGAAAATGCTCCAGACAGGCATCTTGCAGTTGGCGGAAGAGGATGAGGCGGATTTCATGGATAGGGCAGCCCCTCTGGCGTGTGAGCCGGCCCCGACATACAGCCTTTCGAAGCCCCAACAGGGCAAACCGGCTGGCAAGGTTTTCTTTGGGTCAAAACGGGAGATGAAAACCATGAGCATCGATGCGCTTTTCGGCAGCAGCGACAGACTGTCGGAACCCCAGCCAAAAAAGGTGGGCAGAAAAGGCCGGAAATTTTCCTTCAATAAAGAAAAATATGATCATTTCAAGCAAAACAATAATTTTCGATTCGAATTTTAAACATTGAATTATTTACCCTTAAAATTTACCAGTATGTTTTTATTTTCAAAAAAATCAAAAAAACAGAATCCTGCAAAAGAATCTAAGGTGGTTGTCAACCAGAACGCATCTGAGAAGTCAGAAGCGGCGGAAAACAAAACTCGGGAAGTCGGCCAGGGAGACAAACTCAAGGTTTATAACTTGATAATCCTCGACAAGAGTGGCTCGATGGGATCCATCGCTGAAGCCGCGATTTCGGGTTTCAATGAAACCGTGGGAGGGATTCGTGCGGCGCAAGAACGGTATAAGGATTCGCAGGAGCATTTAGTGTCACTGTTGGTGTTTTGTAATTGTGACAAGACTTTCGTTTATGAGAATGTGCTCGTGTCCAAGGTGAAAGAGCTCACCTCGAAAGATTATCGTCCGTGTTGCGGCACCCCTTTGTATGATGCTATGGGCTTGTCGCTGAACAGATTGTACAAGCAGATAAAAAACGAGGCTAATTCCACCGCCGTGGTGACGGTGATTACTGACGGACTGGAGAATGCCTCCCGGGAGTATTCAGGAAGCGCCATCAAGGCATTGGTGGACAAGCTGAAAGAAGAGGAAGGGTGGAATTTTGCCTATATCGGTGCCAATCAGGATGTGGAAAGAGTGGGGAGTATGTTGTCCATCGGCAATACCATGGAGTTCATGGCGGATGAAGAGGGTATGAGAATGGCATGGGAGAAAGAACGGAGGGCGAAGATGGCCATGTATGACCGTATGTCAATTGATGCCATGGAGTGCCATGAAATGAGTTCAATAGAGAGAAAACATTATCGTGCACGTCGCAATTGCGAGGAAAGGAATTACAGACGCATGGAAGAATTTGCCGACAGAATCACGCCTAACAACATCAGCGCGCTGAGGGAGAATGAGATTTTCGTTTTCGGCAGCAATTTGGAGGGGATGCACGCCGGGGGCGCGGCACGGACGGCTGTTGAGCAATTCGGCGCCGTGATAGGCCAGGGTGTGGGCCTGCAGGGGCAGAGCTACGCCATCCCGACCATGCAGGGCGGTGTGGAAACCATTGAACCGTATGTGCGGGAATTTTTCAGGTTCGCCGACCAACACCCGGAACTGACGTTCCTCGTGACCCGTGTCGGCTGCGGCATAGCCGGCTTCACCGACAGCGAAATCGCCCCGTTGTTTGTCTCAGCCATCCATCTCCCGAATGTTCATCTTCCCAAGAGCTTTTGGGAGGAAATTGTGTAACAGACCTTCCGCCTGTTATCGTCCGGTAGCGAAAGAAAAAGATTGTCTGAATAATTATCACCTCAATAACCGTTGTCACAAATGCGGCAACGGTTATTGTACTTTTGTATAACTTTTTGTATATTGCGCCGCTTTTTTCAAATGACAAGGAGGTCTTTCTATCAAAGGCTATAATTGACTGATATACTATGACTTGTAAGAAATTATTCCGAATATTGCCCATTGCCGTTATGGCGGTTTTATGCTCCTTTTTTCCCATTTCAGGAAATGCTGCCGGCGATTCCGGTGACGGTTTCCAGGCGGGACCGTTCATTATTGACCACGTGACGGACAGCTATGGCTGGCACATCTGTGGCGATGGAGACAAGAGCGTTACCATCCCGTTGCCCATCATTCTGATTGACGGCGGTCGTCCGGTAGTCTTCATGTCGGGCAAGCTTCACCACGGCCATGCGGCCTACAAGGGCTACGCGCTGGGCTGGGGCGACCAAAAAGGCTCCATCGTGAAGCTGGCGGATGACTATACCGGTCATTTGGAGGAGGGCGGCTGCTATGCGGTGGATCATGTGTGCAAGTGGAATATCTCTATCACCAAGAATGTGTGCGCCCTTTTCATCTCGTTGATTCTCATTGCCTGGATTTTCCTTTCGGTGGCCAAGCAGTACAAGCAGCGGCCCAACCAGGCCCCGCGGGGGATGCAGGCGTTGGTGGAACCCGTGATTGTGTTCCTGCAGGATGAAGTCATCAATCCATCTTTGGGAAAAAACGCAGACAAATATGCCCCGTATCTCCTTACGCTTTTCTTCTTCATCTTGTTGAATAACTTGATGGGGCTTATCCCGATATTTCCCGGTGGTGCCAACCTGACGGGCAATATCGCCGTCACCGGCATCTTGGCGCTGATCACTTTTTTCATCACGACGTTTTCTGCCGGCAAGGAGTACTGGGTGGACATTTTCAACACGCCGGGCGTGCCTTGGTGGCTCAAACTGCCCGCCCCGATCATGCCGTTTGTGGAGCTGATCGGCATTTTCACGAAGCCTTTCGTGCTGATGGTCCGACTTTTCGCCAACATCACCGCCGGCCATATCATCGTGTTGGGCTTCATATCTCTGATTTTCATTTTTGGGCAGATGGCACCCGCCCTCGGCTACGGCGTGTCGGTGGTTTCCATCTTCTTCTATATCTTCATGGGCTGTCTGGAACTGTTGGTGGCCTTCATCCAGGCATTTGTCTTCACCCTATTGAGCGCCATCTATATCGGCATGGCCTGCGGCCATGAGGAGTCAACGGAATTAGTGAAATAAACTTTTTTAACCAATTTTAAATTATACAATTATGTCAGTATTCACAACATTACTGCAAGCAGCCACAAATTTGGGTATCGGTCAGATGGGCGCCGGAATCGGTGCCGGTCTTGCCGCCATCGGTGCCGGTCTCGGTATTGGTAACATCGGCCGTGATGCCATGTCTGCCATCGCCCGCCAGCCGGAAGTTTCCGGTGACATCCGTACCAACATGATCTTGGCCGCCGCTCTTATCGAGGGTGTCGCCCTGTTCGCCATTGTGGTCTGTCTGCTCATCGCAATCGCGTAAGCTTATCAACGTCATCCCCGCGGTTGGCGGGGAGACGTTGTTTTTCTACGGAATCAAAAAAAACACTGTTAAATCATATATGGAACTCATAAAACCCTCATTTGGACTAATTTTCTGGATGCTTATCGGCTTCGGCATCCTGTTTTTCATATTGGCCAAGTTCGCGTGGCCGGTCATCACGGGCGGCATTGCCAGCCGCAACAAGAAGATCCAGGACCAACTGGACGAGGCCGAGCGCGTTCATGCCGAATTGGAGAACATCAATCAGAAACACCAGGCTATGCTGGCTGAAGCCAGGTCGGAGCGTGACGCCATCCTCAACGAAGCCCGCGTGGTGAGTGAGAAAATGAAAGAGGATGCCCTCCTCAAGGCGGAACAGCAGTCGCAGGCCATCATCGAAGATGCCAAGAAGGCCATCAACTACGAGAAACTAAAAGCCATCACGGACGTGAAGAACGAGATCGCCAACCTTTCCATCGAGATTGCGGAGAAGGTGATCGGCGAGGAGTTGAAGGACGAGGCTAAACAAAAACAGCTTATAGAAAAGTGGGTGAAGGATTGCAACCTGAACTAACCTTCCCCCAACGCATATGCGCTACCCGGGAGAGTTATGAACAAAAAAGATATGCATCAAGTCAAATCCAAACTGGCGCTTCTTGTGCTGGTTTGGATTTTGTGTTCAGGCATCCCGCAAGTTTCACGAGCTCAATTCTATAACGGTTCGCAGCTCACCTTCGGAAAGAACCGTGTGCAACACCAGAACTTCAACTGGCAGTACATGCGTGCCGAGCAGTATGATGTGTATTACTATCCCACTGGCCGGGCGCTGGCACAGTATGTCTTCTACAAAGTACCCGACTATATCCGTGAGATAGAACGTCTGCTCAACTACACCTCCCAGAAGAAGATACAGCTCATCGTCTATAACACGCAGGAGGATTTCCGCGAATCCAATTTTGCCTACGACGACGATGATTTCTACAACCAGGGCGGCGTCACCAACGTGTATGGCACCAAGATATACCTTTACTTTGACGGAAACCACGCCCATCTGGAGCGCATGATCCGCAGCGGCATCATGAACGTGTATGCGCATTGGCTTGTGCAAGGTGCCAGTGTGGGCTCCAACATGACCTACGATTATCTGATGGATGTTCCGAATTGGTATTTCAGCGGACTGGCCTCTTATTTCGGGGAGGCGTGGAACAACGACATTGACTATCATGTCAAGGACGGGATCCTTACCCAGCGTTACGCCGACTTCGACGAGCTATCGCCGGTGGACGCCACCTACGCAGGCCATTCGTTCTGGAAATATGTGGTGGACCTTTATGGAAAACAGGTGATTCCGAAGATTCTGTATAACACCCGTTCTTCCAAGAATATGGAGCGTGGATTCCTGTATGCCACCAAGACGCCGTATCGGGTGTTGCTGCTCAATTGGTACAAATACTATTATGTGATGTATCATCCGGATCAAAGTCGCACCATGCCCGTGGGCGACGGTCTGCTCAAGCGCCCGCGCCCCGCCCGCCATTACGGACAGTTCTGCTTCTCGCCCGATGGCGAATCCCACGCCTACGTGACCAACGAGGCGGGACAGATCCGCGTGTGGTTGAAAATGCCGGAGTGGAACAGGCCCCGCTGCATACTGAAGCGTTTCCAGAAAACCGAGGACAACCCCGACTACTCCTACCCGCTGCTTTCGTGGCATCCGCAAGGGGATGTGCTGGGCATGACTTTTGAGGACAAGGGACATTGCTATTATTACCCCTATAATCTGGAAAAACGGAAATGGGAAAAACGTTTTCTGGTGGATGTAGAGAAGATCACTTCGTGGTGCTATGCCCCCGATGGCAAGATGATGCTGTTTTCTGGTTTTAAAAACGGACAGTCCGACATATATTTATATAGTTTCCTGTCGCGCTCGTTCCAGAATCTGACCAACGACTTCTACGATGACTATGGCCCGGTGTTCATGAACGGTCAGCAGCAAATTGTCTTCGCCTCCAACCGGAGTGTGGATTCCATCGGACGGAAGGATGATTTCATGGAAGCCACTCTGAACCGATATCAGGATTTGTATATGTATGACTACTCGAAGAAGAATCCCGAACTTCTGCGGGTGACGAACACGCCATACGCCGAGGAATATAATGTTCAAACTGTAGGGCCGCAGCAGGTCCTCTACCTCAGTGACAAGGACGGTCTGGTCAACCGTTACATGGCCACCTTCGACAGCACCATCAGCCGGGTGGACACCGCTGTGCATTATGCCTATTATGCCAATAGTACGGCGCTCACTGATCGGGCGTATAGTATTGTGGAACAGGCGTATAATCCTGCCACGGTCAAGGTCGCCGACATTTCGTTGGTGGACAAGGTGAAACGCATATACCTTTCGATTCTGAATCCGCTGTTCACGCCGGATGTGTCGCCGTCGGTGTTCCATAACAAAATACGGCAGGAGATGGTAGGCGGTGCTGCCGTTAAAAGCGACAGTGTGAAGGCAACAGATTCCAAAACGCATGGTTTTGTGCAGGTCTATTCGGACGATGCGGGGACGGGTGTCGGGAACTCGGACATGTCGGATCGGGAAGATCCGGAGTTCTACATCCCTGTGGGTACGGGTTATCGGGTGCAGTATTCCATCAACAAGGTCATCACACAGGCCGACTTCAGTTTTCTCAACAATACCTATCAGCAGTTCACCGGTGGCACTTCGCCCATCTATCTCAATTCCGGTCTCAATGCCTTGTTTATGTTGGGTATCAATGATTTGTTTGAAGATTATCGGATAACAGGCGGTTTCCGCATAGGCTTGAATCTGCACAACTATGAGTTTATGTTGAGCTATGAGAATCTGGCGCGTCGCCTTGACCGGCAGATTATCCTGTACCGGCAGACAATCTCAAGTGAAGCCGGTGATTATTACATCAAGCAGGGTAATAACACGTTGTTTTACATCCTGAAATATCCGTTCAACAAACATCACAGCCTGCGGCTGACGTTGAAGGGACGGTACGAGACCTGCGTGTATGCCTCGTTGGGCGATGTGTCGTTGCAAAAACCGGATGACCGCCATGTGTGGGCGGGTGCCCGGTTGGAGTACATTTTCGACTCGTCCAAAGAGCTTTACACCAACTTGTGGCGCGGTACCAAGCTGAAGCTGTTTGCCGAATACGAGCAGCGGGCGGAACGTGAGACGATGAATCTTTTTGTGGTCGGCTTGGATGCGCGGCGGTCGTTCAAACTCTACCGTAACATGACGCTGGCCTTGCGTGCCGCCGCTTCCACCAACGTGGGTTCGGCGCGTCTGGTCTATTACATGGGCGGCGTGGACAACTGGGTAAGAGCCAAGTTCAACAGCGATATTTGGGTGGATCAGAGTAAAAATTATGCCTATCAGACACTGGCCACCAACATGCGCGGTTTCGCACAGAATATCCGCAACGGCACCTCTTTTGTGCTGCTCAGCGGCGAGTTGCGCATCCCCTTCGTGCAGCTGATTGCTGGTCGGAAACTCTCATTTAATTTCTTGAATTCCATGCAGTTGAATCTTTTTGGAGATGTGGGTACGGCTTGGACAGGCTGGACTCCCTATTCCGAGGATAACTGCCTTTATACCCGTTACATCTATTCCGGTCCGATTACGGTGATGGTGAAACGGCAGGTGGATCCGTTTGTGGGCGGGTTCGGCGTGGGCTTCCGCTGCTCGCTGCTGGGCTATTTTCTGCGTTTGGATTATGCGTGGGGTGTGGAGGATTTCAAGATTGCCAACAAGAAAGGCATGTTCATGTTCTCCATCGGAACGGATTTCTAAAGATTCCTAAAGATTCTCGTTGAGAAATGGTCGTACCGCACGGTCGAAGATGCCGTTGAGGTAAGCGATCATCATGCCGTAGTTGGACACGGGGATGCCGTGTTCGATGGCGGGCCGCAGGCGGTTGAGGAGTTGTCGGCGGGTGATCATGCAACCGCCGCATTGGATGACCATGGCGTATTGGCGGATGTCGGGAATCTGGTTGAGACCGGCCACGAAGTCGAAATACAGTTCTTTGCCGGTGTGTTGTTGGATCCAGCGGGGCAGTTTGCCGCGTCCGATGTCCTCGCAGGAGGTGCGGTGCGTGCAGGATTCCAGCATGAGGATGCGGTCACCGTCGTGCAGTTGGTCTATTTTGGGCGTGCCTTGTAGATAGTGCTCGAAGTCGCCCTTGTGGTGGGCCAGCACGATGCTGAAGCCCGTGAGCGGGACATTCTCCGGGACTTCCTGTGCCACGCGGGCGAACATCTGGCTGTCGGTGACCACCAGCGCGGGGATCTCGTGGTTGGCCAGCCATGCGGCCACCTTGTCTTCTTTCAGCACTACGGCAATGGCGTCGTTGTCGAGGATGTCGCGGATGAGCTGCACTTGCGGCAGGATGAGCCGTCCCTCGGGGGCTTCCGAGTCAATGGGGGTGACCAGCACCACGGTGTCGCCCTCCCGGATGATGCCGCCCAACAGGGAGTGCGAGATGTAGGCTGACGGGGGCATCTTGGCCACAACGGCCTTTAGCATGGCGGCGATGCCGTCGCCTGTTTTGGCGCTCACCTCGTACATGTTGTCCGCAAGGATGCCGTCGGTCACACGCCGAGGCTCTTCCAAGTCGGATTTGTTGTTGACGATGAGGAAGGGGATCTCGTATTCGTGGAATTTGTCCATCAGCATGCGCTCCGGCTGGCCACACGCGTGGTCGGTGGTGACGAGAATGGCGAAGTCGATGGTGGGCAGCACGTCCAAGGTCTTCCGGATGCGTTTCTGCCCGATGGTGCCTTCGTCGTCGATGCCGGCGGTGTCGATGAGGATGACAGGTCCGATGCCGAAGATTTCGATGGACTTGCGCACTGGGTCGGTGGTGGTGCCGGCGTGTGCGTCCACGATGGCGATGTCCTGGCCGGTGATCGCGTTGATGAGCGAGCTTTTGCCGTTGTTGCGCCGCCCGAAGATGCCGATATGCGGTTTGTTTTCTCTACCTTTTGTCATAATGCTTTTATTTGATGCAGCCGTAAAGGTCGTATTCGGATGCTTCCGTGATCGTCACGGGGTAGAACTCTCCAATGGTGAGAGGCTTTTCCTTGGTGACGAGGACGCTGTTGTCCACGTCAGGCGAGTCGAACTCGGTGCGTCCCACGTAATGCTCGCCCTCTTCCGAGTCGATGATGACCTTGAGGGTTTGGCCCACCTTGGCTTCGTTCAGTTCTAAGGATATGGTTTCCTGTAGCCGCATGATTTCGCCCACGCGGCGGGTCTTGATGTTTTGCCGGATGGGGTCGCCCAAGGCGTAGGCGGGGGTGTCTTCCTCCTGCGAGTAGGCGAACACGCCGAGGCGTTCGAAACGGTTGCGACGCACAAACTCGACGAGTTCCTTGTGTTGTTCCAGCGTCTCGGTGGGATAGCCGGAGATGAGCGTGGTGCGCAGGGCGATGTCGGGCACCGTCTCGCGGATGCGGGCGATGAGGTCGTAGATGTATTGCGAGCTGCCGCCCCGCCGCATGTCCTTCAGGATGTCATCGCTGATGTGCTGGAAGGGGATGTCGAGGTAGCGGCAGAATTGCGGGTAGGCGTTCATCACGTCCAGGATCTCGTAGGGGAAGTTGAGCGGGTAGGCGTAGTGCAACCGGTACCATTCGATGCCGCGCACCTGTGCCAAGGCTTCCATCAGGTTGGCCAACTCGCGCTTGCCGGTGAGGTCGATGCCGTAGTAGGTGAGGTCCTGCGCGATGAGCATCACCTCCTTCACGCCCTGGTCGGCCAGCTTGCGGACCTCCTCTACCAGCAGGGGAATGGGCTTGGACACCTGTTTGCCGCGGATGAGCGGGATGGCGCAGTAGGAGCATTGGTGGTCGCAGCCTTCTGACACTTTGAGGTAGGCGTAGTGGGGTGGGGTGGAGAGCAGCCGCTCGCTGGTGCCTAACAGGTCGAAGTCGTTGGACTCCATGAGCTTGTGCAGCTCTGCGAAGGTGTAGAAGCCGTCCACCTCGGGCAGCTCGGCCTCCAAATCCGCCTTGCAGCGTTGCGCCAAGCAGCCCACCACATACAGCTTCTTGATCTGGCGGCGCATCTTGCGTTCCACCTGCACGAGGATCTCGTTGACCGACTCCTCGCGCGCGTCGCCGATGAAGCTACATGTATTCAGGATGACGATGTCGCTCTTCATGTTGCCTTCGAAGAAGACGCGGTGTCCCAGCTTCTGCAGGCGTGCCGCCAGCACTTCCGAATCCACGATGTTTTTGGAACATCCTAAGGTTATGATATTTACAGTCATTATTTCCGTAGATTTTTAAAATGGCAAACCTACATTTTTTTTCGGAATTTTTTAAACGATGGGATTATTTTATCCGTTCGGTCGTTTTTATAAAATGAAAAAGGAAATACCGATGACAGTGTGGGTTTTGTTATGGTCATTGTTTTTTTAGACTAAAGGAAAAAAATGTACATTTGCAACGGCAATTCTGTGGAGTCTTCCATTGGAAGGATGCCATCAACCACGCCGCTGTATAAGAATGGAAAAAGTGGTAAAACGAACTGACAATCAACAGGATGATGTTGTTGTCAGCGCAGAGCGAAATGTTTCTGTCCATCCCGAGGCGAAAAAAAGCCGCATCGGGAAGTCGGTGGAGTATGCCCTGCGGCCGGATACGCGCTACTGGTTTCCGATCCGGGCCACGTACCATCGTGCGCAGAAAGTCTATGACCGGTTGACGGCACTTAACGATGATCGCCTTGAACCGTATCTTCCAACCATCTGCCGAATTGAAATAGAGGAAAAAACGGGAATGTCGGTTGTGAAAGAGGAACCATTGGACAAGGGATTGCTGTTCATGCGTGCCGCGCTCAGCGATTTCCGTGCGTTGCTGGATGATTCCATACGGATCCCAGGAATGACACCCTATTATAATCATTTTCGTATCAATGAGTTTGGAAAAAACGAGTTGTTGACGGTGCCAGACCGTCAGATGGAGAGCTTCAAAATCATTGTCGAATCCCGCAACCAGAATATTATCGTCAAGCAATCAGAGATGCCGAAGATCATCGAAGGCGACCGCGTGGTCGTTACGGACGGCGCTTTCGCCGGCGTGGAAGGTGTGGTGATGAAATACAAGCACCAGAAGCGCGTGTTTGTGCAGTTGCACGGCGTCGGCATCTACGCCACGGCCTACGTGCCGGGAGCGTGGCTGCGGAGAATTGGAATATAAACAAACAAGAACAACAGTATGAGGCAAGTAAAACTTTTCAAACAAGAAACTTCCATACAAGCAATTTTGTACATCTTGCAGAAAATGGGTGGTACGTGTGATATTCACAAGTGTCATAAGATTCTGTATTTTGCTGATAATGAACATTTGTCAAAATATGGCCGTTCGATAACTGGCGATAACTATATCCGTATGGATTTTGGACCTGTACCTACGTGTATTTACGATTTATTCAAGGCCGTGAGAGGAGACAGTTATTTTGCAGTTGAGGCAGAGGAAGTGCGTAGTAAATATTTCCACTTTGTGAATAGTAAAGACATTGTAGCAACTGCTTTGCCGGATATGAACTATCTATCGGGGAGTGATGTTGAAATGCTTGATAAATACATAGCGGAGTTGAAAGATATGGATTTCGGTAAAGTGTCAAATCTTTCTCATGGCTATGCTTGGATGAATACAGCACAGAATGGGGTGATTAGTGTACATGACCGTTTGACGGAAATGGGTGATTCGGATGAGTATATAAAGTATATCGAGGATCAATTGCGTGCTCAGGAGGCTGTGTTATGATGGAAATACCCATGACGGCAATAGCCGGCAGCATACAGCGTGGGGACATCCTTTTGTCAGAATTTGACGGCATAGACCATCGGAAATTTTTCGTGGTTATGGGTATAAGCGAAGACAAGGTGTGCGGTTTCTTTTTCATTAACTCCAATATACATCCCGCTATTTTCAACAAACAGGAGCAGTTGGACCTTCAATACCCTATGTTGCAAAGTGATTATAATTTCTTGAAATACAACTCTTTCCTTTGTGCTTCAAATGTGATAGAGCGACGTTTGTCTGATATTTCGGAGGGTATTTGTGAAGGTTCCACGATGGTAATTGGTCGCATGAAAGAGGAACATATTCAGGATGTAGTGAATATGGTACGAGTTTCGAATGTGATTAGTGAGCATTATAAAAAGATGTATTTTTATTAATCTGTAAATTTTCAACGGCTAACCCTTATTACAATTTCCCAAATTCCTAATATGGGCATAATAGCAAGACAAAGCATAAAAGGCACCATTGCCACCTATATCGGGGTGGCCATCGGCTTCGTGACCACCTTTTTCATCCTCACGTCGTACCTGACGTCGGAGGAAATCGGTCTCACGCGCGTGCTGGTGGATGCCGCCACGCTGTTCAGCTCGTTGGCGCTGCTTGGCACCAGCTCCTCCACGTTGCGCTTCTATCCTCATTTCAAGGATGATAGCCCCAATCAGCAAGGCCTCTATTTCTGGACGCTGATTATTCCGTTTGTAGGTTTCCTCCTCTTCTTATTATGCTTCTTTGTTTTCAAAGGATTAATAATCAAAGCATTCCAAGAAAATTCGCCTCTTTTTGTCAACTACGTCCAGTACACTCTGCCTATTGCCTTCTTTATGTTGTATATGTCTGTATTCGAGGCAAATGCAACCATTTTGGAGCGTGTGGCGATTCCGCGGGCCATCCGCGAGGTTTTCATCCGTGTCGGGTTGTTGGTCGGGTATTTGCTGTATGGCCTGTGGCACGTGATCAGTTTGGACGGACTGGTGGTGGTGTTCTGTGCCACGTATGGGTTAGGAGCGTTGCTGAATTTGTGCTATTTGCTTTTCTCACAGAAGATTTCGTTTAAGCCGGACTTCAAAAAGATCACGCCGGAGTTGCGCCGTGATTTCCTGTTATACACCGCCTTTCTGATTACGGCGGCGTTGGTGGGCAGTGTGATGCCCACGTTGAGCAGCTTCTTCATCAGTGCCAAGATGGGCTTGATGTTCACGGGTGTCTATGCCATTGCCAACTACATAGCCACCATGGTGGAGATTCCGTCGCGGTCGTTGAACGCCATCGTGCAGCCGCGCATTGCGGTGGCGTTGCGGGCCACACCCGCCGACTTGGCCACGGCCACCCGATTGTATCAGAAAGTGTCGTTGAATCAGCTGCTTGTAGGTATGGTCATCCTTATCCTGATATGGATTAACATCGACCTCTTTTTCGATATTTTGCCCAATGGCGACCAGTATGCTGCGGGCAAATGGGTTGTATTGATTCTGGCCACCTCCAAGTTGTTGGGTTCGGCCTTTGCCATTGGCGGTTCGGCGCTCGGCTACACCCGATGGTACTATACTTCCTTGATTTTCACGCTGATACTGATGGTGTCGTCTATCTTGCTGAACAATTATCTGATTCCGATATGTGGTATTGAGGGTGGTGCGTGGGCCACGTTGGGGTCCAATGTTGTTTATTACATCTTGTTGCTGGCGTTTGTCAAGTGGCGTGTGGGCACCTATCCGTTCTCTACGGGGCAGATTAAAGTGCTGGCCGTGGGACTGTTGATAGTGGTTTTGAACTATCTGATTGTTTTGGGTGTTGGAAAGATTGTGCCGGAGCCTACATTAGCCTTCCGTATCGGGGAGGCTGTGGTGCGCACGGGCATCGTGTCGGTGGTGGGCCTGTTGGCGGTCTATTACTGGAACGTCTCCCCGGATGTGAACCGGCTGATAAGAAAAGGATTTCGCCAAATCGCCAAATGAAAAATCGTAAAGAGGATGGCGTTTATGTGGTGCCCATCGGATGCTTGAAACCATAGGCCGTGTCGGTCCCGACAAGGGCGGCTGGTGGAAAGTGGAGGAAAAATACTGATTATACAAAGACCATAATAACGAAATGATGAGACGGTTGAAGATATGGCTGCTGTGCGTTGCCATCCTGACGGTTGCACGCGCCCAGAACATCTTGCCCGACAATATGGTAACTGCCGACTGCACAACCGATGCGGAGGTGCAGAATTGGGGTATCGTACAAGGAGGTATCAGTCAGCCTCTCTCCCACATGTACGCTCAGCCTTACATTGGTGACATTGACAACGACGGTCAGACCGAGATTGTTACGGTCGGGTATTATGATTCGCCTACCATGTCCTCATCCATTATCGTATATGGTTCGAATCTGCAACTTAAATATACCATCAACACCAGCCCGATGTATGTTTATGGTGGTTATCCTTTGGCTGTTGGCGACGTGGACAGGGATGGGATAGCCGAGTTATTAGTACAAAACAAGGATGGCTTTCTGCGCTGCTACCATCATGATGGAACCTTGCTTTGGACATCTAATGTGTCTTTGGCGGCGACGCAGAACCAAACCCCTAATCTTATTCTGGCCGATGTGAATGGGGACAGCATCCCGGAAATCTGGTCTATGCAAAAAATTTTCAATGCCGTGTCGGGTGTGGCATTGATGTCGGTACCGGAACTTATCGGCTACTCCCATCTCTACATGGGTACGGGAGGAGAATCCTTGATGCCGATATTCGCCGATTTTGACAATGACGGCATTTTGGAGTTGGCTGGTGGCAACAAAGTCTATAAGTTGAACATTACGAATAGTGCTGGCACAACAGGAAACAGCGCAACCCTTTGGAAGATTATCACTACTGACGGGGTTGGTGACGGGCTGACCTCCGCGGCGGATATTGACTTAGATGGCTATCTGGATTTAGTGGTGGTGCAAACCGGCCGTATGTATGCATGGAAGCCCTACAGCGGTGCAGGGAGCAGCCCCGAACTGATTGCCAGTTGCTCATACAGTTCCAGCACGGCTGGCTCTCGCGCTTTGCTGACCGATGTGAATAATGACGGATATCCAGAAATCTTATTCACCTTCGCCTACAAAATCACAGCCTACAGATATACGCCTGTGACCCAAAGTCTGCAGCAGATGTGGCTGAATAACACTAGCGACGGCTCAGGTGCCACGACCATGACCGCTTTTGATTTCAATCAGGATGGTTCTGTGGAGATTGTATATCGCGACGAATCGGATCTGCGCATCATTGACGGGACCACGGGAAATAACATTGCCACGTTCGCATGTGTGGCGCCCACAGCTGTGGAATATCCCGCTATTGTGGATTTGGATCGGGATGGGCAGGCGGAAATCATCGCATCCTCCAATAACTATGACAATAATCAAGACAAGCATGCAAAATTGTTGGTCTTCCAGAGTCCTGCAAATACTGTTTGGGCCCCCGCGCGTTATGTTTGGAATCAGCATGCTTATAATGTAATCAATGTCAACAATGATTTGACGATTCCCGCGGTGAACTTCAACCCCGCCACTTCCTTCACCGATCCGCAGGGTGTGGTGCGTCGGCCCTTCAACAACTTCCTCCAGCAGGCCACTACCCTCGACCAGTACGGGAGGCCCTACTCACGAATGTTAAATGTTTCAGCCACAACAGATACAAGCATTACCTACGGGAACGGTACATTCACCTATTCATTCAAGTTTTGCAACACCGGCGGACGAATCCTGGAAAACCCATTCAGCATAACCTATTATGCAGACAGTTATCGTGGTCCGGTAATTCGGACAGAAATCGTTAACAGCGCCCTGTCAGTGGGCAATTGTATGACACGCACCGCACAATTTACGGAGGCCGAGTTGCTGGCATTCCCGGGTTTGGAGCATATTGTGGTGGCGGTTAACGACAATGGCACGGGGGTGGCGCAGACGGGCGGCCAGCAGGATGAATGTGACACCACCGACAACTTTTTCGTGTTCCCCGCCAATCCGTGCCACATTCCCACAGACACCGTCACAGCCGACATTTGTGTCAACGAGCCCTATTCCGATGAGAATTTCAGCATTTCCACATCGGAAACGGGAACGGCAGGCACGTCCTATTACCGGCGCACATTCCAGGTGGGAGGCTGCGACAGTGTTATCGTTTTGAAGTTGCGTGTGCACCCCCGATACGATTTGCACTTCTCGGAGACGATCCCGGAAGGCACGACATACAGCCGTTACGGGATGTATCTGCACGAGAGCATGATGGAAGGGCAAAGTCATATCGATACATCCGTCACATACCAAAGCATATACGGTTGCGACAGTATCGTAAATATAAGCATACAGATAGCGTCGAATGTCACCTTATATTTGCCCAACGCCATCACCCCATCCAAAGCCGACGGGCAGAACGACTACTTCTTCATCCCTGAGAAGATCCGGAACCAGATGGCCGATTTTAAAATCGTCATCTACAACCGGTGGGGGGAAATGGTCTTTTATTCCACCGATAAGGCTTTCGCTTGGCATGGGGATTACAAAGGTAAGATATTCTACAACAGCGTTTACCGGTATGTAATCCGCTATTCGGACCATTTCGGGGAGGAGTTCACCGTAAACGGCACCATCACGGTGTTGTAGGGGGGATAAAGTGTTGTTTTTGCCATTTTAGGCGGAGGATGATGAATTTGTAGTATTTTTGCATTACGAAAAAAGTTGTAAAAAAATGCGTAATTAAGAAACCACTATGTATTTTGAAAAAGCTGTATTTGTATGACCAAACACGAAAAATATACTAATTTGCTGAAACTTCAGATTGAGACACTGAAAAAGGAAAATCGTTTTCTGGAGTTTAAATCCAATTATCAGGATTATACTCGATTGGGGAAATATATTTCTGCATTATCCAATGGCGCGTGTTTGGACCATCAGGATTCCGCATATCTCTATTTTGGTGTGGATGACACTTCGCTTTCAGTTAAGGGTACAACATTTGACATCTCCAAACAGAAAGCGGAAGGCAATCAGTCTCTTGAAATATATCTTCGCAGAATGATTTCACCCAAGATTACATTTGAAATAGAAGAGTTTTTATACGAAGGGAACCAGAGATTGGTGGTTTTTTGTTATTCCAGCTGCAGCCAATGAGCCAACTTACTATATGAACAAGCCCTATATACGGGTCGATAGTCACGTTACAGAGATGACACCTTACACCGAATGGATGCGCGAGATTTACATGAGTCGTGTGGATTGGAGTGCTCAAATTGTGAAGGAAGCTACCATAGAGTCTCTTGATAGTAAAGCTATCAAGGTGGCGCGTGATGGGTATAAGGAAAGGTTCCCAAATTTATCAGCAGAATGTGACAAATGGAGTGACGAGGTTTTTTTAGATAAAGCTAAACTAACCATCAATGGGCAGATCACCCGCACTGCTTTACTTTTGGTGGGCAAAGAGGAATCGGCATCTTTGTTGGATAATATTGCTCAAATTGTATGGAAATGTTTTCAGGACGGGAAAGTATTTGGTGATATTTTTACCATTCCTTTCGTTCTGTCAACTACAAAAGTGCTTAATAGCATACGGAATTACAGGTTTAAGATTTATCCACAAAACTCTTTGATTCCAGCTGAGATATGGAAATATGACACGAATACCATTCTGGAATGTATGCACAATTGCATCGCACATCAGGATTATCTGAAAAATGCTCGAATAGTGGTCACAGAGGATTCCAGCCAACTTACTTTTGAAAATGAAGGGGGCTTTTATGAAGGGTCTTATGAGGATTATATAATGGGATTACAAACGCCGAAACATTATCGTAATTCCTTCCTCGCAAAAGCTATGGTAAATGTAAAGATGATTGATACACAAGGATATGGGATTCATACAATGTTCCAAAAACAGAGAGAAAGATTTCTTCCTATGCCTGATTATGATGACTCAACGCCATCAAAGGTGGTTTTGCATCTTCCAGGCAATATTGTAGATGAAAACTATAGTAAGATTCTTATGGAACGTCAGGATCTTTCGTTAAGTGAAATTGTCTTGTTGGATCGGGTTCAAAAGCATAAATCTATTTCTGTGGATGCAGTTAGTATGCTTCGAAAGAAAAAACTCATTGAGGGGAAAAAGCCGAATTATTATGTGGCTAAATTGGTAGCACAAAATACTAATCAGAAAGTAGAATATTCAAAACATAAAGGATTAGATGAGAAGAAATGTGAGCTAATGCTTGTGCAGTCTCTACATGATCATGGTTCACTTACAAAGCGAGAGATTGTGAGCCTTTTGAGAGATCTTCTCCCAGATCAGTTGTCAGAGACGCAGAAAGAAACCAAAGTGGATAACATTTTACGAAAAATGAAGAAATCAGGGAAAATTATTAATCAATCTGCAGGAAATAGGTCTTCGTGGCTGCTCGTAAAATAGCTTTTTACGAGCAAATTTACGAGCAAATTTACGAGCAAATTACATATATTTAAGTTGTAAAATACTGATATATAAATTGATGACTGTTGGCGTTTACGAGTAAATTTACGAGCAAATCACTTCCCTGAACTTACTACTTCTCATGCCTTGTGCGCTCTGTATCCTGTAGCTTGACTCCGCCCGTACCCCGTGGCTGCACAGCCGGCGCCCCGTTTGCCCGACGGGAGGGGTGATTTAGAAGGTAATTATTATGATGAATAAACTGGTACGGAATAAAATTGAAAATTATTCACATAGGGATAATGTGATGGGGATGGGTGTTGAGGTTGTTAAGGCGCGTG
>JAEEQE010000007.1 GCA_016285145.1 Bacteroidales bacterium | reverse complement strand
CGAATTATTAACTAACAGATGTTGATATATTGCACATTTTCGGATGATTTTTGGCAAAAAAACGCCAAAATCTCCTCTATGAACAAAAAGAACAAACGCCACAACCCACAATTATAAATAGCTGATTATATATAACTTATCCACCCACCAAACCAAACCGAATGTAAAAACAACATTTACACAACCTCGATTATATACAACCGGTACAAAAATATACTTTTCAATCATATATTTTCTGTATATCAATAACATATTTTCAATATATCAAGCACATAAGTCAAACAGATTGCAAACAAAAACATCAAAAACCATTTAACAACCACTCCTAAAATGAAACACTTTTCCAAAAACGAACACATTAACTTTTATTAACATTTCCAAAAATCTAAAATATAATAGATTAATAACATTAAACCAATGTTATTTTAAAAAAGTGAAAACAAAACTTCCTTAAAGAAATTTACATATTTAACAGACAAAAAAAATATCAACAATATCAACAGGCCCGTTTCAAAGGATTTGGAGTGTGAAGGTGATAAAGGGCTTTCTTTTCCGAAAGACCTCATTGTCAAGCATTACGAATACGAAGAGAACACACAAGGAGAACCACCAAAACACTACCCGCCTTTCAGACAACCCATCTAAAGTTCAGGGAGTGCGGCACTGGAAGACTGCAAGAATAATAAACGATGAAATAGCCCGTCTTTGTTATATTTCCGGGTCAACTGCCATATCAATGCAAAAAAAACGCTCAATTTCTTGAGCGTTTCAGGATATTACACATTTATCAAATCTGTTAGAATGCGTAGCGGGCACCCACCATGACACCCCAGTCGAAGTAATGCACGTTATAGTCGCGATTGAACATCAAGCCGAAACCGGGACGGAAATCCGCCTGGAGGGTGAGCGGGAAATTGAACTTATACTCAATACCGCCGATGGCGTTAACCCCCATCTTGCCGAAGAAGGTTCTATAGTGGTAGTCGTGAATGTCGCCATACGTGAAGTTTGTCCAGCCATATCCGGCGCTGAGGCCGCCGCCCACGAACCAGTGCAAACCGCCGGCATTCGTAGAAGCCTCGTACATCAGGTTGGGGTTAGCTTCAATGGACGTCACCCAGGACAAACCATCATGCCAAGCGAAGGAGGTGCCCTTCTGCTTGTAAGTGGCCGGCGAAAGGGTCCACTTGTAGCCAGCATCCACGCTGAAAGCCAGGTGGTCGGTGAAAAATGTCTTGTAAGAGAATGCCTCCATGTTGCCCAACGTCACGCCGATGCTGTGACGATAGGGAGCCTGCGCGTTAACAGCCCACACAAGGCCCAACGCCACTAAAAACAAACTTAATCTTTTCATCTTTTCGTTCTTTTGTTAAACCTTATTGTTATTTATATACTTATCAATTTGATTCTTTGGTGCCCGTATCTTCGCGGACGAAGACGGATTATTTTGCAAAGGTATCACATTTATCGCATTTCAACGACTAACACCATAAAAAAGAGGAACATCCGTATGTTAATAAAACTCCCGGCCCAGATCTACAGCAGGTATTTCCATACCGCCACGAACTGCAGCAGGAGGCCGAGCACCACGAACAAATGGAAGATGAAGTGGCGGTATCGTTTCTTCTTGCCAATGAGATAAAGCACCGCGCCAATAGTGAAGGCCACACCGCCGGCGAGGAGCCACATAAAGCCCGGCACGGTCATGGACAGGATGGTGGGTCGCAGTCCCACAATCACGCACCACCCCATACCCAGATAGCAGGCCATGGAGAACTTGGCGTAACGCTTGAGGTCGATGGCATTGAGCGTGCAACCCACCACGGCCAACACCCACTCGGCGGCGAATATCCCCCACCCTAACCCGGGGTTTATGGTACGGATACCCAACAGTGTGATGGGTGTGTAGGTGCCCGCTATGGTGAAGAAAATGTCGCAATGATCCACCACGCGCATCAGCTGTTTGGACCTGCCCTTGGGCAGTCCGTGATAGATAGCCGACATCAGCATGGCCACAAAGACCGTCATCACATAGACCACCCCGCACGCCACACTAAGTGCAGAGCCGCTCGCACGCGACGTGGAGACCGCCAGTCCCATCATCACGAGGGCACACACAGCACCCACAGCATGGCTGGACATGTTGAGCATCTCCTCTCCGTGCGTGTAATCGGGGAAAGGACGTTCCATCAGCGGAGTACGAGCCGGCAGACGCAGTTTCTTTTCCATGTGGACAAAGATACAAATTTAAAGAACACCCACCGACTTCTCCAAGCTTTTTTCTTCGGTTTACTTCCTTATATCCTTGTACACCACCTGACGGACCACCTCCTCCAAGGTAAGTTCCTGATTATCCAACAGGGCGGGTTCATAGCCCATCTCCAAGGCCTTGTCGCCAGGATACACGAAATAGGTGCAAGTGCATTCGGCACAAAGCACCCCGTCGGGGCTCCAGATTTCCCCTTTCACTGTGGCTAACGTGCGGCGATGCTCCAGCAGACGGGCGCGCAACACCACGTAAGGCCACTTCGTGGAGACAGGCTTACGGTAGCGCATCTCCATCTTTGCCGTCACGCCAGATGTCTGCAACTGGTAGAAGACCACCCAACCGCACACCTCATCCAACAATGTGGCCTGCAGCCCGCCGTGCAGCGTATCGATCCAACTCACATGATTAGGGCCGGAATGCCATATCGAAACCACATCCTGGCCATCCCAGTAAAACTCCATGTGCATGCCCACCGGATTGTTCGGGTCGCACCCGAAGCAGTTGTAACCGTTGGTGTTGCCCACCCAGGGGTTGATTATCTTTTTCATCCGATTCGCGATTATATTAAAAACAAGCCTTCAAGATAGCCAGCACATCCTCCGTAGTGGGCACATAATAGCCGCCGCACTTGATGGTGGACTCGGCGATGGCAGGCAGCATATCCTCCGTGGCACCCACCTCGCGCAACGTCTGCGGAATACCCATCTCGGCAATGAAGTCGCTCAAAGCCTGGATGCCCTCCAAGGCGATCTGCTCGTCACTCTTGCCCGCCGGATCCACATGCCAGATATTCTTGGCGTAACGCACAAAACGGTGCAAACCATATTTATATATATAGCGGTAATACGGCACCGAAATAATAGCCAAACCGATACCATGGGCGCAGTCGGTGTAGGCACCCAGCTGATGTTCAATCATGTGCACTTCCCAATCCTGCGTCTTTGAGAGGGCCAGTATCTTGTTCAGTCCCATGGTAGCGCACCACATGATATTGCTGCGGGCCTCGTAGTCATGCGGGTCCTTCACGGCCTTGCGGGCGGCGCTGACAAGGGCCAACATGTCGCCTTCGAGCAGATAGTCGCTCACGCAGTCGTCGTCGCCGGAGAAATATTGTTCCATAAGGTGTGAAAAGATGTCGAATATACCACTAACCATCTGGTATTGAGGCACGCTGAAGGTAAATTCGGGATTCAGGATGGAGAATTTCGGGGCCATTTCTTCCAGCGGGAAGACGCGCCCGAGTTTCAGTTTCTTGTCCTCGTGGGTGATGACGGAACCGCCATTCATCTCGGAAGCCGTGCCCGTCATGGTGAGGATAGTGCCCACCGGGACCACCGGATTGGCCACCGGCTCGCCGTTCTCCCAATAGCGCACCCAAGGGTCGCCCTCGCAGTAGGCCGATGCCGAGATACCCTTGGAGCAGTCCACTACCGACCCGCCGCCAACAGCTAAGATCAGGTCAGCGTGATGCTCGCGCACCAGACGCGCCCCTTCCATCATCTGCGCATACGTGGGGTTGGACTTGATGCCAGGCAGTTCCACGACAGACTTGCCATTTTCGTGCAGGATGCGCATCACCTCGTCATACAAGCCACTCTTTTTAATGGAATTTTTGCCATATACCAGCAAGACATTCGGCCCGTATTTGCGGATTTCCTCCGAAAGATGCGACATCGCCGTGCGACCGAAATGAATGCGGGTGGGATTCTGAAATGTAAAATCAAGATTCATAGTAGTTTTTTTGTTATAATCCTTAAATACCGTCAAAAACGGCAACCAATTATTTTTTTTGCAAAGATACATTTTTTTGGATTGTTTGGCACAAAGTTTGCAAATTGACTTGTTGTTTTTATGTCATCATTAAAAATCATCAATATGCAAACAGGTAATATCAACGTCAAAACCGAAAACATTTTTCCGGTAATCAAAAAATTCTTGTATTCCGACCATGAAATTTTCCTTAGAGAGCTGATTTCCAATGCAGTGGATGCCACACAGAAGATAAAGACCCTGGCGGCCATGGGCAAGACGGACAGCGAGTTGGGCGACCTCACCATCGAGGTGAAAGTCAACAAAGAAGACAAGACCATCCACGTCATCGACCATGGCATCGGCATGACTGCCGAGGAGGTGGACAAGTACATCAACCAGATCGCCTTCTCCGGCGCGGAGGACTTCCTCTCCAAATACAAAGGCAACGACGCCGCCAACATCATCGGCCATTTCGGACTGGGCTTCTACTCCTCCTTCATGGTGGCCGACCGCGTGGATATACTGACAAAATCGCACCTCTCGGATGCCAAAGCTGTCAAATGGAGCTGCGACGGCTCGCCGGCATTCACCTTGGAGGACATTGACAAGGCTGACCGCGGCACCGAGATCGTGCTGCACGTGGCCGACGACACGCAGGAGTTCTTAGACGAGAACAAACTCGTGTCGTTGCTGACCAAATACTGTCGCTTCCTGCCCATCCCCATCCGTTGCGGCACCAAGACCGAATGGCGCAAACCCGAGCCCAAGCCGGAAAACGACAA
Source organism: Bacteroidales bacterium (assembly GCA_016285145.1). Lineage (GTDB taxonomy): Bacteria > Bacteroidota > Bacteroidia > Bacteroidales > WCHB1-69 > F23-D06. Next base: position 82,256 of record JAEEQE010000007.1, on the reverse strand, counting down.
CACCGACAAGAAAGAGGAACCCAAGGAAGAGGCCGTGCAGGTGCCCCGCATCATAAACGACACCGAGCCCATCTGGCAGAAGGCACCCTCGTCCCTGACCGACGAGGATTACAGGAAATTCTACCACGAACTCTACCCCATGTCGATGGAGGAGCCTCTGTTCCAAATCCATCTGAACGTGGATTATCCCTTCAACCTGACGGGCGTGCTCTATTTCCCAAAGGTCAAAAACCAGCTCGACCTCAAGAAGAACCGCGTGCAACTTTATTGCAACCAAGTCTATATCACCGATGAGCTGGAGGGCATCATCCCCGAATTCATGACCCTGCTGCACGGCGTCATAGACTCGCCCGACATCCCGCTCAACGTGTCGCGTTCCTATCTGCAGTCCGACGGCAATGTCAAGAAAATTTCCTCCTACATCAGCAAGAAAGTGGCGGAAAAGCTGGAATCCATGTTCAAAGAGAACCGCGAGGATTTCGAGAAAAAATGGGACGAACTGAAAGTATTCCTCCAGTTCGGTTCCCTCACGGACGAGAAATTCTACGACAAAATCAAGGATTTCTACTTGCTGAAGAACACGGACGGGAAATATTTCACCTTAGAGGAATACCGCAACACGGTGAGTGCATTGCAAACCAACAAGGACGACATCGTCATCATGCTGTACGCCGCCAACACAGACGAGCAACACTTGTACATCCAGGCGGCCAAGGAGAAAGGCTATGACGTGCTCCTATTAGACGGCTTCCTCGACCCGCACGCCATTAACATGTTAGAGCAGAAAAACGAAAAGCTGCGCTTCACCCGCGTGGACGCCGACACCATCGACAAACTCATTGAGAAAAAAGACGATGTGCAACCGTCGAAACTGTCGGAGGAGCAGCAAAAAACGCTGAAGGAGTATTTCACCAAAAATGTGGACGAGAAAACCTACACCGTCATGGTGGAGAGCCTCAGCGAGACGGACCTGCCGGTCATGATCACGCAGAACGAGTTCATGCGTCGTTTCAAAGACATGGAAAAAGTGTCGGGGCAACAAAGCTTCTACGGTGATTTCAACCATTATAACATTGTGGTCAACGGCAACCACCCGTTAGCCGGACGCATCCTGAACGAGAGCGACGAAGCCACACGAACCAAGTTAGTGCAGCAGATGATCGACCTGGCCCTGCTCTCACAGAACATCCTCACCGGCGAAAAACTAAGCGAGTTCGTCAAACGGAGCTACGAGATTCTATAACCGTCTCCAACTCGCAATACCAGTCCTTTCCGAAGGCTTGTATCAACGGTTCTTTTAGAAACTTATACACGGGCAGGGCCAACGCTCTGCCCTTTTCGCATGCCGTTTTGCAGATGTCCCAATGGTGATAGTTCAGCGCGACATACCTGCCCACTTTGCTAACCCGAATAGGATAGAGGTAGCAGGACAACGGCTTCCGGAATGGAATTTCACCCTGCAAGTAAGACTTTTCAATAGCGCATTTCGTGATGCCGTCCTCCTCGAAAGAGAAGGCACACGCCTTCGTGACCGGAATCAGCGGGGTGCCGAAAGCGTCCCCTTCCGCCACAAAGGTCTCCCCAAGAGCCTCTACCGCCGCAATGCCCGCCTCCGTCATATATTTCCGGAATGTGGGGTAATAGGTGTCCAAGTCCGCCACTTCATCCGCCGCCACCGGAGCGCCACCGTCGCCCTCCACGCAGCATGCCCCCCTGCAAAGCGTCACATCACAGCAAAAACACTTGTCTATCAATTCGTCCGACACCAGGACATCTCCAATTATCAACATGCTTTTTGTTTTTTAGAAAAAAAATAGGTCGGTGGGAAACCCACCGACCTACCATTATAAAATCATCTCTTATTTCAGTCTTCTGAACTGGCAGGTGAAATGGCGCATCAAGGCAGCCTCCCACGTGATTTCCAGACCGCGGGTGATGGTTTCGCGGCGGTCATACACATTCTTGAGGGCGACGGCAATCACGTCCATGTGGTTGTTGGTATAGACACGACGCGGGATACAGAGACGCACGAAGTCGTTGCCTCCGAAACGGTTCTCGCGGGTCACGGGATCGCGGTCAGCGAGCACATAGCCGATCTCGCAAGCACGGATACCGGCTTCCAGATAGAGTTCGCACGTCAGTGTCTGGGCAGGGAACTCCTCCTTGGGAATCTGCGTCAGCACCTTGTCGGCATCCACGAAGATAGCATGGCCACCGGCGGGACGCTGGTAAGGAATGCCATATTCATCCAACTTGTCGGCCAAATACTGAACTTGTTTGATACGCGTTTCCACCATATCAAACTCAATGTTCTCCTTAAGACCCACTGCCAAAGCATCCATGTCACGTCCGTTCATACCACCATAAGTCAGGAAGCCCTCGAAGGGGATGCAGAAGAGCTTGGCTCCCTCATACCAATCCTCCTTGTTGGTGGCGATGAAACCGCCCATGTTCACGAGGCCGTCCTTCTTGGCGCTCATGGTCATGCTGTCGGCATAGCTGAACATCTCCAACGCAATCTCCCGCAGGGTCTTGTCGGCATAGCCTTCCTCACGGGTTTTGATGAAATAGCAGTTCTCGATGAAACGGGCACTGTCAATGTTGACTGGCACGCCATATTTGTGGCAAAGCTCGCAGGTCTCACGAATATTCTTCATGCTGACCGGCTGGCCACCAACCGTATTGTTCGTGACGGTAAGCACCATGAACGGCACATTGCCCTGGTTCTCTTTCAGCACCTTCTCCAACTTCTCCAAGCTGACATTTCCCTTGAAGGGCACCTCCAACTGGGTGTCGTACGCCTCCGGAACGGTGACGTCAATAGCGAAGGCCTTGCGGCTCTCGATGTGTCCCTTAGTGGTGTCGAAATGGGCGTTGCCGGGGATAATGTTGCCGGGTTTCACCAAATAGCTAAACAACACGTTCTCAGCAGCACGTCCTTGGTGTGTAGGAATGACGAACTTGAAGCCGGTGAGCTCCGTGATGGTGTCCTTCATGTGATAGAACGAGCGGGCGCCACCGTAACTCTCATCACCCATCATCATGGCACTCCACTGACGGTCGCTCATCGCGCCCGTACCCGAGTCCGTCAACAGGTCAATGTAAACATAGTCGCTCTTCAGCATGAAAATGTTGTTGTGCGCTTCAAGAAGCCACTTCTCTCTTTCTTCTCTTGTGGATTTCTTGATGGGTTCCACCATCTTGATTTTCCACGCTTCTGCAAAAGGTAATTCCATAAAATTGATGTATTTTGGTTATTAATTCTTTGATTTATTTACGGCTTGGCTATTCGCTGTTAGCCATTAGCTTTAACTTCTTAACTTCTTAATTTCTTGACTCCCTAAATCCCTCTCAACTCTAATCTCTAAACTCTAATCTCTCCACTATTTATTGTCAAAATTCTTCGTATGCATCAGCTTCTCCTCCTCATCGTAGAACTTCCACTCTCCCACTCTTTTGCCATCCTTGTAAAAACCGGTATAGCGCACATTGCCGTTCTCATAATAGACGGTATATCGCCCATCCTCCTTGCCGTTCTTGTAATGGGCCATCGTCTGCACATTCCCGTTCTTGTGATAGGCGTACCACAGGCCATCGCGGTTGGCACCCTCCGACAGATTCCCATCAATAAACAGCACCTTGCCAGGATAGTAATGCGACTCGTGTACCTTCTTGGTCGTGGGCATTCCAAGGCTGTCTTTCTCATAATAATAGACATCTTTGGGTTCCTCCCCTTCATAAGATGCCACAGTCTTTTCATAATAGAGGGAATCGGCAAAGTCTATCGAGGGAAACTCGTGCAGCGCGGCCAAATCCGGGTCCACCGGCGCCAACGCATTCTGGAGGACCGGTTTTTCGCGCAAGGCTGCATAGACCAACAATCCGGCCAGCAGCAGCAACGCCACGACCAGCAGCACACAATGCCAGCAAATGCCTTTCGGCCTCTTCTCTTTCAATTGCATACCCAAATCTTCTATTTGCGTTTCTTGGTAAATGGTTTGTTCAGTTCATCCAGCACCTCATTGGTGATGTCCTTGGTGGGGTCGGCGCACAGCATCTGGCCGCCGGCACCATAACTGAACACAAACGAGGCGTTGTACTTCTTGTTGACGCGGGCAGTAGCCGCCTTCAACGAGTCGGCAATCTGGGCCAGCGCCGCCGTATAACGGGCCTCCAAGGCCTCCACAGCCACGGCATAGTCATTCTGCAGACGTTGGCTCTCCTGTTGCAGCGACGCCTCGGCATACTGTGCCTGCTGGGCCGTAAGCTGGCCGCTCTGCATATTGTTCTGGTAGTTGGACAACTTCTGCTCCAGCGCCTTCTGACGGTTCTGGAACACCACCGCCTGACGCTGCTTCTCCATCTCGATGCTGTCCGTCAGCAGGGAGACCATTTCATATTTCTCGTTGATGGTGTCGATGTTCACATAAACCACATCCCCGTTGCCAGGCTGTCCCGACACTAACGGTGCGGCATACTTCTCCGGCTTTTGGCAGAAATGAAGGACAAACAATGCAACCACCGCCGCCAGCATCAGGGCATTGAATATCCACTGTCCCAACCGACAACGCTTTGCACGCGCATCACAGGTGCCATCTTTGCCTACACAAGGCTCTTCCGGTTCCACCCGCATCTCGGGTTCACCATCCGGCTGCTCCGGTGTTTCCGGCGCCTGACGCTCACTCTTCTCTTTTGACTCTTCCGCCACGAAACCGGGCATCACTTCATCCGGCGCGACATTCTCATTAAAAAAATTGTCTTCTCTAATCTCTTCCATTTGATTCTTATTTCTTATTTCAAAAAACTCTAAACTCTAATCTCTCAACTCTAAACTCTTAATTCCCAACATCCGACAGATACTTGATACGCATCACACGAATCTCTTCCAGGGTGTATTCATCCTCACCCAACACTTCGAGCGCCTTCTCCGCCGAATCCGATTCCGCATTGGCAAAATAGTCCAGAATATCTTCTTGATGGTACTCCTCAATCTCCTCGTCAATATAATAACTGATATCAATCTTGGTTCCTGACGAGACAATCATCTCTATCTCACTCAGCAATTCGTTCATATCCAAGCCCTTGGCGATGGCGATATCCTCAAAACTCACCTTCCGGTCGATGCTTTGGATGATGAACACCTTGATGGCCGATTTCTTGACCACGGATTTCACCACAAAGTCTTGAGGACGTTCTATCTCATTTTCTTCCACATAGTTGCGGATAAGTTCTATGAAACGTTTGCCATACTTTTGGGCTTTGCCAACCCCCACACCGGCGATGTGTGTCATTTCCTCCATTGTGGTAGGATACTGGATACACATATCCTCCAACGAGGGATCCTGGAAAATCACAAACGGCGGCAGGTTCTCCTCTTTTGATATGTCCTTCCGCAAATCTTTCAACAGACCGAAGAGGGCCGTATCAAAGGCCTCTTCCACTCCACCGACCACATTGTCAATCACTTCGTCTTCCTCCTCCTCATTCTCCTTTGCCGGTTTGGTGGTCATGATGGAATAGGGGTTGAGCATATACTTCTCCCCTTTCGGAGTGATCTTAAGCAGACCGTAATTCTCCACATCTTTCACAATAAGCCCGTCGAAGATGGCCAAGCGGATGATGTTGGACCAGAACTTCTCGTCGTAATCCTGCCCTTCGCCGAACTGTTTGAGCTTGTTATGCTTGAATTTAACGATAGAAGTCGTTTTATTGCCAATCAGAATGTCAATAATCTGATCCTCCTTGAACTGTTGTTTCACCGTTTGAATCACTTCCATTGCCAAGACAATGAGATCCGAAGCATTCATCTTGGGTTTCGGATGGTTGCAGTTGTCGCAATTGTGGCAGTTCTCCTCCTCGTAGTTCTCGCCGAAATAGTGAAGCAAATGTTTGCGGCGGCAGCTGGTCGATTCCGCATACGAGGCGGTCTCCGCCAGCAGCTGGTTTACCACCTCCTGTTCGGCCACGGATTTCTTGTTGGAGAAATTCTTCAATTTGTGCAAATCCTTGTAGTCATAGAAGGCGATGCAGAGGCCCTCGCCGTCGTCACGACCGGCGCGGCCGGTTTCCTGATAGTATCCTTCCAGACTTTTCGGCATATCATAGTGGATGACAAAACGCACATCGGGTTTGTCAATGCCCATACCGAAGGCGATGGTGGCCACGATAACGTCGGCCTTTTCCATCAGGAAGTCGTCTTGGTTCTGCACGCGGGTACGGGAATCCAGACCGGCATGATACGGCAGCGCGCGGATTTTGTTCACTTGCAGGAACGAGGCGAGTTCTTCCACTTTCTTCCGGCTCAGGCAGTAAATGATGCCCGACTTGCCGGGATGGTTCTTGATGAACTTCACCACTTCTTTGTCCACATCCTTGGTCTTCTCCCGGATTTCATAGTACAGATTCGGCCGGTTGAACGAGGAGATGAAGATTTCCGCCTTGTCCATGCCGAGGTTCTTCTGGATGTCGCTCTGCACCTTGGGCGTTGCCGTGGCCGTCAGTGCAATCACCGGCACCTTCTTGCCTATCTTGTCAATGATGGCGCGAATGCGGCGGTACTCCGGACGGAAGTCATGGCCCCATTCCGAAATACAATGTGCCTCATCGATGGCATAAAAGGAGATGTTCACATCCTGGAAGAACTTCACATTCTCTTCTTTCGTCAGCGACTCGGGAGCCACATACAGCAGTTTCGTCTTACCGGAAATGAGATCCTGTTTCACCTCATTGATTTCCATTTTCGTCAGCGATGAGTTGAGGAAATGAGCAATCCCCATGTCCGTGCCGAAGTTCCGGATGGCGTCCACTTGATTCTTCATCAAGGCGATCAGCGGGGAAATGATGATGGCCGTGCCATCTTTCATCAGCGCCGGCAACTGGTAGCACAAAGACTTTCCGCCGCCAGTAGGCATAATGACGAAACAATCCTTGCCCTTGAGCAACGATTTAATAATCTTCAACTGGTCACCTTTGAACTTGTCGTAACCAAAAACCGTTTTCAAGGTCTGCAGAATCTCCTTATCCGTATAGTTTTTCATCGGCAAAAATTTATTAGACTATCGACAATAAAATTTTGTAGTTTTAGGGAAGACAAAGATATAAAAAACTTTGATATAACAGGCGCCATAAAAAAAAGAATTTAAAACCTTTTTGTGGATAACGAATAGACCCTGTCTTTGATCAGATAACGCCGCACATACGACTTGACACCGTCTTCCAGCGAGTAGAACGGCCTCCTATAGCCCGTCCTGCGCATCTTACGCATGTCCGCTTCCGTGAAATACTGATATTTTTCCCGTATATCCTCCGGCATATCCACAAATTCGATATTCGGTTCCAGGTCCATCGCAGCGAAAGTGGATTGCGCCAAGCTCAAGAAAGGCCGCGCCAAACCGGTGCCAAGGTTGTAAATCCCGCTGGCCGGATGATGGTTCATGAACCAGTAGAGCACCCGCACAAGATCCTTCACATACACAAAATCGCGCAACTGGTAGCCGTCCGCGTAATCCGGACGGTGCGAACGGAAGAGCTTCACCTTCCCTGTATCCTGAATCTGATGAAACGAATGGAACACCACCGATGCCATCCGCCCCTTGTGGTACTCGTTCGGGCCATAGACGTTGAAGAACTTGAACCCGTACCAATACGGCGGACTCGAAGGCTGCTTCAGAATCCACTTGTCTATCTCATTCTTAGACTTACCGTACGGATTCAGGGGCTGCAGGCGATAGGCCAACTGCTCCTGATCCACATACCCCAACTCGCCCGCGCCATACGTGGCCGCCGAGGATGCGTATATGAGCGGGATGCCTCGTTTGGCGGCCAGATTCCATATCCGCCGCGTATATTCCACATTCAGTTCTTCAAATACGGAATAATCAAACTCCGTTGTGTCCGTGCGGGCACCCAGATGGATGATCCATTCGATGTCGTCAACATGCTTCTCCGCCCACTGGAAGAAATCATTCCGGTGAATCTTGTCCATATAGAGTTTATCCTCCCAGTTCCGACGCTTGGCCTCCTTGGAGAAGTCATCCACCATAATAATGTCACGGCGGCCCATCTCATTCATTTTGGCCACCATACAACTGCCAATAAAACCGGCCGCTCCCGTTATTACTATCATAAAATATTTTTTTGCAAAGGTAATAAAAAACGGGCACCATTGGCACCCGTTTTGAAATCTATGAAAAAAGTCTGGTTTTTTGTGTGATTAAAATTCCCAAAGGTCGCTTTCAAATCTACGAAGTTCGTCGGTAATCCGCTCGGATTCAAGGCGCTGGTCGCGGGAATTGGTAATGTATTCCTGAATCTCACGATCATACACATTAGCTTGCTTGTAAATCAGGGAGGCAAACTCACGCTTCCAGGTCAGCAGGTCATCAAAAGAGAGACGCTGGGCGTTGTTGCGCACATTATATACCTCCTGCTTGGCGAGGAACGGTCTCAGTTCACTGTAATAAATGTAACCGATACGTTTCTTCACCGGGGCTTCGCTCACATTCTCCTCCTGTTCTTCATCGAAATTGGAAGATGTGTTGGGACGCACATACTCCATAATGGGTTCGAGAGTCAGAATCTGGGTCTTGAATGTGGAGGTCTGCTTGTCGAAATACCATATTTCCTTGATATTGTAGGAAATGATGTCCTTCGGCTCGAAAGGAATCTCCACCGGTTTGGTACCAATGACCTCACCCGTTTCAATATCAATGTCATCGATATTATAGGAGATGGCCAGGTTGCCTTTCAGGTCTCCACGCGGAGTGGGCTCCAGGCACATGTCATCCGTATAGACAGGCAAAACGCCCTCCGTCTTGTCGGGATTATCCATGTCAATGGCATCGAAGATGGTTTGGGCAAGGCTACGCCACGTGCCGCGCACTTCCGTGGGGAAATAGAGCGGATGGTTCACCTTTTCCCGGAGGTCGATGGTTCTCCAGATGGTGTAATAGTACATCACGTCAGCCTGCCGAATGGGCGCATACGGAATGGGGTCCGAGAACTCGCCCACATCCACCTGTTCCCAGGCGAACTCTGCCGGGGCACGGTTGATGGGCTGCTGCATGGTGCTGCCTTCTTCATCATCTTGTGCGAAAGCAAACGAGAAGGCGAAAATTCCGATTAATAACAAACCAAACTTTTTCATAATATAGTAGTTTTAAAATTATCTGATACGAACAGAAAATTCGTCAAGTGTACGGGAACCAGCCTCAGACGACACCTTGATGTCCGAGAAGTAGATCACCGTATTGGCGGGAGACTTCTGGATCTTGGCCTTCACAGCCTCAGAAAGGGCACCACCTTGGCAAACCATGGCGGGGTCTTCCATACCCTTGCTCACAAAGATGACGCGGAAAGAGTTCACCTTCCATTTCAAGTCGTAGGCGAAGTCCTCACCCATCGTGGCACGAAGCACCGGGTTGGCGGTAAGCTCTGCCTTGGCATGTTTGCCACCGCGGATGTTGGCACCCAGCACGGCACGAGGATCGGGAACCTTCTTCACACGGAAAGTCGTGGCACCGAGTTGCTTGGTGGACTCGCCCAACTTGGCGGACACCGTGGCGGTGACAGTCCTACCGATCAAAGAAGCGGGAACCGACACATCGAACTTGCCGGCACCCTGGCTGCTCACATTACAACCGGGGAACGAGATGCTCAACTTGCCGGGATCCACCGGAGCGGACACGGACACCGGGTTGGCAATACCGGCGTAAAGCACGTTCATCTTGTCAGCCGCAATCGTGGCAGACGGTTTCAACACAGCGTACTTGTCGCTGAAGCCATAATATTTCGGTTGGCCACTCGGGTCCATAATCTTGATCAAACCAGCGTAGCGTTTTTCACCTACATCGCCAGCGGCAAGTTTCAGTTTCACAACACCGTTCTCACCCTCCAGTTTGGTGGCACCAGCCAGACCGGCTTCGGTCAGCGTGTCAGCACCCATCTTGTAGAAGACTTCCGGTGTGGCTTTCGTATCGTAAGCAGCCACAATAATGTCAGCTTCGTAGTTGTCGCCGGAGAACACCATCTGAGATTTCGGGATGGCACGGCCTTCCACATGGTCAAACTTGAAGTCCTCGGCACTGATGGAAGCCTTCAAGTAGGTAAGCATCATGGATTCGGCATTACGAACCTCACCCACCTCCTTGTTCAAAAGGGTGACGGCAGCGGCAGCAATGATATGGTCGAAGTTATGTTCCGCCCAAGTCTGCACAGCACCTTCCTTGGTGAATTTCTGGTCCACATCCAAACCAAGGCCTTTGGACAGCCTTTCTCTGTCGGATGCCTTCGCTAATTTAAGAATGTTTTTCTTGTATTCACGAATCTTATCCGCAAGCTCGTAAGCATGCTTCTTGTTGATCATGTAATCGGTAGGCTTGTCAAAGTTCTCTTTTGCCTTCATTGTAGAGACCGTGGAGGGAACTTTCACCTTCTTGCCTTCAGCGTTCTTGATTTCAACCAACGTGTCACCGTCAACGTAGAAAATCAGGTCTTGGCGCATGTTCTCAATATATTTCACCATTTTTGCGGTTTCTTTCTTGAGGGTCTGCGCGTTAACGTATGCATCGTGGATCTTGGCCTCACCCAGAATGGTCTTCTGCTGCTCAAACCAGTTGTAGTCGGCGAAATTCTGTTGTGTGGCGTTGCGTGTGGAAATGGCCAATGTGTCGTCCACCACGATGAAAGCGTTCAAAATATCCGCAGATACGTTCAACGCCAACATGGCGGTATAGACCAAGTACATCATCTGAATCATTTTCTGTCGCGGGGTCTCCGGACAATTTGTTGCACCCATATCTAATAAATTAAGTTAATGATTTAGTGTAAACAGTGATTTAAATGATTCGGACTATTTGTTAGGATTGACGCCCATAGCGGCAAGCATATTGCCATAGACCTTGCTGAGGGCAGCGATATTGTTCGTAAGTTTGTCCATTTCAGCCTTGTAGGTCGTAGTCTGCTCGTAGGCAGCGGTGAGCTGGTTGACAGCCGTGGTGGCTTTCTTCAAGCTCTCGACGTATGCGGCAGAAGCATTACCGTCGGTATCGATGGCAGCGGCAGCCTTGTCATATTTCAGGGTCAGATTGCGGACGGATTCAGCGGCTTTGGTCATATTGCCGACAAAACTGTCGGTAGCCACGGCGGCGTCGGAAACACCAGCCAACTTCTTAGCGTTGTCGCTCAAGTTACGCATACCCGTTGCCAAGCTCTCAATCAGTTCGGGACCGATCTTAGCCTCTTCCAGCATCTTGTCAAGCTGTTGGGTCGGCGTAGCGCCCTGGGCTATTTTCTTCTTCTCACGTTTGCTCGGCTCTGCCGGTTCCTCGGCGATGGCCAGCTCAGGATATACCAACGCCCAATTGTATTCCACATGCAGGGGCTCGAATGCGGAGAAGAAGAAAATGATGGTCTCCGTAAACATACCCACCATAAGCATGATGTTGGCGCCCGGCCAGTGGAGGATTTTGAACAAGGCGCCCAAAATCACAACAGCAGCACCCCAGCCGTACAACTTGGCCATGAAGTTTTTGTACCCGTTTGTTCTGACTAATCTTTCAATAGCATTCATTTTTGATAGATTTAATTTGGTTAATGATTTATGAATTTGTTATAATAATTTTCTATTAATAAACGTGAGATGCATTCTTGCTGGAGCCATCGCCACGCTGACGGCCCATGTAGGACTGCACATTACGGAACCCGACGTAGGCCTTACAGGTATCCTGATATTCGAACGTGCGAGCATACACGGTCGTGTAGTAGCTGACATCCTTCCAGGAACCGCCACGGATCACTTTTCTCTTCTTGGCCGGGGAATCGTCCTTCTTGGCATAATAGACATAAACCGGGTTCATGTCGTGGGTGAAATTCGTAGCCGACTTGTCGAAGGCATCCTCGCACCACTCTGCCACATTGCCGCTCATGTCAAACAAGCCCCAATCGTTCGGGTGATAGTGGGCCACAATGCTGGGGTAGAAATTGTCGTCAGCGATGTAGTTACCTCTCTGGGGTTTGAAGTTGCTCAAGAAGCAGCCGTTCTGGTTGGTGGTGTAGGGACCACCCCACGGATAAGAGGCGAGGCTGTTGCCGCCACGGGCAGCCCATTCCCATTCCGCTTCCGTGGGAAGTCTGAACTCATGCTCGTTAGCATACTCCTTGGTGGAGAGCCATGACAAGCGCAACTGGGTTCTCCAATGGGAGAAGGCCTTGGCCTGTTGCCAACTTACTCCGACCACAGGATAGTTATCATATTGCGGGTTGGAGAAATAGTTCAGCAACATAGGCTCATTATAGGAATAGACGAAATCGTGCGCCCAGCACAAGGTGTCAGGGTAGATGTTGACCACCTCGTGTTTGATGAAGCGCTGGTAGCCGTTGCCCATACTGCTGGGACGGTTTGCGTACAGACCGCCATACTCGTTACCCTCCTTGTCAAACTCCTTGGTGGAGGCTCCGAAATTGTCAGGATCCTTCGGGTCACGGAAATTGCGATAGTCATACCACCAGTACTCGTAGTTGTACATGGCAACGTTGGTCACGTTGGGACGGTAATGATAGAAACGGGTGTTGACCTTGTTGAACAGCGGGCTAAGTGCGGCCTGGACCTCCTCATTGTCGGAATCCCAAGGAATTTCCTCACGCCAGTTGATCAATTTGGGTTCCATGACTTCACCCTCGTTTTCGCCACTCTTGTATTTCAGATAGTGGCCGTACTTCTCGGCTTCGGTGATTTCGGCATCGCCGAGGAGGACGTGCGCGATGGAGTCGCGAACCCAGTACACGAACTGACGGTACTCGTTGTTCGTGATTTCCGTCTCGTCCATCCAGAACGCGGCAACGGTTACATTTTTGGACTGCTGCGTCAATGCGAACGGCACATCCTGATCACCGCCACCCATGATGTAGTGGCCCGTCGGGACATAGACCATTCCGAAAGGATCCACGTCATAGAAATCCGGACGATCCTTTACGCCGACAAGTTGTCCGTCACCACTGTTGGAACAGGAGGAGAGCACAACTAAGGCTGCTGCAAGAAAAATAACTACCCTTTTCATTTGTATAAAATTTATTGATTTTTCTAACGTGATTATATTTGATTTATTATCATTAATTTTCTTTACAAATGTTAATATTGGTTCTTGTAGATGGAACGAGTGGAACCGTAGCCCGAGAAAATCTCCGGCTTGTAAATATCGAAACAGTAGCGGACCATCACCTCAATATCACCGAAACTGCGGTTGATACGATATCCCAGTTTATTGGCCGTAAAGCTGTAGGAGAGACCGGCATCCAGACCCTTGAGATAGATATTGGAAGAATTGTAGAACGGACGTGCGCCGAAGATCACCGAGACGGCATCTTGCAAACGGTAGCCGAGGCCACCCCAGAACACACCGTTGTAACGGGCCAGCAGCATCACATCCCATTGCACCACATTGAAGCCGATCTTCGACATGTACTTACCCTTCGAATCAAGCGCATAATTGCCGTTCTCATCCAGTCTGGGCACACGCGAATAGCTCATTTTCAACATCGTTTGGGGAAGCAGTTCCCAATTGGGGTTGGCAGGTATAATCCATGTATAACCGCCGTGCAGGTACAAATGCGAGGAACGCTGTGTGCCTCGGTCGCCAGACACGCGCAACGTCTGGTTCTTGTCCAGGGCGCCGGCGATGTTGGTCAGGCCCGCACCCACATACCACTGGTCGTTGGTGTAGAGAAGACCGAAGGAGAAGTCCAAATCCAGTGTGGATTCACCCAAACCGTCCAACACAGGGTCGCCTGTCTCTATGGGCCGGAAACCGGACTTTTCAATCTTCTGGTTAAACAACGAGACCTGGGCACCGATGCCGAGATGGCCGCCGCCGATGCGCAACTTGTACGCATAGCCCAGTTTCACCCCGACATTCTTGTAAAAGCCGACAATATCGCTCACAACTGACACTCCAACAGAGCCGTGAAGCTTCTTCAGATAGGATTCCATATTGAAAAGGAAATCCTGCGGGGCTGTCTTGTTCGAGGAATCCGCACCATTCACCGTATATACATCTTTCCACCCCACATATTTGTTGTTATAGATTGCAGTAAAACACAGCGTGTTGTTCTGCTCACCGATGCCACCAGCGTTATAATAGGAGGTTGCCCAGGGGAAAAGGGTAAATTGTGCATCATCCTGCGCATAACCCACCGCCCCGAACATGCCGGTGAAAAGCAATAAGACCAAGAGTTTTTTCTGCCAATCTATCATATTAGTTTTTCGTTTTGTTATACAATAACAGTTTGTCCTGCAATCATATATAACTTTTTTCGAAAAATTCTTCTACTATTAGTAACTCCCATTATACCTCTACTTTTTCAAAAAGTTACAATGCGCATTAGACATTATTTTTTTTCAAGCGACAAAGATAATATAATTTTCTTTTGCTTTAACCCTTTCTAGTAAAAAAATATACCATTTAAACTAACAACAGCATATTAATCTGTGTATCAGATTATTATTTAGAATTGGGCTTTTACCGTCACACTGCCGGTATGCACCACGCGATGTCCCTCCGAAGCACGTCCGTCATATTGCAACGAAACCTGCAGGAAGTCGGATACCGGCACCTGGTAGGTGACCCCCCAAAGCGCATTATGGCCCACCGCCAGCCCTCTGAGCAGAGCGTATGACACACCGTTGCCCGTGCCGGCCTCCCCGCAGATGAGCACATAGCGCACCGTGGCGACCGCCGCACCATATTTCGGCGACCTGAATGTGAAGGTGCCGCCCGCCTCATGCGAACGCGTATGCTCGATCCCGAGCCTGTTCCGCTGCTCGGCAAACTGGTAGTCCAACTCTCCGAAATAGCGGTTGTTATACTGGCACCGCACCTTTCCATCCGCCTGATGGCGAACGATTTCATAGGTCCGCTGCGTCAAATAATCAGAACGGTTGTCGGTCACCATATGCTGATAGCCCGCCTGCAAGTACCATTCCGCACTCGGCGCACTCTTCAGCACCACCTGCTGCGAGGAGATTCCGTTTTGCTCATAACCATAATAAAGGAGATTCTTGTTCATCGACTTCTGCACAATGAAATCAAAAGCGAATTTAGAGGCGCTGTTGTTAAAAGAAAAAGTGTTGGTGACTGTAAATTGCCTGCCCATCAAAGCTGTGTCCATCAGATTCGAATAAAAGGGATTGAAATTCGGCCTTTGGTGTTTCAACTGCGAGCGGAGCATGGCCACATCGGAGAAACGGGCCAGAAAGCGACGGAATCCGCCGGCCTGCTGCCATACCGCCGCCGGCCGCAGCTGCACCGTCTGCGTGAACTGGTTGTTGTAGGTGTTCACATACTCTGTGCCCGCGAGCCACACCTTCACATAATTTGCCTCATCCTGAAAGGCAGCCACCTCAAACTCCCCAATGTCCTCCAAGCCATCGCCGTTGTAATCAATCCATATATGCGTCCCCTGCCCCATTGCCACCTTCAGGAAGGTGAACGTTTTCCTCAATTCCATGCCGCTGCCAGCCTCATAATAGGTATTCAACACAATGGCATTTTTACAAAAACGGCCCGTATATTCGATATTTCCAACGAAATAGTGTTCCGAAGCATGTCTATCCAAAGAGTCTCGCAGGCGCTGATTCCGATAGGTGGCCTTAAACAGAACATGCTGGTTCTTCAAGCGATCAACTCGAAGGGAAGCACCGGCCTCATGAATATCCGTATGAAGTCGAAGACGGTTTTCCACAGGAAGCATTTCCTCCCGATTCTTATACGAAAACTGATATTGAACAGCGGCAGAATCACTCTTCAAATAGGCCATAGTTTCATAAAAAGCATAACTGGATGGACGTAACGACCCTGCAGCCGTCGTTCGGAACATATTGTTTTCCAAAAGATTCCGAACACCAAACTCCAACTTCGAAAAACGATAGGCTATCTGGTTTTGGGAGGACCAGAAAGCAGTTTGCTGCACGGAATCCCGTGTGGACAGAAATGAGGTATTGGTTCTGAGCACCCAGTGGTTCAGATGATTATCCGAAACCAATTCCTGTCGCAGGGCATTCATATCCCCTATCCTGTTGAACCAGTTGACACGATAGTGTGTGGTGGAAAACGTCGGGTGGGCCAAAGCAAACTCGGCATGAAGCATCTGCTCCGAATGTGTGAAGGACTGGTCCTCTGCCAGATTATACTGACGGGCGAACTCTACCTCACGGAAACGTTCCACCGCCCGGAAGTTCTTGTGTACGAATTGCCAATCCAAGTCCGCCACCAACGACCACAACCGTTTCTTTTCCTGGCTGTTGCGTAGCATCTGCCGATGATGGACGCCCATATCGATAGCAAATCCGACATTGTCGCGGTTATCCTGTTTGGAGAATGTGTTGACATCTTTGTGAGAGAGAGCCAGTTCGACACGGGCCGACGACTGCGGACGGAACGCATACTGCCCCGACACGGTCAGCATTTGCGTCAGCATCGGAGTGGCCAATTGGACCACCGGCTCGTAATCGCCCTGCAGCACACCGTCCACAGGAGCCACCCAGCCAAACACACGACCGTTGGTTGTACTCCGAAGCAGCCGATATGACCCTTTATTCGGACCCAAATACGTGAAACTGAGGCGATAAAGTTGTTCATCCTCTGACGCGGAATAAACATAGACGGAATAATATTGACCCGCCACCAACGTGTCGCGACGGGCATAGAGAATCTGTTCCGGTGAAAAAGCAGCCGAATCACACCGCGCATAATAGGCATACGGAGTGTCCCCCTCCAATCGGGACAGGAACATCTTCTCCGCATCGGTCAGTTCAGGCTGCACAGGATGGTTTTTCAAATCCTGCTCGCGGAAATAATGCACATCCAATGTCCAACGCTGGCGTTTTCCCAAGACCATGGAGTTGTAGGAAAACAGGCTGTAACGGGTGTAATGGCGGTCGGTATATTCGAATTCCACCACAATACGTTTCTCGGACGTGACCAGCATGGAGGGTGTGAAGGTGATTTCCGCCGTATTGTAATCCATCACATAATCGTGATCCTGTCCTCGTGTCAACAGTACGCCGTCCACGTACACGCGCTCGGAACCCGCCACAACCGTTATATTGATTTCATTGGCCTTTCCATACAGACGATAGGGCCCCTGTACTCCATTCTGTGGCACTATGGATTGTCGGGCGTAGGAGCCCTTTGTCACGCCACCGCCTAACTGGCTGGTCATCCGGAACACACTGTCTTTTGAAAAAAGCCCTTTTGCCTTCATACCCAACAGATTTCTCGACAAAAAGAGAAAACGGGAAGATGGTTTCTGAGCCAACACATCGCCTGCAGATATTTCTAAATAATGTTTAATATATATTGTTATAAATATATTATTAATGTCATGCAGATATTGTGTATTTCCCTCCGGCTGAATGGGAATATTCTTATCCGAGATGGAGGCTTCCACCCGCACATCCTCCGACAGTTGACCGGAGAGTTGCAAGTTCAGTGTGGAATTAAGAACCAGATCCTGCCGGTTACCGACAGAAACGCCACGTGAGATGGACCCGTTGCTAAGGAGCTGGTTGTCCTGTTGCAAGTCTGCCATCGTCCGGAGCTGTCCCACGGCCGGCTGATAACGATAGCCGGGCGACTCAATGAGCGCGCGGGACTTGTGAGCGTATGGCTTGGCGAAATCCAGTGTGTAAGTCTGATAGCGATAGACAAGTGTTTTGCCCAACAGGGCCGAATCCTGCAAATAGACCATAGCGGCTATCGGATCGAGGCGATATGCGAAGGAAGGCACATCATGGATCACGAACGTCTCGGCCCGGATGGAGAGTGTGTCGGCCTTAAACGACATAGTTTGGGGCACAACATGTCGCACACGCCATTCGCCATCCGACTGACAAAAAGCGTAACTGATTGACAACATAAAAGTTGCCAAAATCAAAAGGCGACACAGCCTTATTTTCAGCATGCTTGTAGAGCGTTAAAACATAAACGCATAAGAAAATATTATTTTGGATAACTCATAATTATCAAATTTCGTATTTTTGCACGCAAAAAATATTTGACAAAAACCCACAACGATAATGGAAAAAATAGAGTGCAACGATTTCAAGGACACCCGATCCGGCTTTGGTGCCGGTTTGGTGGAAGCAGGCAAGCAGAACGCCAACGTATTCGCCCTCACGGCTGATGTCACCGGCAGTGTGAAGATGGGTGATTTCAAAGCGGCTTTTCCCGACCGCTTCATCCAGGTGGGCATTGCCGAGGCGAACATGGTAGGCATCAGTGCCGGCCTCGCCCTGAGCGGTAAAGTACCTTTCGCCAGTGCCTTCGCCGGATTCATCACCGGACGTGTCTATGACCAGATCCGCATGACGGTGGCCTATTCCAACCTCAACGTCAAAATCTGCGCCTCCCATGCCGGCCTCACCGTCGGGGAAGACGGAGCCACCCACGAGATGATGGAGGATTTAGGCCTGATGAAGATGCTGCCGAACATGGTGGTGATCAACCCTTGCGACTACAACCAGACCAAGATGGCCACGATTGCCGCCGCCGAGTACAACGGTCCTGTATATCTCCGTTTCGGACGTCCTTCCGTGCCCAATTTCACTCCAGCTGACAAGCCCTTCCTCATCGGGAAGGCTATCACAATGAACGAGGGAACCGATGTCACCGTCATTGCCACCGGACATTTGGTATGGCCAGCTCTGCAAGCCGCCTACGAGTTGTCCGAGCAGGGCATCTCCGCCGAGGTCATTGACATCACCACCATCAAGCCGTTGGACGAGGATGCCATTCTGGCCTCCGTGGCCAAGACCCGTTGTGTGGTCACCGCCGAGGAGCATCTCATGAACGGCGGATTGGGAGATTCCGTTTGCCAGCTGCTCTGCCGCCGACAGCCCGCACCCGTGGAGATGGTGGCCGTGGACGACCGTTTCGGCGAAAGCGGCACTCCCAACGAGCTGATGGAGCTGTACGGCCTGGACCAACAGCACATCGTGGAAGCCTGCAAGAAAGTCATCGCACGCAAATAACACGCCATGCCCGAAGCAACCGACGAATTCATACTCTCGCTGTTCCAGAACAGCAAGACCCGCGAGCAGGCATTCGAAATGCTGCTGAAAAAATACCAGCGGGTGATCTACTATAACGCCCGACGCATCGTGACGCTTCACGAGGACGCCAACGACGTGACGCAGAACGTGTGCATCAAAATCTGGCGCAACCTCGACAAGTTCCGCGGCGACTC
Organism: Bacteroidales bacterium; assembly: GCA_016285145.1. GTDB lineage: Bacteria > Bacteroidota > Bacteroidia > Bacteroidales > WCHB1-69 > F23-D06. The sequence goes on along the minus strand of JAEEQE010000007.1, from coordinate 63,017 downwards.
CTCCCTGAAGACATGGATCACCAAGATTTGCATCAACGAGGCTCTCTCCTTCATCGAGAAGAAGAAGAAACTGCTCAACCTGACCGACGACAGCTACATGGATTTCCTTGTCGTAAGCCAAGCCGACACCAACTTCATATCCCCGAATGAGATCGAACAGTTGTTGCAGGAGGCCATTTTGAAGCTGCCGCCCAAGCAGCGCGCCGTGTTCACCATGCGCTACTACGACGAGACCCCCTACGCCGAAATGTCCAAGATTTTCGACACCTCCGAGAGTGCCCTCAAGGCCTCCTACCACTTCGCTGCGGAAAAAATCAAAAAAAATATTTCCGAGCATTTAACCTTTTAGTTTTTATATAGTCAACGAATCTGTTTTTTTCAAAAAAAATGGAGATGATAGATCTTGATCAATTAAGCAAACAGGAGCATTACAACATTCCGGAAGGGTATTTCGAGCAGTTGCCGGGGCAAATGATGAACGTGATACGCAAAGACAAAGCCCGCCGGCGCAACATTTGGCTTTCCGCCATTGCCGCCGTGATGGCACTGGTCATCTGCAGCACCGTCGTCATCGGCTACATGAACAACGACAAAATTCCGGGAAAAGTCGTGGCCGACACAGCCATCACCACCGCCGACAACCAGTTGGAAGATCAGATGGCGGACTACTACAGCTCCGAATTGGCTCAAATGGATTATTATTATAATTACTAAAAGGAAACGATATGAAACGATTGTTTGTATTAGTCTGTCTGCTGGCAGCTTTCTCTTTCAGCATTCAGGCGCAAGAAAAGGAAGACGGCAACAAGATCGTCAAGGCGCGCATGGAAAACATGCGGAACAAACTCAAACTGACGTCCGCAGAAAGCAAGGTCTTCTGGACCGCTTACGAGCAATACCTCCGCAGCGAGGTGAAGGCCTTCGAAACGTACAAAACCAATTTATCCAAGCGCGGCATCAAGCTGAACAGCGTCGGCCAGAACAAGGAGGTGATTGAAAGGCTCAACGACAGCCAGCTGACCTACCTCCACGACCAGAAGTTCGAACTGCGCAAGAACCTGCTCAATCTGGAATCCGGTTTCTACAAGAAAATCAAGGGCACGCTCACACCCCGACATATCCAGGAATTCTTCGATATCGATGAGAAATTCAAACGGGATATGGCCAGCAAAAAGAAAGCCGCCCCGGAAGAGAAGCCCGTCGGTCCCATCAACTCGGGAGTGAGACGAAGATAAAAAGACTGCCTTCGGGCAGTTTTTTTTTGCCATTAACAATATGGATAAAAAAAAATCACTGACTTACTGAACAATAAAGAAAAAAGTGTATTTTTGCCAGCCCAAAAATTAGGGGTATAAAACTATAATAATTAAAAGTTTAACAAATCAAATTGTATGCCTACAATTCAACAATTAGTAAGAAAAGGAAGAAAAAAGCTTACTTCACAGAGTAAGTCAAGGGCATTGGATGCCTGTCCGCAACGTCGCGGCGTTTGCTTGAGGGTTTACACAACCACTCCTAAAAAGCCCAATTCAGCCATGCGTAAGGTGGCGAGGGTAAGAATGACCAACGGTAAAGAGGTGAACGCCTACATTCCGGGCGAAGGCCACAACCTGCAGGAGCACAGCATCGTGCTGGTGCGCGGCGGTCGTGTCAAAGACCTTCCGGGCGTTCGTTATCACATCGTTCGCGGTGCATTGGACTCCGCCGGTGTTGACGGTCGTCTCCAGGGTCGTTCCAAATATGGTGCCAAGAGACCCAAGAAAGCTGCGAAATAAGCTGTTTTCAACCAAAAAATCGTAAATTGAACGCCGTGATTGGCGATTCAAGAGTAAATAATCATTATTGAAGATACAAGAAAAATGAGAAATTCACACGCAAAAAAAAGGATCATTCTTCCGGATCCGAAGTACAATGACGAACAGGTAACGAAATTCGTCAACAACATCATGTTGAAAGGCAAGAAAAACCTTGCTTTCGAAATCTTCTACAAAGCCATCGACATCGTTGAGGAGAAAACCAAGGAAAACGGTATCGAGGTTTGGAAGAAAGCCCTGGAGAACGTGACCCCCAGCGTCGAGGTAAAGAGCAAGCGCGTCGGTGGTACCACCCTCCCCGTCCCTGAGGAGATCAAACCGGGCAGAAAGCAATCTGTAGGTATGAAGAACTTAATATCCTTCGCACGCAAGCGTCACGAGCAGACGATGGCCGACAAACTGGCCCAGGAGATCATGGCCGCGTACAAGAGCGAGGGTGCCGCTTTCAAGAAGAAAGAGGAAATCCACAGAATGGCCGAAGCCAACAAGGCATTCGCCCACATGCGCATGTAACATAACTTCTGACATTCACCTATAGTTTCTGACTGAAAAGAGAATATCCCAATGGCTGAAGATCTGCTGAACATCCGGAACATTGGCATTATGGCCCATATCGATGCCGGTAAGACGACAACCACGGAGCGGATTCTCTACTACACCGGGAAGAACTATAAAATCGGCGAGGTAGATGAAGGTACTGCCACCATGGACTGGATGGTGCAGGAACAGGAACGAGGAATCACGATTACCAGCGCCGCCACAACGGTGATGTGGAAACACCAGTCGAACGACTTCAAAATCAACATCATCGACACACCGGGACATGTTGATTTCACTGTGGAAGTCGAACGTTCTTTGAGAATATTGGATGGAGCCGTAGCCATTTTCTGCGCCGTGGGCGGTGTGGAAGCGCAATCGGAGACCGTGTGGCGGCAGGCCAACAAATACAATGTCGCCCGCATCTGCTACGTCAACAAGATGGACCGTTCAGGAGCCAACTTCTACGCCGTGGTGGACCAAATCCGTGAGAAGCTCAACGCCAACCCAATCCCATTGCAACTGCCTATCGGAGTGGAGGATTCCTTCATCGGGGTGGTTGATCTGTTGGAGATGAAGGCGTACCAGTGGAATGAAGAGGACCAGGGCAACACCTACGAGGAAATCGACATTCCCGCCGACATGGCTGACGAAGTGGCCGAATACCGTACCAAGCTGATTGAGGCATTGGCCGAAGAAGACGAATCTCTGATGGAGAAGTACTTCGACGACCCGGACAGCATCACCATCGAAGAACTGGTATCCACCATCCGTAAAGCCACCCTGGAGCATCACATCGAGCCGGTGTTCTGCGGGTCCTCCTTCAAAAACAAAGGAGTGCAGAAGCTGCTGGATGCCATCGTGATGTACCTCCCCTCCCCCTTGGACATGCCTGCCATCACCGGCACGAACCCCAAGACGGGAACCGAGGAAACACGTCCTTGCGATGCCAACGCACCATTTTCGGCTTTAGCCTTCAAAATTGCCACCGACCCGTACGTCGGGAAACTGACCTTCATCAAAGTCTATTCCGGCGTGCTCAAATCCGGCGAGACGCTCTACAACGTCTCCTCCGGCAAACGGGAAAGGGTCTCCAAGATCCTCCAGATGCACTCTAACAAGCAACAGCCGTTAGATAACGTCTCGGCAGGAAACATCGTGGCCCTCGTGGGCATGAAGGAGATCCACACCGGCGACAGTCTCACCGACGAGAAGCATCCCGTGATTCTGGAAAGCATCACCTTCCCCGAACCGGTGATCCAAATCGCCATCGAGCCGAAGACCAAGGACGACGAAGACAAGATGATGCAGGCTTTAGAGAAGCTCTCCGACGAAGACCCCACCTTCATGGTGCGGGAGGATTCGGAGTCGGGGCAGACACTCATCAGCGGTATGGGCGAATTGCATTTGGACATCCTGTTGGACCGTCTCAAGCGCGAGTTCAACGTGGACTGCAACCACGGCAAGCCGCGCGTGGCATACAAAGAGGCGTTAGCCTCCTCGCTACAGTACCACGCGGCTTACAAACGGCAGACCGGCGGCAAAGGTTCCTTCGCTGTCATGGACTTCCGCCTCGACCCGCTGCCTTACAGCGAGAAAGGGCTGAAATTCCAGAGCGAGGTGAAAGGCGGGGCCATACCGAAAGAGTATCTGGCCGGTGCCGAAAAGGGATTCAAGCTCGCCATGTCGAACGGCAAATACGGTTTCCCCGTGGAATCCATGTCGGTGACCGTTTTGGACGGGGAGACGCACCCCGCCGATTCTGACGCGCTCGCCTTCGAGATCTGCGCCAAGATCGGTTTCCGGGATGCCCTCCAGCAAATCGACACCTGCATTTTGGAACCCATCATGAAGGTGGAAATCACCACGCCGGACGAATACATCGGCAACGTGACCGGCGACCTTAACCGCCGCCGCTCCGTATTAGAGCAGATCGATGCCAAGGTCGGCTTCCAGGTGATTACGGCTCAAGTGCCTTTGGCCGAGATGTTCGGATACGTGACAACCTTGCGATCCATCACATCCGGCCGGGCAACATTCAGTATGGAATTCCAGAAATATGCGGAAGTTCCACCCGAAGTAAAGGACTATATCATGAATGTCGGAAGATTTATTTTATAAGAACATACAGAAAAAACATATTACGTAATAATTAAAAAACAAAAACAGTGAGTCACAGAATTAGAATCAAATTAAAATCATTCGACCACACCCTGGTTGACAAGTCAGCCGAGAAGATCGTGAAGACGGTCAAGGGTGTCAAGGACGACAAGGATGTTGTATTGGTTGGACCTATTCCATTGCCAACGCACACCAAAATTTTCACGGTGAACCGTTCCACCTTTGTCAACAAGAAGTCCAGAGAGCAATTCCAGCTCTCCACCTACAAGAGACTCTTGGACATTTACGGCACCACTTCCAAGACCATCGACGCCCTGATGAAACTCGAATTGCCGAGCGGCGTGGACGTTGAAATCAAGGTCTGATGAAAAAAAGAATATGAGGGAGTAATTGGCGGCGCAAGCCGTGAACGGCATCAACAATCCCTGCCATCGGATGGCATGGTGCCGCTCCTAAGCGATAAGACTCATGGACGCACCTGCTGTGTCTATGGGTCTTTGTTATTTTATTGGAAAGAAAAAAAACGTTAATTATGACATCACGAATACTGTTCTTCATCCTTTTCATGGTCTTCATTACCTTCATGTTAGCTTTGGACTTGGGGGTATTTCACAAAAAGGACCACGTTATAAAAACCAAGGAGGCGGCCATCTGGACGGGCATCTGGGTGCTGATGGCCATGGGCATGGCACTGCTCATCCGTTTCCACGCCGAGTGGATTCACGGCATCACCAGCCTGGCTGACCTGAGCCTATACGCGCATGGGAGTTCGCTGGCCCAGGAGATTGCCGGCATGGACTATGCCAGCGCGTTAGACGTGTATCGCAAAGAGATGGCAAACCAGTTCTTGGCAGGCTATTTCTTGGAGGAATCGCTTTCCATTGACAACATCTTCGTGATGATTATGATTTTCGCCAGCTTCGGCATTGAGAAGAAGTACTATCACCGCGTGCTGTTCTGGGGCATCCTCGGCGCCATCGTGATGCGATTCATCTTCATCTTCGCATTAGGGGCCGTGGTGGAACGCTTCTCCTGGATTTTAGCCATCTTCGGCGTCATCCTCATCTACAGCGGCATCAAGATGTTCCGCGATAAGGGCGACGAGAAGATCGACACTGCCAACCATCCCGTAGTGAAGTTCGCTGCCAAGCACTTCCGTCTCACGCCCAACTGCGACGGGCACAACTTCTTCACCAAGATTGACGGCAAGATCTTCATGACGCCGCTGTTTCTCGTGCTCTTGGTGATTGAGTTTTCGGACATCATCTTCGCCGTGGACTCCATTCCCGCTGTCTTTTCCGTTACCACCGACACCTTCATCGTCTTCTTCTCCAACATATTCGCCATCATGGGCCTGCGGTCGCTGTTCTTCCTGCTGAGCAACGTAACCGACACCTTCTGGCTGTTGAGATACGGCCTTGGCGGCCTGTTATGCTTTATTGGACTCAAGATGATCGGACACGAGTTCTTCGGAATCACAATCTCCACCACGGGCTCACTGATGATCATTTTAGGCATTTTGATTGTCTCCATTGTCGCTTCTCTCATTTTCCCCAAGAAGGTTCGTACTGCATAATCGTCTATGACACTGTTAGAATCCTTTCTGTTAGCCTTGGCCCTCTGCGTGGACTCGTTAGTGGTTTCCACCACGTGTGCGATGAAGAGCAAAATGAGCTATTCCCGCGGGTTGCTGCTAGCCTTCACCTTCGCCCTCTTCCAGGGCGGGTTCCCCTTGATTGGCGCCCTGATCGGGAATGCCTGCCTGTCGGCCATCGAGTCGGTTGACCACTGGATAGCCTTCGGGCTTCTGGCGGCGGTAGGCATCAAGATGATTGTGGACGGCTTCCGCAGCGACGAAGAGCAGAAGGTTCTGGACATCTCCCGTTATTGGGTAATCTGCACATTGGCCGTGGCCACGAGTATTGACGCCTTCGTGGTGGGCATCGGCTTCGGGATGAACGCCAGCCTGGCCCGCATCCTCCTGACCGTCCTCATCATCTTCATCGTCACATTCATCGTCTCCATGGTCGGCATCACCCTCGGCAAGCAGCACATTCCCGTGCCGGAAAGATGGGCCTCCGTCCTTGCCGGACTGGTACTCATCGGCCTCGGCATCAAAACATTGTACGAGCACGGGGTGTTTTGAGGCGGTTGGGAGTTGGCCGTTAGCTATTGGCTATTGGCCGTTAGTTATCGGCCGTTGGCCGTTGGGACATCTAAATCAATCTTCTTCTTAGTGGTAGATAATGTTTGGTTATCCAAAAACAGGGATCATCACCGCTTTCCACATATACAACCATGAAAAGGAAACAATGTACAGGATATGTGTAAGAAACATTTAATGCATCTGATTTCAGGGTGATGTCGTGTCTGCCAGGCCGCAGCCAACAGCTTTTACGTTTGATAATAAATCCGTCATCCTGAAACAGCGTGTCAATATACAACGGATTATCATCTATGAAAATCTCAAAATCCACTGAATCCCGGATCACAGTATGAACGATATCATCTGTCACATATTGGTTTTCCCTTAAAACAGTATGTTGGCTATATGGCGCACATGTTTCATAACAATTGAAAACCAATGAATCCACAACAAAATTCCCCTTGCAGATCAACATACAAGCCAATTCAAAAACCACAAATAAAACGAGAATCAAGCATATAACTATCCGGAGGATTGAATGTTTCTTCTTCATATTACAATTGTCCGATTATTGTAAAAAGTTCATTGCGGGGCAAAGGTAGTGTTTTTTTCGATTTGCGGTATCATGGAATGTATGGGGATTCCGCTCAACGCTACCGCGTTTCGCGGAATGGTGCGTTGCCACTACGACATGAATACGGCGGCACAAGAATTTGGATATCGGAAAAGACAATCTGCCGCCGTCTGGACAGCAAGTGCGATGTGCACCATTCCGCCAGTGACAGCAGGAGCGGCGGAATCTCCCCACGTCCCGGCAGGGACGGAAGCTCGGTAACATTGCGCGTGCGCACACGATGTCGCGGCGCGACAGGCACATTCCACGGAGAAAAGACATGCACGCCGCGAAACGAAAAAGACAACCGAGTAACGGAGAAAACAAACCCCTTCGGAAAGGTATTTCCTATTGTGGGCAATGTCGTAATATTTTGTATTTTTGCCCTCATGAATAATTTATATCGTATCTTATTGTTCATCCTTTTATTCGGTTGCAACAATGCTGTGTTTGTGGCAACCGCACAGGACACTCCCTCAAAAATATGGGATTCCTATGACACCATCATCACCATGCGACAATATGAAATATGCGACTCCGCAATATTCGAAGTTATTGACAGTGTTATAGAAGCGGAAAGTTTATGCAACTATTACACCGACAGTATCTGTATAGTAATAGTGGTAGATACTTTGTCCATTCCTGATACAAGCATAAGTTATTGCTACTATGCCTTTTGGATGGAAAATTACAAAGATGCTTTTCTGGTAGAATATACCGGTTTCTTTCAATATGATGGAATTATCTGCTTCGTCAGAACACATCGGAATACGGACCTGACAGAATCTATTTTCAGGGAAAGTGAGGAGACTGCATCTTTTTTCTATCATTATAATGCAGCCGATTTTTATGAAGATGACAGTCATTCGTATAACATCTACGCCTATTGGTACAATCGTTTCATTCCACTATTGGTTCAACCCTGCCATTGGATGCCGAAAAAACAAAACGAATAATTAATGGTCGGCCCTGTTCCTACCCACCCCGGCAGACCGCTGGCCTGCCTTATGGGCAGCCAAAGGAGAACAGTTCGTGATTAGCGGTCAGTGTTTTATGAACCACTCATCGCAAACCGTAAACCGCAAATCGCAAAACGACATCCGCCACCGAGAAACTTGTTAACAAACATCGTTTGATAAAATTAATTTTCGTATCTTTGCAGTTCGTAAAATCGAAATTGTAATTTTGGATTATTATATATATCAATTTTATATACAATGAGTTACATAGAATTTGAAAAATCAGACCTCGTAAATCTCAACTATTCCAAGACTCGCGAGATCCTGCGATGCAGCCGTACGGGTTCCTTCGCCACCACCACGCTGGCGGGACTGAACACCCGGAAATACCACGGGTTGTTCATCGTGCCGCAGGACAAACTCGGCCATGAACGGCATGTGCTCGTATCCAACCTGAACGAGACCATCATCGTGAACAACATGGACTTCCACCTGAGTGTACATCAGTACAAAGGCGGTGTCATCGAACCCAAGGGGAACAAGTACCTGCAACGCTTCACGGCCGACAACGTGCCCACCTGCTACTACCGCGTGGGCAAGTTCAACTTCACCAAAGAGATTTTGTTTCTGAACAACAGCGACCGGCTGATCATAAAATACACCATTCTGGACGATTACGAATCGGCCTCCATCCAATTCCAGCCGATGCTGGCTTTCCGCAACATCCATGCACTGACGCATGCCAATCCCTACGCCAACACTTCTTACCAGTCCGTGGAGAATGGCGTGGGCTATTGTCTGTACGACAATTACACGCCCGTGTATCTTCAATGTTCAGAAGAGATCTCCTATCAGCATGATCCCGTGTGGTATAACAATGTGGAATATGCCGAGGAGCTCAACCGCGGTTACGATGGTCACGAGGATCTGCTGGCACCGGGCCTCATCACAGCTTTGGTTCGCAACAAGGAATTGTATATCACCATCGGCACCGAGCCCATCAATCCCGCCGACATTGCCGGATTGTTCGAGGTGGAAGCCAAGCAGCACACGCCGCGTTCCTCTTTCTTCAACTGCCTGCGGAACGCTGCGGAGCAGTTCATCGTCAAGCGCAACGGCAAGACGGAAATCATAGCCGGTTACCCGTGGTTCGGGCGCTGGGGCCGCGACACATTCATTGCCCTGCCCGGTCTCACACTGGCCCTGGGCAAAAACGACCTCTGCAAGGAAATCATGGATGACATGGTGAAGGAGATGCGCGACGGGCTGTTCCCCAACATCGGAGAGGGCAGCGGCGCCGCCTACAACTCGGTGGACGCCCCGCTGTGGTTCATCCGCACCCTACAGCTCTATGCCGAATGCATCCGTAAGAAACGCCTCATCTGGGAGGAATACGGCCAGACGCTGAAAGACATCCTGAGCGCCTACCGCAAGGGCACGCTGAATAACATCCGAATGCTGGATAACGGGCTGATCTATGCCGGCGGCCCCGGCTTGGCCCTCACGTGGATGGATGCCGTCATCGACGGCAAGCCCGTCACCCCGCGCACCGGCTGTCAGGTGGAAATCAACGCCCTCTGGTATAACGCCCTCAAGTTCTGCCTCGACCTGGCCAAATACTGCAAGGACAAGGATTTTGTGAACGAATGGGAACCGATTGCGGCCCATTTCCCGGATGTTTTCAAGGAGACCTTCTGGTCGAAGGAGATCGGCTACCTCGCCGACTACGTGGACGGCGACTACAAGAACTTCCAGGTTCGTCCCAACATGATGATTGCCACCTCCTTGCCTTACACGCCCATCAGCGAGAAAATCCGTCAGCTGATCCTGAAGCGCACCTGCGAGGAGCTGTTGACCGAGAAGGGCATCCGCACGCTGTCGCCCAACGACCCCGAATACAAGGGCCATTACGCCGGCAACCAGGCCGAGCGTGACGCCGCGTACCATCAGGGCACCTGCTGGCCCTGGCTGCTTTTCCCGTTCACCGACGGAATGCTGGCCGTGTATCAAAGTGCCGCCATCCCCGTTTTACAAAAGATTCTATACAAATTCGACAGTTGCATGAAATCCTACGGCGTTTCCACCATTGCCGAGATTGCGGACGGCGACCCTCCATACAGACCCAACGGCTGCATCTCGCAGGCCTGGAGCGTGGCCGCGCTGCTCTATCTCAAATGGAGAATCGAGCACTACAAATAGAAAAGTTTTTGTTTTTTTTTAACGAATAAAACAATATAATTCATGAGAGTATTAATGTTCGGGTGGGAGTTTCCACCGCATATTTCCGGAGGCTTGGGCACCGCCTGCTATGGTCTCACCAAGGGGCTGGCACTGAACGGTGTGGATGTCACCTTCGTGATGCCGAGAGCTTCAGGCGACGAGGACCAGTCCTTCGCCAGAATAGTGAATGCCAGCGACGTGGAGGTGGATACCCGTTACTCCTCTTTCTTCACCGAAGCCGGGGAAACCTCCTTCATACAAGTCAACTCAAAACTGGTGCCCTACGTGGGGTTGGACGACTATTACAACGTCATCAACCAGTTGGAAAGCGGACTGATGCACGAGGAAGTCTCCGGTGAAAAGCGCAAGTATCTGTTTTCCGGCAAATACGGACAGAATCTGATGGAGGAGGTGAACCGCTACGCCGAGGTGGCCGCCGAGATCGCCAAGCAGGAGGAGTTCGACCTCATCCACGCGCATGATTGGCTGACCTACCGCGCTGGCATCGCCGCCAAGCGCATCAGCGGCAAGCCGTTAGTGGTGCATATCCATGCCACCGAGTACGACCGTTCCGGCGAACACAACCGCAACGACATCGTATATGGCATGGAGAAGGAGGGAATGTCGGCGGCGGATGCGGTATGTGCTGTCAGCGACCTTACCCGCAACATTGTCATCGAAAAATACGGCATCGATGCCCGGAAAGTGTTCACCCTGCACAATGCGGTGGTGCCTTCCGACAAGAAAATCGAACGTGAGAAATTCGTGGACGAGAAAATCGTCACCTTTTTGGGACGTGTCACCTTCCAGAAAGGCCCGGACTACTTCGTGGAGACGGCCAAGCGGGTGCTGGACAAGGATCCAAACGTGCGTTTCGTGCTGGCCGGCGACGGCGACATGATGCAGCACATCATCAGCCGCGTGGCCGAGTTAGGCATTTCCGACCGTTTCCATTTCACCGGTTTCCTGCGTGGAGCTGACATTGACAAGATGTTCGGCATGAGCGACGTGTATGTCATGCCCTCTATTTCGGAGCCGTTCGGCATCTCGCCGTTGGAAGCCATGCGCGCCAAGGTGCCCGTCGTCATCTCCAAACAGTCGGGTGTGGCCGAAGTGCTGCAACACGCCATCAAGGTCGATTTCTGGGACGTGGATGCCACCGCCGATGCCATCTACGGTCTCCTGCATTACCCGGCCCTGTCGAAGCTCTTCGCCGACAAGGGCGAAGAAGAGGTCAACAACCTCAAATGGGAATATGTAGCCCAAAAACTCAAAGTCATTTACGAAAAAACACTGCGTCATGAATAGAATATGTTTCCATTTCCAGATCAGCCAGCCCTATCGGTTGCGCACCTATCGTTTTTTTGACATCAATCAAAACCACGATTATTTTGACGACTATCAGAACCACTATCTGACCAAGCGTCTGGCGGAACGATGCTATCTTCCGGCCAACAAGATGATGCTGGAGCTCATCAAGAAATACCCGAACACCTTCAAGCTCAGTTTCAGCATCTCCGGCAGTTCTATCGAATTGTTCAAGAACTACTGTCCGGAGGTGATTGAGAGTTTCAAGGAGCTCATCGCAACCGACTGCGTGGAGATTACCGGTTCCACGTTCACCCACAGCATCGCCTCTTTGTATGGGAAAGATGCCTTCATGGAACAGATCCGTTTGCAGGAGAACCTGTTACAGGAGACCTTCGGTGTCAAGCCGGTGAGCTTCTGCAACACAGAGATCATCTATTCGGATGAAATCGGCGAATGGTTAGGCGACGCCGGCTACCGCGTCATCCTCACCGAGGGAGCCCGCCACATTTTGGGTTGGAAGAGTCCCACCTATCTGTACTGCAATCCTTACCAGACGGATGTGCGCCTGCTGCTCCGCACTTATAAGCTATGCGACGACATTACGCTGCGATTCAACGACTACAGTTGGGACCAGTACCCGCTGACCGCCGACAAATACATGCGGTTCCTCAACAACAGCAACTTCGGCAGCGAAGCGCCGTTTATCAACCTGTATTGGGATTACGAGACCATCGGTGAGCACTATACCGCCGACACGGGGATTTTCGATTTCTTCCGCAACCTCGTGGACCGTCTGGTTGCCAACGAGAACTACAGTTTCATCACACCGAAGGAGGTTTTAGACATGGATGTCACCACCGCCACCATGCACGCGCCGTGGCCCATCTCCTGCTCCGGCGAAGAGAAAGACACGCACGAATGGATCGGCAACGAGCTCCAGCAGGAAGCCTTCAGCCAACTCTTCAAGCTGCAAAAGCTGTATGACCAGTCCACCAACCCGCAGGCCAAGCTCAGCTGGCTGCGCCTGCAGGCCGCCGACCACTTCAACTTCATGAGTTCCAAATGGTTCGGACACCGTTTTGTTAAACGTAACTTCGAAGTCTATTCCTCCCCCTACCAGGCATTCATCAACTACATGAATGTGTTGAACGATGTGAAGTTGCAATTGGAAAAATAGCGTTTTCGACACTTTCATAAGAACATAGCCGCTCGGGACAGACTGGGCGGCTATTTTTGTTTAAATGATTGATGTGATATAATATTTTACGTTATTCTTCATTAAAATATGCTAAGATGAATTATAATGTGTGGAAAGACGCTTTTCGGGTACAAAAATACAAAATATACGACATCTGTCCGAGACAGGGAACACATTATCGAATGGCCCTGTTTGCCACGTTACCGGATATCATTTTCGTTTCGCGGCGGTCCTATTCCGTTCTTCGTGGCACGTGCCTGCCACGCCGCGATGATGTGTGGCACGCCGCCCAATCCCCACATTGCGCTCGCTACGCTCGCTTATGCGGGGTTATTGAGAGGATGTCTCTTCGAGACATTTCACAGGCACGCGTATGCCGCGCCGCAAGGATACGTATGGACGCACATTTCTACCGAGCTTTCGTCCCTGTCGGGACGCGGGGCGTGCGGCGGCAGCATTTCTACCAAGCTTTTGCCCCTGTCGGGGCATTTATGTGTGATGGGGCCCAATTCCTACAGATATGCAACGCCTAACGGCGTTGTGGCAGGACTGACGCGTTTCCTGGCTACAGATATGGATCCCCTGATGGGTCACCGACAACAACGGCGCGACCATCTCCTTTGTCTATGACACCCCCACCGCACAGGTCTATACGGGCGAGATGGACTCCCTCATCGGAGTGTCCACCAACCTCGATGACGAACCCGTGACACCCCCTAAACCAAAATCGCATTTTCGGTTGTTTGATCAGTTTTTGAAAGCCGTTGCAGTGTGTGACGGCTTTTTTTTATTTTTGCGCCGTTAATTGAGAAGTTCAAAAAATGCGAAGTTGCACATTTTTTTTAGACAAAAATCGTTGTAATAATATGATTCACAAAACATACCATTCTACAGGTTTTTATGACCTAATATTTCGAGTACGTTAAAACAAAAAGAGGGGTGCGTCTGCATCCCTCTTTCAGTATCACCATGTGGAGGACTATTTGGAAAGGTATTGCTCAATCACCTCATAGAAACGGGGTATCTCTTTGTCGAGGTCGTATGCCGTTTTTGCCCATGATGTGAACATTACCATCAGCAGGTTGTATGGCATATCGAAGTCCTTGAATTTATGAGCCACATAGGTGGCACATTCGCCTGAGAATATCCCTTCATGCTCGACATACACCCTTTCCATATCCCAATACCAGGATGCAGGGAACCTATCAAATGGGCAGGTGTCCTCACCTTTGTAGTACCGGCATTGTTTCATCAATTCTTGTTTGGTCATATCCTTACTTTTTTGAGAGTTTGTACATTTCATTCACGACCCTTGCCAGGGATGCAGGGAGCATCCCCAGGGCCTTCTTCCTGATGCTGGTGGGTACACCATAGAAGTTTTTATGACCTAATATTTCGAGTACGTTAAAACCAGATAAGAATACAGGTATCCAACAAATAACGTCTCATTTTCCCAAATTAAATATAGAATCGTCCTTGTAGTGTATTCTGCCCTCAAACAAGCCGTAAAGTCCGGCGATGCCTGTTTTTTCTTTGGTTGTTTTGCCCTTTGTTTTCAGGCTGATCTTCTTAACTTTCTTCGGTGCCATGACTGTTTGAATTTTTCCGCAAAGATATAAAATAATTCTAAAAAACAACAATATGAAACTATTAAAAATGATAAAATGCTGCAATAATGCTGCATTATCAGGGCTTGTTGGCGGCTCAAAAGCATTGCAAGTGTTTGACAACTACCGAATTGCGGACATGTTTTTATGACCTAATATTTCGAGTACGTTAAAACTATAGAAATGATGCGACAAAGGGCCTTTGTTCTTATTTTGGTTATTACACTGGCCGGAACCCTTCTTTCGGCGCAGGAGAGTCAATATGTCTTCAATGATGTGACAACAGGACTCCAACCGACATCCTCTTCGTACAACACTATCCCATACGAACTCAGAGAGAACAACATCCACGGCAACGTCGTAAAGATTATAGAGACCCAAGACTATCACCCAAACCCAAGCCACGATTATACGGGGTATTTTTTAATTGAACGCGACAAGAAATACAGCAAACACATCTTTTACACAACCACCCCGAAAACAACAACTACATTTTCATATTCATCCGACGGGAAAATCAGCAGTATCGACCAGGAGATTGTCAAAACCACCTTCTACAGGAGAATCAAAACCGACGTGCTGCTATCCAACCACGACCAACAATCCTCAAACAGGAGAAGGAGACACATCAGACGTTCCAGCGCGGTGCCCACACTCAAATCCAGCCAAACCATACTCAACCACTTCACCTTCCAGAACGGGTTGCCGATCCTCCGGGAACAAAAGAGGGGAAAAGATGACTCTTGGGGAAAAATGGAGGCCCTCCGCTATGATTCTCTCCATCGGATTAAATCGCTGTACCACTACGAGCAGAATCGTTTAGAGGATATCACCACCTACACATACGACGACCACAATCGGATAGTGACGGAAAAGATAGTCCCTTTCACAATCAATATAAAAGATTCCCCTACCCTTCACAAGCAATACTATTACGACGACTCTCTGCATTCAACCCTAGTGACAGACTTTCTGAGGGACAGCACAGCATATCCTTTCACCGCCAGCCGCCAATTTACATCCCAATACGATGCCCAAGGTAGACTCATCTGTGTAGAAGGGGAACATCTGGGATACTACAATCCCTATCCCAACCGGTGTTGCAGCATCAACTCTACAATCCGCAAAGTCACTTTCAAATATGACGACCACGGGGCCCTGTCTGAAAAAAGCTATTACACGGGCGACGGTATGACTGTTATGTACTCATTGACCTGGAAATATGAGTATGATGATAAGGGAAACTGGGTGAAATGCCTACACTACGAGAACGGATTCCTACTCAAAAAGAGCGAACGGAAAATCATCTACCCCTAACCAGTTTTTATGACCTGATATTTCGAGTATGTTAAACTAATGATGGCTTAAAGTCAAATTCTTTTTATTTTGGGCGACTGGGCACGCTTTCCGCTCGAATTTCGCCCTAAAGGGCTCATAACCGCTGCAATCGTTGTCGCGCGGACATCAAGGTAACAAAACCGATGACAAAGACCACAGCAGCGGTTACCCTAATCGTCCCAACCTGTGACGGACGTTTGAAGCGTCTTTGCCCAAACATCAGTTATGGCAAAGTCAAGCACCCGCAGGGTAAGCATCTACATCAACAGCGAGGAGGTGGAGGCCACCGTCAAGCAGATACATTTCGAGATGAACAAGCTCGTCAACGAGCAGAACCGCATGATCATCGGATGCAGCCCCTATCTATCGTGCCGTCGTTTCGCGGCGTGCACACCTTTTCTTCGTGGCACACGTTTGCCGCGCCGCGAGGATACGTATGGACGCACATTTCTACCGAGCTTTCGTCCCTGTCGGGACGCGGGGCGTGCGGCGGCAGCATTTCTACCAAGCTTTTGCCCCTGTCGGGCATTTATGTGTGCGTGGGCTCCAATTCCTACAGATATGCAACGCCTAACGGCGTTAGGGGTGAGGAATAAAGAACGAAGAACTGAGAACATAGAACCGGAAACCGGAAATCGCAAATCGAAAATCGAAAACCGCAAATCGTTTATTTATAGTCGGACAAATCCAGACAAAAACGGTACGGCAGCAGGGCATCCTCTCCGGCGTAGTCCACCCCGATGCGCGGGGTGGCATGTATCCGCCCATCCGGCACCACCAATCCCCTATCCTCTATCCAAACAGCATCCGACGACAAGGACAACCCGTTGTCGGCCACGGTAAGGCCTAACAGTTTGCTTACCTTGCCCGGGCCGATGCCGATATCTTTGGTTATCTGTGCTTTGCCGGTCCGGCGGAGCATCAGTTCCTCCCCATGTGTAGGCACAATGCCGCGAATGAGAATCGCGTCAGGAACACCTTCCACATTGGTGACGATATTCAACATGGAATGGATGCCGTAGCACAGATACATATAAATCACCCCGCCCGCATGGTACATCATCTCATTGCGCCGCGTACGCCGGCCACCGAATGCGTGCGAGGCTTTGTCGGCAACGCCCTTATAGGCTTCCACTTCCACTATAATCCCACCCGTCAGCTGCCCATTTTTGAAGGTGAACACGGACTTGCCCAACAGATTGCGAGCAACGGTCAGGACATCCGATTGGAGAAAAAAGAAGGGGTCGATTCGCATACGATTCGGAATTCGGCGGCGAAAATACGGAAAAAAAGGATGCAGTGCTCAGCAGTAAGGCAACTGTCATTCAAATAAAAATTCCTATCTTTGCGGCTTCTAAAACCAAACCGTATGACCTTTGACGAACTCCGTGCACAACATCCCGTATTCACCTACGAGGGGTACGACTATTTGCTTGAGGGTGAAGGCCTGCGCATCCAATTCCACTACCGGATTGGCGACGCCATCCGTTTCGACCCCACCATGACGCTCTCGGCAGGTCGGAACGCACGATATCCCGCCGACCTTAAGACGTTGGAGGGCATCATCTTCCACATCGGGATGATTGAGCTCATCAGCTATTGGAAATGCACCTGCAGTCCAGTGGTCCGCATCCTGCCGCACCAGCTGAGCGCCGACCAGCAGGAGTGGTGGCGCAAGCTCTTCTGGCTGGGCTTGGGCGAGTTCCGCTACACCAACAACCTGCACACCACCCCAACCGATTTCTTCGACTTCGAGTTTGCCGAGGAGGCCACCGAGATTCCCTCGTCCGCGTATCCGCACGTGGAGCCAGACAACCGCGTCATCGTGCCGATTGGGGGCGGCAAGGACTCCGTCGTCACGTTGGAGGAGCTGCGGACCAGCCGCGAGGTGGTCCCGTTCATAATCAACCCGCGCGGAGCGACCATCGAATGTGCCCGTGTGGCGGGATTCCCCGACAATAAAGATATGCTTATTCTGCAGCGCGAGATAGACCCGCATCTGATCCAGCTCAACAAGGAAGGCTTCCTCAACGGGCACACGCCCTTCTCCGCCATGTTAGCCTTCTACACCACCCTGCTGAGCGCCGTCACCGGCATCCGCGACGTGGCCCTGTCGAACGAGTCGAGCGCCAACGAACCCACCATCCCCGGCACCCAAATCAACCATCAGTATTCCAAATCGTTGGAATTCGAGATGGATTTCCGCGACTACGTGGACCATTTCATGAATGGCTGCAACCACTACTACAGCCATCTGCGCAAACTCACCGAACTGCAGATTGCGGAACGTTTCGCAAAGCACCCGCAATATTTTCCCGTATTCAAAAGCTGCAATGTGGGGAGCAAGGAGGACAAATGGTGCTGCCATTGTCCCAAGTGCCTCTTCGCCTACGTCATCCTGTCGCCGTTCATCGACGACAGTACCATGGTCCGCATCTTCGGGGAGGACCTGCTCGACAACGCGGAACTGGCCCCCACTTTGGATGAGTTGGACGGTATGTCAAAGACCAAGCCCTTCGAGTGCGTGGGTACCATCCGCGAGGTGAACGAGGCGATGCGACGTCTCTGCAACACCCGCCCCAACAAGGCGCTGGTCAAACATTACATAAACAAATCCTTAGAGCAGTTGGAAGACAATATGTTGGAGGAGTATTTCAATATGTCACCGTGACAGGGGACAGTGAACAGTGGACAGTAGACAGTAAACAGTGAATAGTAGATTTAAGATTTTTAAATTTAGAAACTTATGAAACCTACATTACTTATTTTGGCGGCTGGTATGGGCAGTCGTTACGGCGGGCTGAAGCAACTGGACCCGATGGGGCCCAATGGTGAAACCATCATGGACTATTCGGTCCGATATGCGGTGGAGAGCGGCTACGGCGGCGTGGTCTTCGTCATCCGGCGCAGCATGGAGGAGGATTTCGCCAAGCTCATCCTGCCCCGCTATGCCGACAAGATCCCCGTGCGCTATGTCTTCCAGGAGTTGGACATGCTGCCAGCGGGATTCCGTGTCAATCCAGAGCGCAAGAAACCCTACGGCACGGCCCACGCCATCCTAGTGGCCAAAGACGCTATCCGCGAACCCTTCACGGTCATCAACGCCGACGACTTCTACGGGCGCGACGCCTTCCAGGTAATGGCCGATTTCCTCACCCACGTGCCTGACACAAAGCCAGCCACCTACGCCATGGTGGGCTACCGTTTGGACAAGACCCTTTCCAAGCACGGGACTGTGTCGAGGGGCGTGTGCCAGACGGACCAGGACAACCACCTCGTTTCCATCGTGGAGAACCACAAGGTGGGCTACACCGACAACGGCATCGAGAACATCGAGGAGGGGCTGATGGCGCGCTATGACGGCAGCGAGCCCGTATCGATGAATTTCTGGGGCTTCACGCCGGATTTCTTCGACGGGCTGAACGCCCTTTTTGAGGATTTCCTCCGCAAGAACGAGCAGAACATCACCGCCGAGTTCCCCATTCCTGACGTCATCTCGCACCTGATGGTCACCGGCCAGGCGAAAATCAAAGTGCTGCACAGCAACGCCGAATGGTTCGGCGTGACCTACCAGGAGGACCGGGCCTACGTGGTGGACAAACTGAGACAGCTGGAAGACTGACCTCCAAATTTTTAATCCGAATATTATTATCATTAAAAATAATCCGTTATGAAACTTTTATTAATCAGCAATTCAACCAATTACAAAGAGCCTTATTTAGGATGGTGCCAACCGCTCATCGCAGAATTTTTAGAGGGAACCGCGAAAAACATCGCCTTCCTGCCCTACGCCGGCGTGGACGTGGGCGGCAAGGTGTATCCCGCCAGCTATGACGCTTATACGGACCGTGTGCAAAAGGTGTTCGACAATTTCGGGAAGAAAATCCTGTCTGTCCATGCCAGCGACGACCCCATAGATGTCATCAACAAGGCCGACATCATCATGGTGGGCGGTGGCAACACGTTCCACTTAGTGGCCGAGATGCACCGTAACAAGCTGATTGAGCCCATCCGCCGCAAGGTGATGGAGGGCACGCCCTACATCGGATGGAGTGCCGGCAGCAACGTAGCCTGCCCCACCCTGTGCACCACCAACGACATGCCCATTGTGATGCCCGAGAGCTTCAAGTGCCTGGACCTCGTGCCGTTCCAGATCAACCCGCACTACATCGACCCGTATCCGCAAGACATCAACGACACCATCCGTCACGGTGGAGAAACACGTCAGGTGCGACTGAACGAGTACTTGGCTGTCAACCAGCAGATGACGGTGGCCGGTCTGCGCGAGGGTACGGCCCTGTGGGTGGAGAACGAGCGTATCACGCTGCGTGGCACGCGGGAAATGATCATCCTGCGGTACGGCCAGGAACCCGGCGCGAAGAAACCCGGCGATGTGTTCGGATTCAACCTGCGGTAAAATCCGATGAATTCTTCTATTAACGACCAAGTTCTACACCCGTAAACCTGTCAAGGTATCACCTTTCACTCTCCCATTTTGCCACATTCTGTTCAATGTAAGTGGCTATTCTATTCATCTCTTTACCGTTGCGGATTATCCGGTCATAAAACCGTGACTGCCAACCGAAAGGCAGGTCGTTTTGACGGGCATATTTGGATATTGCCGTTTTCATTCTGGATATAACATGGGACAATCGTCCGCATTTATTGGCAACATTCTGCATATATGCATTTTTAATTGTTACGGATTTTCCAACATTCAATTGTTTTGTCGTAGAGCCGTCATAATATGGCGGCTCTACGACATTTTCGATTATAACAATTGCATGAATGTGATCCGGCATTATTTGCCAAACCGGAATTTGCACATCATTATGTAATATTTCCATTTTCATCAAACAATCATTTGCAAATCTGCCTATTGGTGTTAAATGCATAACACCTCCCGAAATCTCGCCAAAATAGTGTTCACGATTACGTGTGCATATTGTCACAAAATACCCGCCCCCATTATAATCATGCCATGCTGCGCGCACAGATTTAATTCGATATTTGTTTTGAAATTTATCATCCGACATAATTTTGTTTTTTATTTACAACGATTTTTATAATTAAATTATTGTTAACAATAAAATATTTTTCGCAAAATCGGTTTCCGTAGAGCCGTCATAATATGGCGGCTCTACAATACGTCATGATTTGGCGGCCCAACAATACGTCATGATTTGGCGGCCCAACAATACGCCATAATTTGGCGGCCCAACAATACGTCATAATTTGGCGGCCCAACGATACGTCATAATATGGCGGCCCAACAATACGTCATAATTTGGCGGCCCAACGATTCGTCATAATATGGCGACCCAACAATACGTCATAATTTGGCGGCCCAACGATTCGTCATAATATGGCGGCTCTACAATCCGTCATGATTTGGCGACCCAACGATTGGGGCAAACATCATTAAAATTAATCAGTCATTATATACGCAATTTTAAATACCCTATACGAACAAAAATCATTTCGCATTTCATGCAATAAAACACGTGCTGAATCGTTAATACGGACGCATTAAAAAGGAGGTTTAGTATGTATATAAAAACGTTGGTTAAGACGATTTTCACAATGATGATTATTTGCTGGGGGACGCAACTGCAAGCCCAGACGGAAGATTCCTGCTTTGCCAAAGCACCAGCGGAAGTGGGTGTGGGACAACAATTTAAATATATCATTTCCAGTACTGGAAGAGGCGAAATCGTGTCCACCGATTTCGGCAAATTCGAATTCGTGAGCGGGCCGAGTGTCGGCTCCAGCACATCCATCTCCATCAACAACGGGAGCGTGCAGCAGCAGACCACTTACACCTACACATACTATCTTTCCGCCCCGAAGGAGGGCAACTTTACGATTCCGGGGGTCAGTCTGTCCATCAACGGGCGCATCTATCGCAGCAACATGGTGGAGGTGCGTGTGACGAAAACACCCAAGAGCCAACCTCAGGAGGAGCAACAGGCCGACAACTGGTTCCATTTCGAGTGGCCGGACTTCCAGATGCCCGACATGGACTCGTTTTCTTTCGAGTGGCCATTCCAAAACCAGCAGCGGCCGAAGTTTCCCAACGAGCAGCAGCCCAAGAGCCAGCCGGACAAGTCCTCCAAGGCACCCGCCAAAATCGGCAAGGAGGACATGATGCTGAAAGCCATCACCACCACACTGGAGGCCTACCAGGGTGAGGCGGTGGTCGTCACTCACAAACTGTATGTGAAAGAGGATATTAGCGGATACAGCATTGAGCGTGCCTCCTTTGGCGGCAGCAACGATTTATGGATGGATCCGTTGGAGCTGAACCGGGAGGAGAAGAGCACTGAGACCCTGAACGGCAAGACCTACACGGTGTTCACCATCAAGCAGACGGCCGTATATCCGACCAAAACCGGCAAGATCATCATCCCCAAATTGAATGTCATTTTAGCAATCCGTGTGCCCGCTACCAGCCGGGATCCCTTCTGGGGCATGTTCCAGACCTACCAGACGCAGACCGTGCAGCTCACATCCAACGAGCTGACAGTGAAGGTCAAAGCCCTGCCCGGCGCACGCAATGACGGCAAAACGGAGGTAGTCGGTAATTTCAACATCACCTCCAACATCAACAAAACGGAGGCTTACGCCAACGAGCCCATCACCTTCACCGTCACAGTGTCGGGGAATGGCAACCTGCACCACGTCAGCGACGAAGATTTCAATATCGATTTTCCTGCCGACTGCGATGTAACCTACCCGAAAGTGGTCAGCCACATCTCCGCCAAGGGCGACATCGTGACCGGCACCAAGACCTTCCGTTTCACCATCATCCCGAGGATGGAGGGCACTTATCTGATTCCGGGGGTAAAATACACCTATTATGACTATGACAGTGGCAGTTACAAAACATTGACCACCCAAGATTACCAGCTTGAAATCCAGCCTGCCCGAACCCGTGAAAACCCGTATAACGACACGGAAAGCAAGCCCAAAAGCAAGGTTAAGACTTATAAGATTTAATTAACATTCCACCTTTCATAAAATTCGCATCCCCTTTATTTTTTTCTTATTGAAAATCATACATTTGCCCACTAGAATTGGGTATTTGTATTAATGTATAATATAAAACTACACCTGGGATTGCGACACGGACTTACAATTTTGTTTGTCCTGTGTTTGGTTGCCTCTATTTTCGGGCAATCGCCGGTGGACACCATACCCATCACAGGACATAAAAACATACAAGGATGTACCGGATTCATTGTTCCAACGACTGATGTGAACGGGTACTGCATCACCAACAATAACGGCTCGATCACCATAAATCCACCAACGGGATGTGGTATCCATCTGGAAGGTTCTTACATCATCACAGACTTCAACTACGGTCCTGTTGAATTTAAGGACCACATTTACATCTACAACGGAGCCTCCACCACTTCCCCCTTACTGGCAAACGCCACCGAAGCCGGTTATGTGAATGTCACCTCAACCGGCCCGATGACAATACGTTTCAACAGCAACTACCTATTCCAATACAACGAATTCCGTCTTAAATACACCTGCGTGGCGGGTTGCGCCTGCGAAAACGACTATCCGTTGACCTTTTCCTGGAGCAACGACACGCTGATGGTGGAATGGATCCCCGCCCAATCCGGAGCCTCCACCGGCTACACGTTGGAATATGGTCCTGACGGCTTTGTGCCAGGCACCGGCACCGTCGTTTCCGGTATTACCGAACCGCGTTATCGGATTGCAGGCCTCACATCCAAAACCAAATACAACTTCCGTCTGACATATCCTTGTTCGGGTCCTTCACAACCAGTGACCGTCTCCTACACCATTCCGGAAGCAGCCTTATGTATTGACATGCGGGACTTGAACCGCCCAAACATCATCTGCTCCTACGGTGGATACGGGGTCAACAGCAATCCTTACGAACATGTGGGTATTATGGCAAACCATCATAGCGTCGTTACCCGGCAGAGTTTTGATCCCTACACTGGCGGTCTGCTACAAACGATTCCTGACGGCGAGACCTACTCCGTGAAATTGGGAAATGCCAAACCTGCAGAAAGCGAGAGTATTTCTTACACCTTCACAGTGGACACGTCTGTGGCTGACATCATCCTGTTGAAATATGCAGCCGTCATGGAACTTCCTAACCACACACAGATCAACCAACCCCGCTTTGACATGGAAATTCTGAACCAAAACGGGCAGATTGTGGACCCCAACTGTGGACAGGCCCAATTCATTTCCAGCCAATCCTTGGGATGGAACGAATTTCATTATCGTACGGCATCCAACATATACAACAGCACCCAGCCCCGGTATTTGTCGCACGATGTGCTTTGGAAAGACTGGACCAACATCGGTTTCAACGTTTCCGCCTACCACGGACAACAGATCACCATCCGCTTGACCAACCGTGATTGCGGAGAGGGAGCCCATTGGGGATTTGCCTATTTCAATCTGGGCTGTATGAAGCAGAAACTGACGGTAGAACAATGCGGCGAGGCGGCGACCAACACCTTCACTGCACCGGCCGGCTTCAATTACAGCTGGTACTACACGGATAATCCGGGGACGATCATCGGGACGGGGCAATCCATCACGGTGCCGGTGGATCCTACGAAAACACTTGCCTGCGAAGTTTCGGATTTGGAAGGTCAGGGTTGCGGATTTCAGCTACAAGGCGTACTGAACCCCATCGTTCCGGAATCAGACTTCGACATCGTTCGCACCCCCTGCAGCCGTCATTACTCCTTTATAAACCATAGCATCATATCCAACGGCACCGCCACACCATACGCCACCGAGTGCGAGAGTGCCTATTGGAACTTCGGCGACGGGACCTCTTCCCAAGAGTACAACACCACGCACACCTATGTGCAACCGGGCACTTACACGGTGACATTAGTCAGCGGCATGAACCGGGACGCTTGCTTGGACACACTCCTGAAAACCCTTGTTGTGCCGGTGGACACCACTGACTTCCGCGATACGGCCTGCACAGAATACTGGTGGAACGGCCAGCGTTACGATGCAGATGGCGAATACATACAGCATATTCCCCGTCCAGGTGGTTTGTGCGATTCCATGGTCACCCTCTACCTCACCATCTATCCTGAATACGAGCGCCACGACACACTTGCCCTCTGCGGTAGCGATTTGCCCTACACATACGGCGACACTCTTTTACCCATTGAAACACGAACCGGCGACTACCCCGTCCTATTCCATTCGGCACATGGCTGTGACAGCCTCATCCACCTGCATCTCACTGTGAATCCCCCCTACTCCACCCGCGACACCCTCTTGGCTTGTCCATCCCAATTGGCAAACGGCATTGCCTACGGCGACAGTCTATTCTCCACCATCGGAGAGCATCCTGTGATGTTCACCAGTGTGCCCGGCTGCGATTCCACCGTATGGCTCACCATCGTGCCGTTATCCAACACCTACGACACTATACGGGTGGACACCTGCGATGTGTTCACGTGGACAAATGGGCGCACCTACACGCAAAGTGCCAGCGACATGACAATGCTCACCAATGCCGCTGGCTGCGATTCCATTGTCACTCTTCTGCTCAACATTCGGCACTCAACTCATAGTATTGATTCGATTGCCGCTTGCGGGTCATACCGATGGATAAACGACAGTCTCTATACAACCAGCACAAGCACGTCCACATTCACGTTGACCAATGCGAAAGGCTGTGATTCTATTGTAACATTACATCTTACAATAAATCCTGTTTTCGAGCACACCGACACCGTCATGCTGTGCGGGAGCGATTTGCCCTACACATACGGCGACACCCTTTTCCCCATTGAAACACGAACCGGCGACTACCCCGTCCTATTCCATTCGGCACATGGCTGCGACAGCCTCATCCACCTGCATCTCACTGTGAATCCCCCCTTCTCCACCCGCGACACGCTGACGGTATGCCAAAGCCGTTTAGGCATTGGGATCCCTTATGGCGACAGTTTGCTCACCGTGGAAGGCACCACGCCGGTCCATTTCCTCAGCGGGCAGCAGTGCGACTCCACCGTATGGGTCACCTTGGAGCTGCCCGCCGAAAGCCACGACACCGTGCGGGTGGACACCTGCGACCTTTTCTCGTGGATAAACGGGCGCACGTACACGCAAAATGCCAGCGACACCGTCGTACTCACCAATGCCGCTGGCTGCGACAGCATTGTCACGCTTTTGCTCAACATCCGCCATAGTTCTGCTGGCACAGATTCCGTAATCGCTTGCGGATCATTCCGTTGGATTGATGACAGTCTCTACACTGAAAGCACATCTGCTCCCACCTTCACGTTAACAAACTCGGAGAACTGTGATTCTGTCGTCACACTGCATCTCACCATCCAC
Organism: Bacteroidales bacterium; assembly: GCA_016285145.1. Lineage (GTDB taxonomy): Bacteria > Bacteroidota > Bacteroidia > Bacteroidales > WCHB1-69 > F23-D06. Next base: position 36,785 of record JAEEQE010000007.1, on the reverse strand, counting down.
CCCGAATACCTCCACAACAACATCCTCCACATCTGCCGTGCCGACCTGCCTTACATCTTCAGCGAACGATTGACCATCCCAATCGGGGCAACCTCCCAGCAGTATCGTTTCAACGACACCACCCAATTGGGCTGCGACAGCATGACGGTTGTCAACGTTTTCATCCATGAAAATCCCCATGACCATCAATATCTTACCCTTCCCGACAGCGCATTGCCCCATTACTATCAACCTTTGGATACCATTTTTGAAAGAGGATCCCATTCCGGCGATTACCCGTTTCACTTCATTTCCAATACATATCCCTATTGCGATTCGGTAGCGGAATTGCACCTCACCATCGAATTATGGGCGCAGACATTCGGCGGCATCAACACACAGTGTATGCCTGATGCGCAGCATCCTTGTAACGGATGGGCCGCCGTTAATGTGCGGGGTGGTCTTCCGCCCTACAGATACCTGTGGGACGACCCTCTGCACCAAACCACGGACACGGCCTTCAACCTTTGCGAAGGAGACTATCGTGTGACCATTACGGATTCATTAGGAACTTCATTAGTAAAAACATATCATGTAATCAATTACGTTTCCGACACAGCTGTTGTTTTTGACACCACTGGTACAAGCCAAATACCCTATTCATATCACGGTTACACCTTCCAACAGCCCGTAAACGATACGCTCCTCACCATCCAAAACAGCCAAGGATGCGACAGTATTGTGCGTTATTCACTTTACATACGACCCAACGACACCCTTGTTTCGGCTTGTACGCTGTGCAACGACTTCCCCATTGAATACGAAGGGCGTATCATATATCATGCGGGGCAGACCGTGGATTCCATTCTGCAATCCAACGAATCTTACCTCATCCGCATCTTCCAGGTGGACACATTCCAAACACAACGAAGCATCATTTACGACACTGCCTGCGCCCCGTACATTTGGAACGGACAATCCTACACCGAAAGCGGCATCTATCAAGCCACCCTGGTTGGGGCTAACCATTGTGACAGTGTGGTCACGTTGCGTCTGACCATCGTTGATTTCCCGAATCCCATCAACAGCATCCAGATTCCGGACATCTGCATAGGCGACACCGGTATCATCACCATCGGGCACAATCCAAGCAACAACATCTATTTTGCCTCCGAGGAGGATGCCCGCATCAGCTTGAGTGAAACCACATTCCTTCCCGATGGACAATATTGTAACAACAGCTGTGCCTATCAATCGACCATACATTTCACCAACTTCCCCGCCACCTCCGTCATCCGCGACGTGAACGACATCCGCTACGTTCGATTAAATTTGGAGCATACCTGGGCTGGCGACCTTTATATCAAAATCACGTGTCCCAACTCACAAGCTGCCGACATTCTCAAATTTTCCAGAACCATATCCGCTCCGGGAGACAGTCCCTGCATTCAGAACATCGGTGCAGCACACCGGGGTTGGCAGACAGCGCCCAGTGGCCAAACAAATGCGGAAACAAGCACCGATTTTGGTATTCCAAACACAAATGACCACAATCCTGCCTGCAATGCCAATGTGAATCCTCCCGGCACAGGTTGGAATTATTGTTGGTCAAATAACACCAACCAAGGATATCTATACGGGAATACAAACTCACCGAATGACGACATTATTTACAGGGATGCCAATGTTCAACGGGAAACATTCTGGGGATTTACACTATCCGAACGTTTCAGGACCTCCGACATTGCCAACGGCACCCATTTCTACAAACCGGACCAATCATTCCAAAGCCTGGTAGGATGTCCTCTGAACGGTGACTGGACAATTACAGTCATTGACGGATGGGAACAAGACAACGGCTATCTATTCAGCTGGGAGTTGGCGTTGACCCCCGAATTGCTGAACGTTTCACACCATCCCATCGACAGCACCACCCTGTCAGGTCCGTGGAGTGGCCGTCTAAACGATTCCACCTATCAGGTAACACCGCCCGCCACCATTACTCAAGACACAACGATTAACTACCTCATCTCCGTTTTCAGCGACCACAACTGCCATTTCGACACCATCGTCAGCATATCATACAAGGCTCCGAAGACTACCGATCTTTACGACACCGTTTGTCGCAACGAACTCCCCTACCTTTGGTGCGGTGACTCTCTGCGGTTTGCAGGAGTATATCCGTACCACGGCACACCGCTTCAAGCCTCCAACGGTTGTGACAGCACCGTGACGCTACACCTTACCATTCTGGAAGTCACCGGTAGTTTGGTAGTGGAGCAATTGGGGCAGGGTGACCTGCCGCACAATTTCAACGGAGTTGTATTCAACACTGCCGTCAGCGACACCGTCATCATCATACCCAACAGCAAAGGATGCGACAGCCTCATCCATTATACATTGCAGATATTTGACAACACAGAAGAGAGTATTGACACGACGGTCTGCCAGAAAAGCCTGCCCCTGACGTGGCGTGGGCATACTTTCACCCTGGCGAACAACATCGCCACAGACACAATCATCAATGCCAACCACTCCTACCATATTGTCCATTACCGCTTGCATACGTTCCCAACCCTGACAAGCAGGTTCACGCATCCCATAGCCGACATCTGCGCCGGCCACACAGACAACCTCGCTATTGGCACCAATGTCTCTGCAGACATCCAGATACAATATTCTGGCATGTCCACTGTGATGCCCGTCATCAGCGACATAAACATGGCTGGACCTTGGCTTTCGGGAGCCAACGGGAATTATATCATCCAACCGCCGTCATCCTTGTCTGTTGACACAACTATCGGATACCAGCTTCACGTCACGGACGGACACACCTGCGGATATGATACTACATTCTTCATCCATTTCACAACATCTATCACCCTTTCCCAGGCCGACACATTCTGCTTCGATGCACTTCCCTACATCCATTTTAACGACACCATCCGGGAGCCGGGCACCTATTCGCTAACCCCAGAGATTCATCCAGGCATTGGCGGTGGCTGTGACACCATCCTGCACATCAGCGTCACCATATTAGATTCACTCAATCCGATTGCATCGGTCAACATACCGAGCATTTGTGCGGGCGACACAGCCGTAATCACCATCAGCTACAATGCCAATGCGGAAATACAGCTTTTCCAGCCCAACCACACCATCTATTTCCCCGATCCAATCTTCCTACCCGATGATTTGGATTGTCCGATTTACGGCAACATCTATCGTTCGCCCCTCATCATAAACAACGGTCGGGACAACGCACAGATACGCAATGCCAACGACATACGCTTCGTGCGCCTGAAAATCGAGCATTCCGCTATCGAAGACCTCCGCATCCTGCTCCGTTGTCCAAGCGGAAATACGGCTGTCATGCTGCCATCCCGCTTGTACGACGGATGGCCGGGACAAGACCCGAGAGGCTATAATTCACCCTTCCCAAACATCGGGCGCATCAACATAGGGGTGGCCAACCGCATTATGGAGACCACAAACTGCAATCCTGCAACCAATCCCATGGGAATACCGTGGAACTATGTATGGTCAAACAACACCGACCAGGGGTACAGTTATGCCGGAGGAACATACGGATATCTTTACGAAACCCCCAATATACATTTCACACCCAATCCGCTTTGGGACAACAGCTACAACCAAGGCAACTATTCATACAAGGTGGATTCCTCTGACGTACACGCCGGGACCCAATTCTACCATCCGAGACAATCGTTCCAACAATTGGTGGGCTGTCCTGTGAATGGGACATGGCAGATTCAGGTTGAAGACAGGGAAATTAATGACAATGGCTATCTTACCGAATGGGAACTGACGTTAGCCCCCGACTTGTTCGCTAATACAGTCTATTCCATTGTTCAAAAGCAGTTGGTTGGCCCATGGGTGCAACCGTTATCGGACAGCACTTTCCAAGTGACACCACCCATAACCCTGCAGAACGACACCACCATCCTGTATCAGTTGACCACCATCAATGAATTCGGTTGCCGTTACGACACGCTGATTGCCCTGCAGTTCAACAAACCGCGTCGCAGCGACATCACCATCTCAGCATGCGACTCCCTACGATGGAATGACTCCACCTATACCACAAGCGGCACCTACAGCATCGTCCGAACAGGGGCCAATGGCTGTGACAGCACCGCCTATCTGCACTTGACCATCCAACAAAGTCTGCGGGACACCATACGGGACACCATCTGCATCGGCAATCCGTATGTGCGGCATGAATTCAACCTGCCAGCCAGCACAAACAACACCGTTGGCACCTTCACGCATTTGCGGCGACATGACAACCCTGACGGATGCGACAGCATCATCACCCTGCTGTTGACGGTGAACGACTACCCCACCCTTGTCACCTGTGGTGATACCGTCATCCTCCTCGGAGGAAGTGCCTCTTTATGGGTGACAGGAGCCGACTCTTGCAAATGGTTGCCCAGTGAAACGCTGTCGTCGGTTTTCACCTTGCAGACCACGGCCACCCCTTCACAGTCCACCCTTTACCACGTCATCGGCTACAACGGCAACTGCAGCAGTCATGACAGTGTGCAAGTGCTCATCAATCGTGACATTGATACCAGCATCTGCCAAGGAGCACTGCCCATTGTATGGCACGGCATCACCTTCACCGACACCCTACCCAAATCGACCATCCTTTTCAACCCCAACGGTTTGGACGATGCCATCACCATGCACATCAACTACTTCCCAACCCAAGACACCCTTGTTGCGGACACCATCATTGAGAATCTCCTGCCTGCTATCAGCAACGGATTCCCCTTCTACCGAAACACAGACACCCTCTTTGTGCTGACGGACCATAACGGTTGTGACAGTCTCGTCCACTACTCGTTGCGTGTACTATGGAACAGCGCGGACACCCTCACCGACGAGGTTTGCCGCAACGAACTGCCATTCATCTGGCAAGACACCGCCCTCTACGAAAACAGTATTGTGGTAAAGAAGCTACAAGCGGCTGACGGCACCGATAGTGTCATCGTCTTCCAGCTGACGGTCCACAACAGCTACGACACCACGATCACCGGCCATCTGTGCGAGGGCGACGAATACCACACCAACGGGTTCGACATATACGCGCAAGAGACGATGAAGGCAGACACCCTGCTGCGCGTGCGGCAGATGCAGACCATCAACGGTTGCGATTCCATCATCCGGCTGAACGTGAGCGTCACCCACGCACACCCCGTCATCACGCCGTTGAGCGGGGACTTCTGCTACGGGGCATCCGAAATCCTGAGTGTGGACGACAGCTACACGGACTACCTTTGGAGCACCGGAGAGACCACCCCCAGCATCACGGTGACAGCGCCGGGAGATTACACGGTGACGGTCATTAAGAACAACTGCAGTGGCACGGACCATTACCGCATTTCGCCCTGCGTATTCAGCACATATCTGCCCAACGCCATCACGCCCAGCATCCTCGATGGGAATAACGATTACTTCTGTTTGGATGAGCGGACACAGAACTTGATTGACGATGAACACTTCAACATCCGCATATTCAACCGTTGGGGCGACCTTGTCTTCTACTCCAACGACAAAGCCTTTAAATGGGATGGTTCATACAACGGAAATATCTTCTACAATAATATATATGTATATAAGATAACCTGTTACGACAAGAACGGCGAACGTCACACCTTGAAGGGGACCATCACGGTGCTGTAATGGAAGGGCTAAACCTCTCCGCAAAGATCTTCGTCAATGTCATCTTTTACAATGTTTCCTTTCAAAAAGTATCGATTACGAAATATTTTTGATGAATTTCTGAGTGGCACCATTCATACGAACAAAATAGATGCCGCCCCTTAAATTGGATAAGTCAATGTTGGGATGGCTTTTCAAAACACTCAATATCAACAACACAGTTTTGGAAAAAACATAATTCTCTGAAAAAATCATCCAATATTATTTTATTCAGAAAAGATGTATATTTGCAGCGTTTATGAATAATGTGAAATGAACCGCATCCATATTAAAAAACCGTGGCATACGGCAAAATGTTTTATCCTCCCCCTGTTGCTATCCATCACCTTGCTGGCCTGCAAACAGATACGCAGCGAGCGTGAACCGCACTGGTTCAAGCAGAACTATGCTGCGTTCAATAACAGGGAATACATCGAGTATTTCACCCAGCGCGTGAACGATTCGATGCCGGACATACCATACCTGAACGTTATCCAAGACTATTATAAGGAAAACGCGGCACCTATCTGGACGTACAACGGGTTCCAAGAGCACAAAATCGACACTCTGCTCCACTATTTCGACCTGTCGTGGCAGCACGGCATCGGGCGCAACTACTTCCAATACGACAGCATCGCTGCCATCATTGCCGGATTGCGAGAGAACCGCATCGAGGATGGCGACCTCATGTCCACGCTCTTCCGGCTGGAGATGATGCTCGCCGGAAACTATCTGCGCTATGCCAACGCCCTCGCCTTCGGGGCCACCGATCCCAAGGTGGTGAACGGAGGCAAATGGCTTTACGAAACCCAATACGCCGACTCGTTGTTTCTGCACCAAGCTCTGGTTTCCAGCGAGAACACACCAAAATCGCTGCGGGTCATGCAGCCCAACATGGAGCTATACGCCCTTCTTCAAGAGGAGCTTTGCCGCCTGCATGAGCTGAAAGACACCGCCTTCACGCGCATCCCGCAGATGCACGTGCGTCAGGGACAAGCCAACCGCCATCTGCCCAAAATCTGCCAGCGGCTCCGGCTTACCGGCGAACTTCCGGAGACCTTTCCGGACACCACCCTGCTGACATCGGAGCTGATAGCCGGCATCAATCTATTCCGTAGCGACAATGCCATCCCCGAAAGCGACTCTTTAGACAAGGAGACCATCGAGAAACTGAACCGTCCCATCGCCTACTACCAAAACCGCATCGCCGCCAACCTCGAACGACTGCGCTGGAATGTGATTCCCGAAAAGGGCGAGAACCGCATTGAGGTCAACCTGCCCGACTTCACGCTTCAGGCCTTCATCGCCGACACAGTCGCCTTCAAGACACGGATATGTTGCGGGAAGACACAAGCCCCGGGCGAAGGGCGCAAACGACACGGCATGATCATGGCATACAAGGCGGAAACGCCCCTGCTGCACAGCCAAATCAACCGCATCATCCTGAACCCGGAATGGAACATCCCGTACGACATCATCAAAAACGAATACCTGCCGAAATTGCGGAAAAACAACATGGCGGTCATCAAACGCGAGCACCTGTACGTCATGAGGGGCGGCAAGCAGGTCGTACCGGACTCCATCGACTGGAACAAGGTCAGTTACAACAACATCCCGTACCGGCTGATACAGTCGTCGGGGCGGTACAACGCCTTAGGCCGTATCAAATTCGATTTCCCGAACAGCGAGTCCGTCTATCTGCACGACACCAACAACAAAGGAGCCTTCAAACGGCGGAAGCGCACCTTCAGTCACGGCTGTGTGCGTGTGGAAAACCCCTTCGCGCTGGCCCATGTCATATACAAGCTCAACGACTTTGACACGCTCACCATCGAGCAATACGGCATCCTTGTGGGGAACGCACCCACCACGGAGAAGGGCGAGAAATTTCTGGAGGAGATGCAGAAACGGGATTCCATACGATACGCCCGCCTCACCGACAGCGAACGCATGTTCTACCGCAAGCTGAAACCCACTGGCATCACCTTGAAGAAGAAGATGCCCCTCTACATCGAATATTTCACCTGCTTCGTGCGGGAGGATGGTCGTATCCAATACCGCGAAGACATTTACTACAAGGATTCCAACATCCTGAAGAAGACCGCCAATACTCCTTAAACTTTCTAACATTCTTATTTCTATGGAAAACGACAACATTCCCAACTGGGATGACATGCTTTGGAAAGAACGTTTCGCTATCTCCCAGCATCCCATGAACTACGTCGCCCTGAAGCAATTGCGACAGCAAGTCTTTTTCAACACCATACAAATCGTAAAAGAGGGCCGCTACATCAGCCGGAGCGGTCGGGAGGTCGATCCCGCCTTCAACACGGACATACATGTGCAGACGCGCTACTACCGAAAACACCTCACACCGGAGATCACTTCCCGACCTTACTCGAACACCGTCACAGTGGTGCAGGCCGACACACTCGTATGCGCCCGGCAGATGCTCGGGGAGCTGCACGAGCCGGTATGTGTGCTGAACTTCGCCAGCGCCACGCACCCGGGCGGAGGTGTGCAGAACGGGGCCGCCGCCCAGGAAGAATACCTCTTCCGCTGTTCTGACTATTACCGCTCGCTCTTCCAGTTCGTTGACTTCGGAGCTCTTTACCAAGTACCGCGTTCCTCGTCCAGCTATCCCATGGACCGTCATTTCGGGGGCTGTTACACACCCGACGCGACTGTCTTCCGGGATACCGAAAGCCAAGGTTACGCACTGTTGGATGAGCCCTGGAAGGTCAATTTCATCGCAGTGGCCGCCTTGAATCACCCCACTTTGCATGTTGTGGGTGGCGAAAAGAGAATCACCGACAACCTCATCCCAACCGTGCGCGACAAGATGCGCACCATCTTCCGCATCGCCATCGACAACCGGCAGCACAACCTCGTGTTGGGGGCTTTCGGATGCGGGGCATTCGCCAATCCGCCCAAGCACATCGCCGAGCTCTTCCGCGAGACCCTCGCCGAGCCCGAATTCAAAGGTTGCTTCCAACATATCACCTTCGCCATCAAAGGCGGGCCAAACGGCGGTAACTATCTACCATTCAAAGCTATACTTGGATAACGAAGCATATCAAAAAAATTACTACTTTTGCACCGTTTTTTTAAAATAATATTTTTACTGTAAGTAATTTTGCTTCAATATGAATTATGCACTCGTTACCGGTGGTTCCCGCGGAATCGGCAGAGCAGTCTGCCAAAAACTCGCCGCCATGGGATTCCCGGTCCTGATAAATTACCAGTCCAACCGTGATGCGGCTTCAGAGACGCAGAAGATCATCGCTGAGGCGGGCGGCGTGGCCGAGTTATTGCCCTTCGATGTGTGCGACAGCGAAGCCGTGGACCAGGCCATCGACACGTGGCAGGCCGCCCATCCCGACGATTATATCGGGGTGCTGGTCAACAATGCAGGCATCCGGAAAGACACGCTGATGGTCTTCATGCAGAACCAGGACTGGCAGTCGGTGCTGAACACCACCCTCAATGGTTTCTTCTACACGACGCGCCGGCTACTCAAGGGTATGATCGGGCACCGCAAGGGACGCATCATCAACATGGCCTCTCTCTCCGGACTGAAGGGACAGGCAGGCCAGACCAACTATTCGGCGGCCAAGGCTGCCCTGATCGGAGCCACGAAGGCATTAGCCCAGGAAATCGGATCGCGCAACATCACCGTGAATGCTGTGGCACCCGGTTTCATCCAGACCGACATGACCAAGGATTTCAACGAGGCCGACTTCAAGAAGATGATTCCCGCCGGACGTTTCGGCAAGCCGGAAGAGGTGGCCGCTCTGGTCGGTTTCCTTGCCTCGGACGACGCCGCCTACATCACCGGAGAGGCGATTTCGATTAATGGGGGGCTTTACACCTAATTAACAATTAACAATTTACAATTAACAATTTGCAATTAACAGTTCATAGTTAAAAAACAAAATGAGACGTGTTGTCATTACGGGAATGGGTATTTACTCTTGTCTGGGGAAGAATCTGGACGAGGTGACGAAGTCGTTGTATACCGGCAAGTCAGGCATCGGCATTGATCCCGCGCGGGTGGAGTACGGCTATCGTTCACCGTTGACGGGCATTGTGGAACGTCCTCTGCTGAAAGGCGTTCTGGACCGTCGTTCCCGCGTATGTCTGGCCGAGGAGGGCGAATACGCCTACATGGCCACAGCCGAAGCCTTGAAAAACGCTGGCATCGACATGGACTATCTTGCCCAGAACGAGGTCGGTATTTTCTACGGCAACGACTCTTCAGCCAAGGCGGTCATTGAGGCCCACTCCACAGCCATGCAATACAAGGACACCCAGATGATGGGTTCCGGGGCCATTTTCCAGTCGATGAACTCGACGGTAACCATGAATTTGTCCACCATCTTCAAGTTGCGTGGGGTGAACATGACCATCAGCGCGGCTTGTGCCAGCGGGTCGCACGCCATCGGCTTGGGGTTGCTCTTCATCCGTAACGGGATGCAGGATGTAGTCATCTGCGGTGGTGCGCAGGAGACCAGCTACCTCTCCATGGGCAGTTTCGACGGCATCGGGGCGTTTTCCATCCGCACGGACGACCCCACAAAGGCCTCGCGTCCCTTCGACCGCGACCGTGACGGGCTGGTGCCCAGCGGCGGTGCCGCCACGCTGATTCTGGAAGAGTACGAACACGCCATCCGGCGCGGCGCAACCATCATCGCCGAGGTCGCCGGATACGGGTTCTCGTCCAACGGGGCCAACATATCGCAGCCGAGCGACCACGGGTCGGCCACTGCCATGCGCCGCGCCATGCAGGATGCCGGCGTGATGCCAGCGGACATCGACTACATCAACGCACACGCCACCTCCACCCTCCAGGGCGACGCCTTCGAGGCCATGAGCCTGCAGGCTCTGTTCGGCGAATGCCACACCCCCATCAGCTCCACCAAGGCCATGACCGGCCATGAGTGCTGGATGGCCGGTGCCAGCGAGATCGTCTATTCCAACCTGATGATGCTCAACTCATTCATCGCCCCTAACATCAACTTCGAAAATCCCGACGAATACTCCCAACATTTGAACATCATCAACAAAACCATAGAAAAAAACATCGATGTGTACCTCTCCAACTCCTTCGGATTCGGCGGTACCAACAGTGCTTTGGTCATTAAGAAAATCAAATAATTAAATAAATATGCAAAGAGAAGACGTCATCAAAACGGTGAACAACTTTTTAGTTGAAGAGATTGAGATAGAAGAGAATCTGCTGAAAGAAGAAGCCCTGCTCAAGGAAGATTTAGGCATCGACAGTCTGGACTTCGTGGATATCGTCGTCATCGTGGAACGCAATTTCGGTTTCAAGATCAAACCGGAAGAGATGAAGGATGTGAAGACACTGGGACAGTTTTACGATTATATCGCCAACAAAGTGAAAGAATAACATGGCGGAAGAGCGGCAGTGGCAAGGCAAAACAAGCGGCGGCAAGTTCGGTCAGCATTTCCTGTTCGTCCTGCTGCGGCACATCAAGGTCACAACCCTCTACCCCATCCTCTACCTGATCATCCCGTTCTGCCTGCTGTTATCACGAAAGCCCAACCGGGCCCTTTACAACTATTTCCACCAGATACACGGCTACAGCCGATGGCGTGCTCTGAAAGCCACGGCCCGCACGGCGCACACCTTCGGCAAGGTGGTCATCGACAAGTTCGCCCTGCTGGCCGGACGCAGCGACCAGTTCACGGTGGACATCCCCGACAAACATCTGTTCCACAACTTGCTGGACCAACCCTCCGGCTTCATGCTGGCGGGTTCCCACATCGGCAACTTCGAACTGTTGGGTCATTGCCTCAAACAAGACAAGAAGCCTATCAACGGCATCATCTTCGGCGGCGAGAATCCGGAGATGCAGCAACGGAGAATCGACACTTTCAAGGAAAACCACGTCAGGCTCATCCCGGTGAAGCCGGACATGTCGCACCTGTTTGCCATCAAAAACGCCCTTGACAACGGCGAGATTCTCACCATCCACTGCGACCGCATCTTCGGAAGCCCCAAAAAGAAAGTGGTCGATTTCCTCGGGCATCCCGCCGAGTTTCCCGTCGGACCCTTCCGCCTGGCCGCCCAGATGGAGATCCCGGTGCTGGCCGTCTTTCTGATGAAAGAGAAAAGAAGAGATTACAAGGGCTACATCATCCCGCTGATGGCAGACCCAGCCCTGACCAGTGTCACCGCGCAAACAGAGCACTTGCTCCGGCAGTATGTGACTGCCGTGGAAGACATTCTCAAACAATATCCGGAACAATGGTTCAACCTGTATGATTTCTGGCAGCTGGAACCCAAAAAACGTTAAATCCTAAAAAATATAATCCCATGGAATTATCCTCTCCACAAAAAGAAATGTACGCCAAAGACCGTTTCACCGCCATACAGGCACAACGTCTGGCCCAGGAAATCGCCTTCGGGCCCATCGTGTTCCAAGTGGCCCGTCTCATGGTCAAATTCGGCATCTTCCAGATTTTGGGAGATGAAAAAGAGGGGCTCACAATGGAGGAGGTGGCCGACAGAGCCAACATCTCGCTCTACGGAGCCAAGGTCTTGTTAGAGTCATCGCTGACCACCGGCACCGTCACCATGCGTGACGACCGCTTCCATCTGGCCAAGGCCGGCTGGTTCCTGCTCAACGACGAGATGGCCCGCGTGAACATGGACTTCAACCATGATGTGAACTACCTCGGACTGTTCCGTCTGGAGGAGGCCATCCTCAACGGCAAGCCTGAAGGACTGAAGGTGTTCGGCGAGTGGCCCACCATCTACGAGGGGCTCTCGCAACTGCCGCCGCAAGTGCAGAAAAGCTGGTTCGGCTTCGACCATTTCTACTCCGACAATTCCTTCTCCCAGGCCTTGGAGATTGTTTTTTCACGGCAGCCCAAGACGCTGTTGGATGTAGGAGGCAACACAGGCCGGTGGGCCACACAATGCGTGAAACATGACCCACACGTCAACGTCACCATTATGGACCTGCCCCAACAGTTGGCCATGATGCGCGAACAGACCAAGGGATTAGAGGGTGCCGACCGCATCCACGGGCACGGCTGCAACCTTTTGGACCCCAGCGTACCCTTCCCCACGGGATTCAACGCCATCTGGATGAGCCAATTCCTCGACTGTTTCTCAGAAGAAGAGGTCACCAGCATCCTCAGCCGCGCCGCCGCTGCCATGGACCACGACAGCCGACTCTACATCATGGAGACCTTCTGGGACCGCCAGCGTTTTGAGACCGCCTCCTACTGTCTGGCACAGATCAGCCTCTATTTCACCGCATTAGCCAACGGAAACAGCAAGATGTACTATTCCGGCGACATGGCCCGTTGTGTGTCGGACGCCGGACTGGCCATTGAGACCATTCACGACGGACTTGGCCTCGGGCACAGCATCATGCAGTGCAAACTCAAATAAGACAACATGTTCCCCACACCTGCCCTTCCACTCATCCCGCAACGTCCGCCCATGGTCATGGTGGACAACCTTCTGAGCTGCGACCCCATCACGGTGCGCACCGACTTCTGCATCCCCACCGACTGCATTTTCCTGCGCGACGGGATTCTGTCGGAATCGGGATTGATGGAAAATATCGCGCAGACCTGCGCCGCACGTATCGGATGGCTCAACCAGGACAAGCCCGTCCGCATCGGAGTTATTGGCTCCATCAACCATTTCGAGGTCTTCCGGCGGCCCGCTGCCGGCGAGATGCTGCAAACCACCGTCACCGTCGCCAATGAGGTCTTCGAGGCCATCATCGTACACGCCGAGATACGACAGGCAGCGGAGTGCATCGCACAATGTGATATGAAAGTGTTTGTGATTGGCAATTAACAATTAATAATAATTATAGGGGAAAGTGTTTTGTTTAAAAGCAAACAAAACCGATGGTTAACAATCACTGTTTAGATTTAAAAATTGAAAATAATGACCCAGAAGATATTGCAAGTCGAGAAGGAAGTGGAGGTGCGCTTCAGCGAAGTTGATTCCATGGGCATCGTATGGCACGGGAATTACGCCCTGTATTTTGAGGATGCCCGCGAGCTTTTCGGGAAGACCTTCCATCTTGAGTACCTGTACATGTACGAGATGGGCTTTTACGCACCCTTGGTGGAGCTGAACATTCATTACAAGAGGCCCGCCACACTCAACGACAAGCTGCGGGTCATCTGCACATACCGGGAGACTGATGCGGCGAAGATTGTTTTCGACTATGAGATACGCCACGCCGGCACCGGCGAGATTCTCGTCACAGGGCACTCGGTGCAGGTGTTTTTGGACATGCAACACCAGCTGGTATGGCAGGCCCCAGCGTTTTATACGGAATGGAAGAAAATCAATGGTCTTTGCTAACGGACGCTACATGGCATTCGTGCAGGTCACCACATCCACACTGACTGTATTGCCGTACATATCCTCATGGAAAAATTCGCCGTTGAAACGGTTGCACGACTCTTCCATATCAATCGTTTCGGTATAATACTGTTCTGTGCTATAGGTTTCATAATGTGTAATCTTATGGCAGTTGCACTGTTTGGTGCAGGCTGAAAAGAGGAGGCCTATACCGGCCACCGCTGCCATTATAAGCAGGAATCGTTTCATAATCTGTATCATTTTAAAATCCGCTGCAAAGGTAATAAAAATTGAAGACGTGGGATTGACGGTTGGCCATTGGCAGTTGGGGCTATAGTTAAGAAGTTAAGGAACTAAGGAGTTAAGGCAGTTGGTTATTGGGGTTGGTATAAAATTATTCTGATACATTTTTGTTTGCGGAATCTTGATAATAGAACAACGGCAACAGCAACTTTATATAGAATCCTTCGGCAAATGGTGTTTTCAGCAAGGCTGTTTGGGAATGTCTTTTAGTAGGAGTATCATAATCAAGAATACATAAATACTCCACATGTTCGTCATAAAACCTGTATGGCATCAACAAAACCAAATAATGATTACAATTCAAATAGGAATATGTAAGATTATGGAAAGGAATACGCTCGCGTTGGCTGCCACCCCACAGGTCACTATATCCAACTTTGCATAACCCGTTTTCAAAATATTGTTTTTTTATTGTTGAAACGACAGCTGTGTCCGAAATGGACGGTATAACATAATGGAAAATAAAAGGAAACCAGTCCGGATCCAAAAACCTGAATGCATCCGGCAGTACTTCCCAGTAGGTATAGAAGGAAGAATCCTTATCTGCAAATTTTAACAGGTTTTTCTTTTCAACACATATCGCCGTTGTTGGCTGGTTGGCAATTTTATCAACAAAAATCACACTATCCATTTGTCTTATTTCATAGGAAAACAAGATGTTGCCATAGCGACCATTGTCGTTCTGAGCCGAAGAGAGCACGGCTGTCGTCAGGATTGCCAAAAGTGTCATGACTCTTTTCATAACAAAAACACTTATTTTTTAATAATACCTTGCGCCAAACCGACGCATGAGCGAATGCCAAACCGAACTTGTCTGGGTTTGGCTGAGCGAAAAGGAGGAACCCGAGCGCAGCGAGGTAACTGAAAAGCCGGTTTCGGTGTCCTTTTCTTTTGCGGAGAAGGTGTGAGTCCAGTGAGCAGTAATCAGTGAACAGTAGTCAGTATGGGAGTTCCCGCGCCTCTATGGGAGTTCCCGCGCCTCTGCGTTCTACTGGCAGGCGCGTACGCCTGCGCGGGCGGCGCAGGAAACGCGCGGCGGGAGGTGGTGGGGCTATATGTGCGAAGTCGGTTCATTGCGGGGGCAAAGGTAGTGATTTTTTCGATTTGCGGTTTACTGAATATTTGGGGATTCCGCTCAACGCTATTGCATTTCGCGGAATGGTGCGCGTAGGCCAAAACAAGAATGCGGCGGCACAAGAATTTGTTTTCTTGGGAAAGGCCGTCTACCGCCGCCTGAACAGCAAGTGAGGTTTGCACCATTCCGCCGGCGACGAAAGGAGCGGCGGAATCTCCCCACGTCCCTCCGCGCCGCAATATTGTATGCGCAGGCGCATTCCTACCGAGCTTTTGCCTCGATATGGGCACAGAATCAATATTTTAAATAAACAGTATAGGATTTATTATTAAAATATTATCTTTGCATTTTATCTAACGCTGTTAAAAAAGATAGTAAAGAAAAGTGATGTTATGGAAATACAGGATTTTATCAGCATTGAGGAACGTATTCTCAAACTCGTGCGAGAAGCAAAGAACACAAAATGGGAGAACAATCGTTGGGTAATTATAGGAGTGCCAACCCCTAAAGAGATTGTAACATTAAACGCCCTGCTCAATTGTGATGTGACAGGGTTTCAGCGGATGATAGACATTTCGGCGGTGAAACATATTCAGAAAAAACACCCTGACATAACAGAAGCCGATTTTTGCCTGATACCAATGATTATAGCTGCAGCTGATGATATTATGATGGGCAAGTACCCTGATACAATAGTTTATCGTAAAGTTCTTGACAAAGAATATTACTATGTGGAATGCACCAGAACTGGACGCAAAAGACTCGCCACAAAAACATTTTATAAAACAAGAACCGCACCAGATAGTGCGGTTCCGTAAGTCTTTCAGTGCTATCTGCTACCATTGTGAAGGTCGTGACGCTATACGTCCTAAACGTGCTGAAACAACGCTGCAAAGATAAGAATATTTCAATAATTTTTATAGTAAAAAAGAAAAAAACGACAACCTGATCACGTTCTAACGTGGGGGATGTCTCCATAATTGCCGAATTTTTGTATATTTGCGCCCAATTTTAAATTAGGTGGTTTTTACACATAAGTGTATGATTTACAGTATTGGAGACAGCATCATTTCCCCCCTTGCCATGACCAGTCACGGCAACTTCGAAGCCGTGCTTCGCGGAGAGAGCCGCCTGCAATACTACGAACATGCCTTCGGGCTGCCCGAACCCTCTTTCCTCTCCCTTTTTGACGAGGAGCGCCTTGACCAGGCTTTCAGCGCCCTGTGGGATTGTGGCACTGCCGGTTACACCCGGATGGAGAAGGCCGCCATCATCGCCGCCAGTCAGGCCATCAGGGAGGCCAACATCGCCGCCGACCGCGACAATGTCATCTTCATCCTCTCCACCACCAAGGGCAATGTGGATCTGTTAGAAAACAATCCCTACGAACCGGAGCGCGTCTATCTGTGGCGTTCGGCACAGCTCATCGCCGAGTTTTTCGACAACCCCAACACCCCGGTGGTGGTCAGTAACGCCTGCATCTCCGGATGCGCCGCCCAGATAACGGCCGCCAACTTGCTCCGTCACGACGGCTACAAATATGCCGTGGTCATCGGGGCCGAGACACTTTCCAAATTCATCGTTTCCGGCTTCCAGTCGTTCAAAGCCCTCTCAAAAGAGCGATGCAAACCCTTCGACGCGAACCGCTGTGGCCTCAATCTGGGAGAAGCTGCCGCCGCCATCGTCTATACCATTGATGAAGATGATATCCTCCTGCCCGACAACACTATGATTCTCCGTGCCGGAGCCATCAACAACGATGCCAACCACATCTCCGGTCCCTCCCGCACGGGCGAAGGGCTGTTGCGCTCCATCCGAAAAGTCTCCGACGGGCACGACCTTTCGCGTCTGGCCTTCATCAACGCCCACGGCACCGCCACTCTGTACAACGACGACATGGAATCAGTGGCTGTCAACCGCGCAGGCCTGCAAGACACACCCGTCAACAGCATGAAAGGCTACTTCGGACACACATTAGGCGCTGCCGGCGTACTGGAGACCATCCTGTCGCACCAAGCCATCAAGCATCACACCATCCTCAAAACACTCGGCACCGAACAACCCGGCACCACCCAAAGCCTCAACGTGAGCCTGCAAACCCAACCCACCAACGGCAACACCTTCCTGAAGCTCATCTCCGGCTTCGGCGGCAGTAACGCGGCACTGCTGATGGAAAACCACATATCAAACATCACAACCAACGATTCATCATCCACAGAGACGCGATTAGCCGCATTTCCACAACAGGAAAAACCGACAATTTCCGTGATTTCCGAATGCCAAATCAACGATGACACCGTCGTTTTGAACGGAAAAACCATCGTCACCCGCGGGGCACAATGCGACAGCTGGCTGGCCGACATCTACCACGCCATCGGGATGCAATATCCCAAATTCTTCAAGATGGACAACTTGTGCAAGGCCGGCACCTTAGCGGCAGAACTCCTGCTCAAAGATGTAAATTTTGACCGCGAGACGGTGAAGCCCGACTGGGCCGTGGTGTTGATGAACCAGGCATCCTCTCTGGATGACGACCGCCATTACCAGGCCACCATCCAAGATGCGGACAGCTACTACCCCAGCCCGGCCATCTTCGTCTATACATTAGCCAACATCGTCACCGGCGAGATTGCCATCCGGCACAAAATCGGAGGCGAAAGCTCTTTCTATGTGCTTCCAGCCCTTCCTCCTGATTTGATGCAAAAAACGATGAACCAGTGTTTCGCCGCGAATCCCGAGTTGACCCATATCATCTGCGGATGGGTGGACTATGACGAGGGGAAATGTGATGTGAGGATGTTCCTTTATCAATCAGTTGAGAGTTGAGGGTTTAGAGTTTAGAGAATTTTTCATAATTTAATATAAGACAATAACATGGAAGAATTGATTTTAGAATTAAAAGAAGGCATTATTGACGTGTTGAACTTGGAAGGCATGACGCCTGCCGATATTGACGAAAACGCCCCCCTCTTCGGGGAAGGCCTCGGACTGGACTCCATTGACGCACTGGAACTCATCGTGCTCATGGACAAGAACTACGGTATCAAATTAGCCAACGCCGAACAAGGCAAGGAGATTTTCAAATCCGTGCGTGTCATGGCTGAATACATCCAAGCGAACCGCACAAAATAAAACGTCATGGGCAGCATTGTAGTGACCGGCATGGGGATCATTTCCGCTTTGGGGGCAGGCAAAGAGGCCACCCTCCGTATGCTGATGGCCGGAGAGCGGGTCATCGCCCCCATCCGTCATCTGCAAACCCGGCACAAGGACCTGCCCGTGGGCGAGGTCCCCTACAGCGACGAGGAGCTACGGGTGCTCATCGGATTCCCGGATGACCGTATCATCACCCGCACATCCCTGCTGGGCCGTGTGGCCCTGCGTGAAGCCATCGAGGACGCCCGCCTGACCGATGCCGCCGACCGGAAGCGCATCGCCTTCATCTCCGGCAACACCGTCGGCGGCATGGAGAAGAGCGAACGCTACTACCGTGATTTCCGCACCAACGAAGAGCACAAGGAGTACATCGCCATGCACGACTGCGGGGCCTGTACCGACCTGATTGCCGAAGAGTATGCCGGCAAGTTCAGCCTCATCACCACCATCTCCACTGCCTGCTCCTCGGCGGCCAACGCCATCATCCTGGGGGCCGACCTAATCCAATCGGGACAGGTGGACATGGCCGTTGTGGGTGGCACCGAGTGCCTCTCCGCCTTCCATCTGAACGGCTTCAACACCCTGATGATCTTAGATCCTCAACCTTGCCGTCCCTTTGATGCGGACCGTCACGGGCTGAACCTCGGTGAAGGGGCCGCCTACCTTGTGATCGAGAGTTCGGAGAGTGCCCGCGAGCGCAACGTCAAGCCCTTGTGCGTTCTTTCCGGCTACGGCAACGCCTGCGACGCCTATCACCAGACCGCCACCTCCCCTAACGGCGAAGGGCCCTTCCTATCCATGCGTCATGCATTGGAACAGAGCGGCCTGCAACCGTCCGACATCGACTACATCAACGCGCACGGCACCGGAACCGGCAACAACGACGAATGTGAGGGCATCGCCATGATGCGCATATTCGGCGACACGGTGCCACCCGTCTCATCCACAAAATCCTATACCGGACACACCACCAGTGCCGCCGGTGGCGTGGAAAGCGTCATCTCCATCCTGGCGCTGCAACATCAGTTCATTCCTGCCAACCTCGGATTCCAAAACGCCATCGCGGAACACAACTTCCGTCCGGTGGATCATGTCGTCCAACATGCCAGATTACGTCATGTGCTTACCAACTCATTCGGCTTCGGAGGCAACGACTCCTCCTGCATCTTCTCCATTCCCGAATATGCCACTCCCTTCGTCCCGTTCCCTGAAACTTCACCCTGCTACATTCAGTCGGCGTCGCAAATCTCCATCCAAGAGCCGCTTTGCGACGACTGGTTCGACAAGCCACTACTGCACACGAAACCCTTCAACGAATCCATCGATCCCGACTATAAAAACCATTTTCCGCCTATGGTGGCCCGCCGGCTCGGGAAACTGCTCAAACGGGCTATCGTCACCGCCAAACAGGCCTTAGGGGAGACTGTCCCGGAGGCTATTATCTCAGGCACAGGATTGGGATGTATCGAGAACACGGAGAAATTCCTTGTCTCCATGTTAGAAAACGGCGAGGAGTACCTGCAGCCCACCTATTTCATGCAATCGACGCACAACACCATCAGCTCGCAGGTGGCACTCCAACTCCAATGCCACGGATACAATTGCACCTACTCTCACCGGGGCACCTCCTTTGACAGCGGGTTGTTGGACGCACTCACCCAAATTCGCCACGGACACATCCGCAACGCCCTCGTGGGCGGTCAGGAGGAGATGACCCCCGCCTATTTCGAGATGTTGGGCAAGATCGGATATTGGAGAAACGGAAACATTTCGCCCGACGCGCTTCGGGCCTCCGACCGGCAAGGTTCGTTCTCGGGCAGCTGCTCGCTGAACATGCTGCTCACCAACCAGCGGGACGGCAACACTCTCTGCGCTATCCGCGACATGAGGATGTTGTACCACCCTTCCGATGAGGAGATGCGTGACATCCTGCAAGAAATGCTCAACCACGCCGGCATTACGATTTCCGATGTGGATGCCGTGGTCATGGGCATCAGCGGGGACAAAGACAACGACCTCATATATAAAGATTTCCATCAGAAGTTCTGTCCCGACATTCCCATCGTCTGGTACAAGCATCTTTTCGGTGAATCCTTCTGCGCATCCGCCTTTGGACTCTATGCCGGAGCCGTCAGCCTGCATCGCGGACGCATTCCCCAACACCTGCTCTACTATCCCGCCCCCGAAATTCAAAATCCGAATAATATCTTGGTCTTCAATCATTTTAAAAACAAAGACCAAACCCTAACACTCCTATCAAAATGACCATCCTACTCATCATATTGATTATAGTACAATCTATCCTGTTAGTGGCCGCACAATCCTTCTTAAAGATTTCCGTGGAGCTGTTTGGGAGTTTTTCTTGGTCGTGGACCTATTTCAAGACGGTATTCACCACTTGGCAGTTCGCGGCATCGGGCCTCTGCGCCCTGTCGGCCATGCTGGTCTGGATGTACGTGCTGAAGCACTACGAGTTCAGCGTGGCATACCCATTGCTGTCCATCAGCTATATCATCGGGCTGATAGCCGCACAGTTCGTCTTCCACGAAGCCGTGCCACTCACCCGCTGGATCGGGGTCGTCATCATCATGATTGGGGTTTTCTTCATTGTAAAATAAGTGGTGAAAGCATACTACAACATTCTGGCAAATGCCATTTGAATGTTTCGTTAGCATCCAATAGCCTACCCAGTCTCGTCAAGCCATGAACAATGCTATGTTTTTCTTAATAATCGTCATAACGAGACCCTGCAAAAAACACTTTTCACTTCGGTGGTGTTTATGAAGAAAAAGTTTATTTTTGCAAACTGAATAATTAAAGGTTATTTTGGAAATGGGAAAAACTTCAACATACCAAGCATCCGCTGCAATGGGAAACTTGTGGAACTATCTACAAGGACTAGCTTTGTCGTATGACGACCGGCATTGGCTTGCAGACAAATTACTTGAAAACAAAGAGAAAAAACCGAGAAAATCAAGTGAAAAATTGGTTTTTCCTAATATCGGTGATGATTTTAAGCCCTCTCCTGAAATATTGGCAATGAGCTGTGGGCCTCTGCCCGAAGGTTTTGATGAGGAAAAAGAACTGGACAAAATGTGGGAAGAATGGGCAAAATGAAAGTATTTCTTGACACAAATATAGTTTTGGATTTCCTCGGTGAACGAGAACCCTTTTTCCAAGATGCTGCCAAAATATTTGAATTATGGCGAACAGAAGCATTACAACTGTCATTATCTGTTTTGACGATTGTAAACTGTGCCTATATCTTACACAAAGCTTATTCAACGGAAACAATGATGCAGAAAATCAACTGGTTATGTCACAGTTTTGAGATAACGCCTATTGACAAATGGAGTATCATTCAAGCAATAAATAATGCAGGCTTTGACTTTGAAGATTCCGTACAATATTTTTCTGCATTGTCCTATCACCCTGATGTGATAATAACCCGCGATAAAAAAGGGTTTGCTAATGCTGATATCCCAGTAATGACACCGTCGGAGTTTTTTGAGCGAAGCAAACAGAGATAGAAACAACCAATATAAGAAACATAGAGTACTAATGAAAAATAATGCCTATGATAAAAACGCATAATTCATTTATGCACATTATAATTATAGAATAAAAAAGCGAAATTGCTTGTTCGGGATTCCCTGAAACTTGGACACTTTCAAAATCCACCCAGAATTAAGCGACAACGTTCTCGCCAAACGGCGTGGGCTTTGTTTGTTGTAATTGGGTGGATAAGGTTGTCCAAGACCTCGGGAATCCAATGAGGACATAAAAGTGCCACGCTTTTTTTTATGTGCATTGGCTCTTCGTAAAGGCATCTTTTCAAATTAAATAACTAAAACCGACGGGCTTGATGGTATAAAACAAAGCAAAACACTGTTATGAGACATTTCCTGTTGTCAACACTATTCATATTGTATTTTTTGAGCGCCTTCAGTCAAGATACAATCGTTAAAGTTACTTCAACTCAATTGATAGTTAAAATCATTGAAGTGAGTTCCTCTGATATAAAGTATAAAAAATGGGATTATTTGGATGGCCCCACTTTTGTAATTAACAGATCAGAAATTTCAAAAATCAAATATGCCAATGGTGAAACGGATATCATTTCCAATCTTTCCAATAAAGCAGCAATTTTACGAAATTTGCGAACAAATAAAACCAATAATGATGGTAACACTTACAATCCCCCTGTTTCTGCATGGCTTGAATATCATCCAACAGCTCCATCACGATTAAAGATAAATGGGGAAGTAGCATCCGTAGAAGATGCAAAATTCATATTAGGCGAATCCACCTTTAGTAGAATAAATAGAAATATTAAAGGTATCAATGCCTCGTACGCCACTTGTTTTTTTGCTGTACCTGTTATAGCTACTGGCATAATATTAACCAACAAAAGTTTACCAGCATCAATAACTTGCTTCACATTAGGGACTGTTATGTTTGGCGTAGCATTACCCTGGACATTTATACTTCCAAGAATAAACAATGCCATTGTATCATCCTATAATGACATCAGCAGTTATAATCATAAAGAAACACGTTTGAATTTCACAATCGAACCAAATGGTATGGGTATAGCACTGCGTTTTTAGGGATCTTTTCTTTCCAATTAATTGCCTTTTTTCGGCAGCATCCTTATGATTTGAAGAGCCACCCTCTTTTGCAAGAGACTTCCTCTGAGGGTATCCGATCTTAGGCACCACGCGCATCTCATACAGCAGCAGGATTTATGAGTATCCATTTTTTCACTATTTTTGCAGCCTCGATTAAACTACGGGAACAAATCTGTTTCTTATCACGTCATCCTCTAAATTTTACCACCTCTATGAAAAAAAACATTCTCATCATATTCCTCACACTGTTGACAGCAAGCGTATCGATGGCGCAAACGCCAACCGACACGGAAGTCACCGACGAGAAGAAGACTGCGCTCGTCACTGCGATTGAGAAAGCCCACAAGCAAATGACCTCCCTGAGTGCGCAATTCACCCAGCGGAAGAGCTCAGCGCTCTTCACGGAAGATGCTGTCCAAAAAGGAAAACTGAACTACAAATCCCCCAAGATGCTCCGTTGGGAATACACCTCGCCCAAAGCCATGACCGTCATTTTCGCCAATGGCAAAGTGTTGCTGAAGACCGACAAGGGCACCGTACAGAACCCCAACAAGATGCTCAACGAGATGGGAACGATGATTATCGGCACCATCAACGGCAGTTTCCTGAATGACGCCTCCAATTTCAGTGCAAAATATTATAAAAACAGCAAAACCGGCGCCGTAACGGTTGTGCTGACCCCTGTCAACAAGCGCATCAAAGCCTATTATACCAAGATGACCATCACGCTGGATGCCAAAACGCTGCTGGCCGACAAAGTGGTCATGCAGGAGGTCAGCGGCGACACCACCACCATTACCTTCTACGACAAAAAGACCAACTTAAGCCTCTCGGATTCGCTGTTCAAATAATCGTAAACCATGTTTCTTGACACATTATTCCACATTGACACTGAGACTATTACAGAGAACGAGGCCACTTTTACGATTCGGCTGAACCCGTTGCATCCCATTTATGGCGGCCACTTCCCCAACGATCCCATCACGCCGGGCGTGTGCGTGGTTCAAATCGCCATCGACCTCTTCTCACACATCCGCCAGCAGGAATATATCCTTTCGCAGGCCAAAAGCATCAAGTTCATCCAGATTATCCGGCCTCAGAAATACGAGCAGGTGGACTACCACCTGACATGGGAACCTTTAGAGGATAACAGTTTTCAAGTAAAAGTTGTTGTGTCGCACAACGACACCGTTTTTTCCAAAATGTCGGTTATCCTTACCACTTTAACAGAGAACAAATAGCCGGAAACGCGTATGATTGTCTGTATCGCCGAAAAGCCCAGTGTTGCCAAGGACATCGCCCGCGTGATCGGGGCCACGCAGTCGCATGACGGCTACATGGAGGGCAACGGCTACCAGGTGACGTGGACCTTCGGACATCTGTGCACCCTCAAAGAGCCGCACGACTACACTCCGCTGTGGAAGCCGTGGGCCCTGAGCCGCCTGCCCTTGATACCGCCCCGTTTTGGCATAAAGCTCATCGATAGTCCCACCATCGCCAAGCAGTTTCACATTATCGAACAGCTGATGCAGAAAGCCGACCGCATCATCAACTGCGGCGATGCCGGCCAAGAGGGCGAACTCATCCAACGCTGGGTGATGCAGAAAGCCCGCGCCACATGCCCCGTATCCCGCCTCTGGATCTCATCCCTGACCGAGGAATCCATCCGCGAAGGCTTCTCCTCGCTGAAAGAGCAGTCCGAATACCAATCGCTGTACGAGGCAGGGCTGTCGCGTGCCATTGGGGACTGGCTTTTGGGCATGAACGCCACGCGCCTATATACGCTCAAATACGGTCAAAACCGACAGGTGCTCTCCATCGGGCGGGTGCAAACACCCACCTTGGCACTCATCGTCAACCGGTACTGGGAGATCAACGACTTCCAGCCGCAGCCCTACTGGGTGCTCACCACCCTTTACCGCGACACCACCTTCACGGCCGTCAAGGGCAAATACCCGTCCGCCGAGCAGGGCCAGGCCGACCTGCAACGCATCATCGGACACGAGTTCACCGTCACGGACATCTCCACCAAGAAGGGCAAAGAGGCACCCCCACGGCTTTACGACCTCACCTCGCTGCAGGTGGAGTGCAACAAACGCTACGGTTTCTCCGCCGACCAGACGTTGCAACTCATCCAGGGTCTCTACGAGAAGAAATACACCACCTACCCCCGTGTGGACACCACCTACCTCAGCGACGACATCTACCCCAAATGCCCGAAAATACTCCAAGGGCTGACACCATACGCCACCCTGACAGCGCCGCTTTTGGGCAAGAAACTCCCCAAAAGCAAAAAGGTCTTCGACAGCAGCAAGGTCACCGACCACCACGCCATCATCCCCACGGGTGTGGCCCCGCAGTCGCTCAGTCCGGACGAACAGTGCGTGTATGACGAGGTATGCCGCCATTTCATCGCCGTCTTCTATCCCGACTGTGTGTTTTCGCAGACCACAGTCATGGGAGATGTGAACAGTGTGGCGTTCAAGGCGGGAGGCAAGCAGATCTTAGAGCCGGGATGGCGCACGGTCATCAAGCCGGCTAAAAACGATGGGGATGACAAGAAAGACAAAGACGACGAAACCAAGAACGAGGAGCGCATCCTGCCCGTATTCACAGTGGGCGAGCGCGGGCCGCACAAGCCCCAGCTGACGGAGAAGAAGACCACACCGCCGAAGCCGTACACCGAGGCCACCCTGCTGCGCGCCATGGAGACCGCCGGCAAGAACATCGAGGACGAGTCGCTGCGCGAAGCCATGAAGGAGAACGGCATCGGGCGACCCTCCACCCGCGCCGCCATCATCGAGACACTGTTCAAACGGCGTTACATCCGCAAGGAACGAAAGAGCCTTGAGCCCACCCCCACCGGTATCGAGCTTATAGGACTGATCCATGAAGAGCTTCTCAAAAGCGCCGAACTAACTGGCATCTGGGAGAAGAAGCTGCGCGAAATAGAGCAGCACAAATACGATGCCGGACAATTCATCAACGAGCTGAAACAGATGGTCACGGACATCGTGTGGCAGGTGATGAACGACAACAGCAACCGCCGCGTGGCCGTCACGCCGGAAGAAAAGGGAAAGAAAACGAAGAGCTCAAAGCCGGCAGCTCATTCTGGATTATGATGTGGCCGAATTAATCGTCAGGAGCATTCAACATCTATTCCCAAGGCCTTCACCGAAAAGGAGCTTTATATATCATAACTCCCTTTCCCAACGCACCATCTTTCTATCAAGACGGATGCGCTTGGCGGTGGCCCGTTGGCCGGTGACGAAATAATACTGCGCCACCGACTCATCCATCTCCTTCAGGAAGGCTTCACGGATGCGGCTACACTTCTCGTTGATAGAATTGTGATACGGAGTGGTCAACATATCAATGCTTTCCTCCATGGATGAATCATAGCGGTCGCCCATAATCTGCCGGTAAATGCGAAGCAGTTCGTCACGATAATCGGGCATACACTTGATACGTATGCCCTCCGGATGACGAAGGAACAGGAAAAACACGGCTTTAGGCAGCGGATATAGCACAATTTCTTTTTCATAGTCCGGGAGAAGGATGCGAAAATCGGAGGTGATGACCAACTCACTCAGCCAGCCAGGCAGTGCATCGAGGATGGGTCTTAAAATCATCTCGTTCACACCCATTCCCCTCAACAGTTCCACACGCTCGCGGATCTCGTCCATCAGTTTGTATGCTTCCTCCGGGAACATATCATCGGAAGTCCACCCTATTCTGGACTCAAGACACCTATCTGGTTCCGGATCATTTTCCTGTTTCCACTCCAGAATCTCCTCCATGCGGGCAAACATTTCTTCTTCAGCGGCTAAATCCAGCGGAAAAAGGCGGAACTGTCGGGTTCCCGACATCTTATAGTTACAGAGTTCGGGGTAATGATCTTTCAAATAGAAATTTTCTGTCACAACGGGTGTCACAAGGCCCGTGAAGAATTTCTGGTCTGTCTGTCCATACACGGCAGTGAACGCATCGTAGAGATAACGTACTGGATAGTCCAGAATATAATCAAGGGAGTTTTTGCGCAGGCGCGATTCCAGAATATTGGCCGGCATCTCGGGAAAATTGTAAGAGAGAAGTTCCCAGCAGAACTCCGGCGTATAGATTTTTGGGGCATAGATGAAATCATAGCCCCTGTTTTTGAAAAGCGTCCGACATTCCTCGTAGTGTTTATCGAAGAAGTCATCTATCCGTCGGTCATAGCGCTGGTTGATGAAGAGAATCTGCCTCATGTCGGGGGCATGGAGACGCCGCCCATCGAAATTCATGGTTATGTAGTCCATAATGGTGTTGATGTTAAAAGTTTATGTAAAACGGCTGCAAAGATAGGGAAATATAGTTTACAATTCAGCAATATACATGGCCGCCTCACGTACAGACATCGTGGGAAGACCTGCCATTGTAATAATCCTATTCCAAACCGCAAACTCTTTTTCATCTATATCCTCATCAATCATCATAATCGTGCCAAGATACGCTGCCACGTATTTTTTTTTCTGATAATCCATAGATTTAATTATTTCCATAGTAAAAGCAGGTTCCATTTTATCTCCTATTTGCAACATTCTTCCATAATCCTCAATTGAAATACCAAAACTTTCCGCTTGAAGAAACATTAATTTGGTTTCTGCTTCATCCAATCTACCATCTGCCATTGCCATTAGTTTTGCAACCCGAACAACAGCTGTCATTTCAAGAAAACTAAACTCAAGATGTTGTTTCTTTGTATAAAAATGTATTTCCTCCATTTCTGACCACACTGTTTTCGTGTCGTGTGCAACTTTTAATATAATGCCGACATTATATAGGCTGCCGACAACACCTTTTATAAGTAACCATTACATTCCCACTATACTATACATTGATAGAGAACATACCCTAAACCTCCGATTAAGGTCAGCGCACTGACTACCAACAAAATGAAAACAGACGCACATCCTCCACTGTTGGATGGTTTGTTTTGAACATTTCCGACAATATGACTCATACTACTCGAAGCATTGCTGCCTGCAGGCATTCCATCACCCACCCCACTACCACCACCACGAGTGTGCATACATCCCTTGCAAATATCAAATTCCCTTCTTGAATCATTCCTGCCCGTCCATCGGTAGCGCGTGTCACTATGCGCTCCACAAATGGGACATCTGCCATTATTCAGCAATCCGATGCTCGTCAAAAACACTATTTCCCTATAACCTAACGACTGTACAAATCCATACGTCGGATTCTGCGCTCCTGTTCGGAACATTTTTTCCGCACGGATCATATTCTCCACCAAATGAACATACGAATCGGTCATTTCACATATGGGGCCCAAAACAAAACGTACAGTGAATTTTGCCTGAAATTTGCCTGTAAATTGCCGATAAACAGTATTTTATAACAAAATTGGCCGGAGGGCCGGAATAAAACAAACTGTACTAAAGCTTATATTTTGCTTTAATTTTTGACGGGCCTGGAGCCCGTTTTCTGTAGAAAAAGTTTAATTGG
This sequence comes from Bacteroidales bacterium, assembly GCA_016285145.1. GTDB lineage: Bacteria > Bacteroidota > Bacteroidia > Bacteroidales > WCHB1-69 > F23-D06. The sequence continues at coordinate 8,041 of JAEEQE010000007.1, read as the reverse complement.
GGTTTGCTGAGGTTGTATTTTGCCCGTGGAATGGCTGTAAAATGCCGATTCTGCGGGCTTTTTTGTGTGCGCTGAGGTGTGGCAAGGTTGGCGGATCCGGAGGCGTTGAAACGGGCCTGAGCCGGCGTTTTTGCCACGGTTAAATGAGGGTTAAAAACGGCGCTTTGGAGTGGTGAAATTTGCGATGTGGGGACAATTGTGGGGACAATTGTGGGGACAAAAAGTGTCTTTCGCACCCCATTGAGTTACCCCCCGATAAACACATTTTTTGACGTGAGTTGGCTGTTTTTGGGCTTGAGTTAGACCGATAATTTATGGTGTTTTTTATGCTGTTTTTAGCCTTAAATCTCTATATTTCAGTTGTTTATATTGATTTTAACAGCATTTTCAATGCTCGAAAGTGTGCGTAAAGCCAAATGTGCGCGCTGTGCGGGTGCCGCGTGCGCACCTGCGTGCTACTCCAAACGTATCACACCCACCACGATGCTCAAACTGCGGATGTCGCTCTTGGGGATGCTGAACGGCGGGTAGTTCTCGCGGTTGTCAGACACCAGCAGTATACGGTCAGGATCCTCGTCCTGGAACACACGCTTGACCAGTGCGCCCTGGCTGCTGTCGATGACGTAGATCTTCCCCCATTGGAAAAACAGCACGTCCTGCACCCGGCGACAGGCAAGGATGTCGCCGTTGCTATACTTCGGATACATAGAACTGCCGGACACGCGAATCATATACTCCACGTTGAGGTTGGCGAACTCTGGGATGACATAGTGCGCGCAGTCGATGAAGCGCGCGGCAAGACTCTCGCCCACCGGCAACCCCGCAACCGCATCTATGGGGATGAGAGGGATGCCCGTGCCGGGCTCGGTCACAAGGTGCGCGGCAGGAAGGTCGCTACGAAGCATCGGACCGCGACCTGTGACTAACCAATCCAGCGAAATTTCAGGAAATGAATTTAGAATTGTCTCTAAATTTGCAGATGTAACACTTCCTCCTTTGTCCAAAAAGCCATTGGACAGACCTGTTTTTTTATAAAAATCCGTCTTTGAAAGATTTTTTTCTTTTATGAAAATCAATAAATTAGACTTTGCATCCATTTAAAAATAGATTTTTTTCTCAATTCACAACCGAGCGATTAGATTTTTTTCTAATTTTGCCGCGCTGTTCCATTGTGGAATTAGCGTGTAAAAATACGAAAATTTCAAATCGAAGTTACAATGCAGAAAACAACACCGAAAAAAGTTTGGACGAAGAAGGGCACCGGACTGATGCTGGCGCGGAGGTTTCAGGTGTCGCCAAGATGGGTGACCAAGGCGCTGAACGGCGGCAGCGACAGCCAGACGGCCCGCAATATCCGTGCTGTGGCCGTGCGCGATTACGGCGGGATACCCATTTACGAATAACTCCAACCCAATCTGAAATGGCTATGTACTTTAATAATATATTATGCGTGAGCAGCCGCGAGATGACCGACGGGATTGTGACGTATGCAAACTACAAGAAACTGGTAGCTCGTCAGAAGATTGACGTGGTGAAGCGCGGAGGCGGTGAGGACAACCCCTCTCTCATCCGCTGGGACAATATGCCAGACAGACTGAAGGAGGCCTACGTGGAGAAGTTCGGCGACCCGAAAGCCACCGAGCGCTACGCCGCCTTCACGTCATTAGTGGAGCCCGACTACGAGGCCGAACGCTTCTTTGCAGAATACACTTTCGATGATGGCAGCCACCTGTCGCCGGAGGCGCAGACGAAATACACCGCCAACGCCCGCATCCTCAACGCCGCCGTGAGGAGCCAGAACTGGCGCAAACCCTATATCAAGGCCCTTGGCGGCACCGTGGGCGTGAACGCCTACATCAGCCAGGCGGTGAACGCCATCCGCAACGACGAGCGCTTCGCGCACACCCTCCCGGAGAGCGAGCGCAGGCTGGCGGACAAGATTGCCGAATACCGGCGCGTGGGCTACGCCTGCATCGTGAGCGGCTATCACAAGAACCGCAACGCCGGCAAGGTGCTCACCGGCGACCAGGAGAGCACCCTGCGGATGCTGCTGGGCAGCTACCGCAACCTCGACAACGAGCAGATCACTATGCTGTACAACACGATGGCGGCGAAGATGGAGTGGAAGACCATCGGCGCATCGACGGTGGACAACTACCGCCGCAAATGGGACCTCTTCACCTACGGTCTCAACGCCGGTGAAACGGCGTTTAACAACAACCGCCAGATGCTGGTGAAGCGCAGCGCGCCGAGCGCCGGTATGATGTACTGGACCGCCGACGGCTGGGATGTGGAACTGCTCTACCAGAAGACCTCCATCGACAAGAACGGCCACCGCGTGACCACCTACCACAACCGCCTGACGGTGGTGCTGGTTCTGGATCCGAGCGTGAAGTACCCCATCGGCTACGCCATCGGCGACCACGAGAATGCCGCGCTGATCCGCGAGGCCTTCCGCAACGCGATGCGCCACACCCGGGAGCTGTTCGGCAAGATGTACCGGCCGGCGCAGATCCAGACCGACCACTACGGCAGAGGCACGCTGCAGTCGTTCTACGAGGCCGCTTCGACGAAATACTACACGCCCGCCCGGGTGAAGAATGCCAAGAGCAAGGTGGTGGAGCCCTACTTCAAGCGCCTCAACCACGACTACTGCCAGATGGAGATGCCCAACTGGGCCGGCTACGGCATCAAATCCAAGTCGCAGCCCAATCCGGACTATCTTGACAAGATTAAGCACAACTTCCCGGACGAGGACGGATGCCGGGCACAGATAGAATACATCATCGCCTGCGAGCGTAGAGCCAAGCTGCAGGACTATATGACGGCGTTCAACGCCCTTCCGGAGGCGCAACGCCACGAGCTCTCCGAAGCCGACTATCTCTACCATCTCGGGGAGAGCACGGCACGCACCATCAGGCTTCAGCCGATGGGCATCTGCCCCACCATTTCCGGAATCCAGTACTATTTCGATTGCTTCGACACCCGTTTCCGCCAGTACAACTACCTGGACTGGACGGTGAAGTACGACCCCGCCGATATGGACCGCATACTGGTGGCCGGCGACGACGACCGCGTGCGCTTCGTGTGCGAGCGGAAGCACGTGCAGCCGATGGCGCTGGGCGACCGCACCGACGGCGACAGCGAGGAGCTTGCCCGCGTGCGGCAGTACAACCGCGACCTGAAGGAGATGGTGATGGACCGCAACCAGGAGGACTACGACCGGGTGCGCTCGCTGATGGAGGAGGTGGGCAAGGACGAGGTGATGCTGACCAAGGTGCTGCTCACCGACAGCCAGGGACGCCACAAGGACCGCCGCAACCAGGCGCGCCTCACCGGCAGTGCCCGCAAGGCCCTTGCCGCCGCTATGGAGAAGGAGGCCGTGGAGGCCGAGCGGGAACAGCAACGCGAAAGCGAAGACTACTTGAACCGACGGGTGAATTTCGCGGATTTCCTTCAATAACGGACAATTATTAAAACCTATATACTATGAAATTAGAGCAGAAACAACAGATTGTGGAGGCCGCGCGCACATACGCGACCGAACACGGATTGAGCCAGAACGACCTGGCGCGCAAATCGGGCATCAGCGCGAAGTACATCAGCGATATGTTCAACGGCAAGACCTTCACGGTGGCCAACACCGCCACCGGGAAAACGGTGGAGATTGCGGACAAGTACTACTTGAAGCTGGCCGACTATGTGGGGCTGACCCTCAAGAAGGAGTACTGGAAGACGGTGGTGACCCCGCAGATGCAGCGCATACTGGTGAGCCTGCAGGTGGCCAAGGAGAACGGCGAGACCAACATCATTGTCGGGGAGACCGGATGCGGCAAGAGCTACGTGTGCGACCTGTTCCGCCGCAAATACCCGGCCGACACCTACATCGTGACGGTGAGCCAGACGGACAACATCGGCGACATCATCGAGAAGATGATCACCGCGCTGAAGGTGAACGTGAGCGCCAAGTCGCGCAGCGGCAAGGTGAGCGAAATCATCCGCTATCTGGCGGACCGCCGCGCCGACGGCCAGGAGCCGCAGATCATCTTCGACGAGAGCGAGTATATGAAGCAGCCCGCCCTCTGCGCGATGAAATCCCTCTACGACAATCTGAACCGCGTCTGCTCCATCGTGCTGGTGGGCACCGACCAGCTGATGATGCACCTTGAGCAGATGAAGAGAAAGAACAAGGACGGCATCCCGCAGTTCTACCGCCGCGTGAAGTTCGGCGTGCGCCGCCTGGACCCCATCGACAGGAGCTACCCCGGATTCCTGGACGACATCACCGACAAAGAGCTGGTGTGCTTCCTGCGGGAGCATTGCGACAACTACGGCGAGCTGCACGACGTGCTGGTGCCTGCCAAGCGCGAGGCCGACATCACGGGCGAGCCGCTGACAGTGGACTTCATCAAAACGGTTCTTGACATAAGATAGGATGAAACGGGCACTGACCATACAGAACATCATAGACAAGAAGTACCAGACGCTGGAGCTGACAGGTGCGTGGGCGGAGGCTTTCGGGCCGATGGAGAGCAGCGGCGTGTGGTTCGTATGGGGGCGCAGCGGCAACGGCAAGACGCGCTTCGTGATGCAGCTCTGCAAGGAGCTGTCGAAGTTCGGACGCGGACTGTATGTGAGCCTGGAGGAAGGCAGCGGCATGACGTTCGCCAAGGCCCTGCGCGAGACCGGAATGCAAGAGGTGGGCAGGCGTATGCTGGTGACTGAGCCGGAATACGGCGACGCAGACGGTCTTATTGAAGACCTCACCGCCCGAATGAAGCGGCAGCGCAGCCCGATGTTCATCGTGATTGACAGCTTCCAATACACAGGACTGACCTTCCGGCAGTACATGAAGCTGAAGCACTCCCACCGCAACAAGCTGCTGATTTTCACCAGCCAAGCCGACGGCGGACAGCCGGTAGGCCGCACCGCCAAGAGCGTGATGTTCGACGCGGACGAGAAGATCTGGGTGGAGGGGCACATCGCCTTCAGCAAGGGCAGATACATCGGCTCCAATGGCGGCAGCTACGTGGTATGGAAAGAGGGAGCCGAACGGTACTGGGGAGACAAATAACGACAATTTACCTAATATTAACCTAAAACCAACCCATTATGTGTACAACAGTTTATTATCCGAGAATCAAGAGTCTCAATTTCTACGACGACTTCGGCGTGGCCACCGGCGGTATGCGCGGCGGCATCGCCAAGGAGAAGTTCATCCGGCTGCTGAAGGCCGGGAAGTTCCCGAGAATCAGCCTGAGAAAGAAGGTGCAGGTTATGCTGAGAGGAGGTGGAAGATGAAGACTGCAGCGCCGAACCTGAGAACCGCCGACCAGAACCGCAAGCTGTGGTGGCTGGCTGGGCAGTTGGGCCTCGACAAAGAGGCGATGTCCGACATCGTGTATGACTTCACGGAAGGCCGCACCCCGCACACCTCCGAGCTCACCTTCTTGGAGTGCCGCGACCTGATTGACTACCTGAGCCGCACGCTCTCGCCGAAAAGCTACCGTGAATGTTCATCCGCCAGAACCGACAAATGCGCGACTGATCATCCCGACCGCGTGAAACTGGACCGCAAGCGCAAGGGGGTCATCAAGGCCATATTCCGCTGGTTCGAGCTTCGCGGACAGCATCCAACAATGGAGTATGTGAAGAGCGTGGCGTGCCGTGCCGCCAAAAAAGAACGTTTCAACGACATTTCCCTGGGCGAGCTCACCCGCATCTATGCGGAGTTCTGCCGGAAACAGAAATCCCTGTCGGCTATGCAGAATGTGGAATTAGGAATGGCGAGTCAAAATTAGGAGTTATGAATACAAGTGTTTTACAAGAGTTCAAACGCAAATACATCCGCAAAGCCAGTCCCCGCGGGCAGGAATATATACAAGGATTTTTCAATGTCCTCACTGTCAAGCAGCCATACGCTTCTATGTTGGTAATGGGCGTGAAGAAGTACGAGTATAGGAAATATCGACTTCCGGAGAGTTTAGTGGGCAAACCGATACTGATCCATGCAGGGGCACAACCTTTGCGAGCCAAGGTAAATGTTTCAGAAGATCTTTACAACTTCTATATGGATCTGGCTGAAAGGATAAATCTGTTCAAATGTATCATAGGTGCAGTTGTGTTCGGGGAATCGGAATTGTCTGACGCTCCTTTCTTTGCCGGATACAGATGGCCCGTGAAAGAATGTCTTCTGTTCACCCAAGAGGTGCGCGACATTCGTGGCAACCAGAAGATTTGGAAAATCGGACTTTCATCACCAATTAGAACCGAATAGTTATATGCCTTACCCAAACCCTTGTAATATACGATTCACCCATCCTGCTTTGGATTGTGTTCACTGTAGGGTGAGAAACTTCAAGGATAGCGATGAAAAGTATGCGGAATGCTGCAACAAGAAAAAGACGTGTGGATGTGACGCTATTTCTATTGAAACAAGAAACTCAAGTTATGAATGGACGGTTACATGTCATGGCTGCAGCGACTACGAATCAAAGAATCAACTTAAATTAGATTTAATCACCAATTAAAACCCAAAGAATTATGTTTTACACTGTGTATGTTAACATTGCGAAAGTAATCACCCACGAAGTGGGCAATAAAGTTGCTGCCACCGGTTGTTCCATGTCCGATGTGCTCACCGGGACAGGTGAACTGCAGCGAATGTATCTTTTAAATATGTGTATAGAACCGTTTGAGGATGAGGGAACGCTACAATTCTTCCACCCGTCATCATTGGGTTGTAATCTTGTCTATGAATCAGTACGTCAAATTTTCGATAATCCAGACCGTTTCATCAAGATGTCCCAGAACCTTGCACGACACCTGTACGATGTGACTGTAGGAATTAATGACAAGGGAGGCCAGATGACGGTGCTTTATTTCAAAGATTTTATCGTCGAGGGAGACACCGTGGATGCGGTTGGGATTTTCAAATGCGAGAAAGAAGACATGGTATTGTCCTCAATAATCAACAATACAGACAACGGCATTGATTTCGTAATTGAAAAAGGGATTTCTTCATTCGACAAAGGCTGTTTGATTTTCAGCAAAGATCGCGAAAACGGTTATGTTGTCTATGCGTTTGAGGCGACGGGGAAGCCAAGGCCAAGAGAGTTGTGGTTTAGTGACTTCTTGTCCGTGAAAAAAAGAGCGGACAGCTACAATTGTACGGAAGCAATGATGCGTTTTGCATCAAAGTTTATCAAACAAGATATTCCGTCAAAATTTGAAGCGTCAACAAACGACATTGCAGAGATTTTGGAAAGAGCAAAGTTGTTTTTCAAAGAAGAGGGCTTTTTTTATACAGATCAGTTTTTTCACGATGTACTTGAACAAGAGGATATTATTGATCTTTGGAAGGAGACGGTTAAAGCACAGGATGACCCCTTGTTAAATCTTGAAGAATTCGGGTTGAGTGTTCAGGCTGTCAAACGGTATCAGCGTAAATTCGATTCCGACATTGTTCTGGACGGCAAGACAAAGATAAACAGAGGTATTGACCACGAATCCGGCGAAGATGACCGTGGTAAGTACTATAAGGTATATTACAAACAACAAACAATCAAATAATTGGAATTATGGCAAAGAAAAGAGAAAAGAAGACCGTTTACAGCGGCGTGAAACAAGAGGAAATGGAATTGGCGTTCGCCGATTATGCAAGAGCCGACGCGAGAATCCAGAAGATTAACGCAACCATGGACATCGAGATGACCCGCATCCGCGAGAAGTACCAGGATGAGCTGGGCAAGCTGGCCGAGACGAAGGAAAAATCCTTCGACATCATGCAGGCATACGCCCTGGAGAATCGTGATGAGCTGTTCAGCAAGCGCAAGAGCTTGGAGACCACCCATGGAACCATGGGCTTCAGAACCGGCACGCCGAAGCTGAAGACCCTGAAGGGCTTCACCTGGGGAGCCGTGGTGAACCTGCTGAAGGAGTTCCTGCCCGGCTATGTGCGCACCGTGGAGGAACCTGCCAAGGACAAGCTGCTTGCCGACCGCGAGGACGAGGAGGTGGCCGCCATGCTGCCAAAGGTTGG
>JAEEQE010000006.1 GCA_016285145.1 Bacteroidales bacterium | reverse complement strand
CTTTAAGTAACGCTCCTGACAAACAATCGACAATCATACCATCGTCATTAAATTCAATGTCATTATGATTCATATCTTATACTCGTTTCGATTAGTAATTTAAGTAATACCGTTTCCTGCCTGAGCCAATTTGCACATGGTACTCCACTGCGATGCGCTCTTTGTTGTATTTGTGTTCGTTCACCAAACGTTTTTCAACAGTCTGGCGCACATATTCTTCCGGGGTGTCGTTGCGGATGGTTCCGTCAACGTAATCGCGGACTTTCCCTTCGGGGATGATAAGGATTGTTTCGTTTTGGGTCATAAAAAAAAGTCAATAACAGCAGTTAATCAAATCAATATGACTTGATTGTGCAAAAATACAAAAAACAGCACAATGTTGACAAAAAACAGTGGTTTTTGTCAACAATATTGTATGATTTGTGAAATTAAAGGGTTGGCGAATATAAACTTTTAAAACCTTAGCCTGTGAAAATTCGGGAAAATTATACTGTTTCGCGGTGTGGCGGTGAGACATCGGTAATGTCGGCCATTCCTATGTCAGGTCCGCCACCGTCATGCCCACCGCCGCAATCAGATCTTGCGGGTTTAGTTTGAACTGCAGGCCGCGCACGCCCGCGCTGACATAGATGTAGTCGAACAGCTCGCAGGTCTCGTGAATGTAAGTGGGGAAGGGCTTCTTCATGCCCACGGGCGAGCAACCGCCCCGGATGTAGCCCGTCAACGGCAGCAACTCCTTCATCGGGATGAGGTCGCAACTCTTGTTGCCCGTCACTTTGGCAGTCTTCTTCAGGTCCACCTCCTCGTTGCCCGGAATGACGCACACAAAATGGCCGGTCTTGTCGCCTTTCAGCACTAATGTTTTGAATACTTGGTCGATATCCTCGCCCAACTGGTCGGCGATGTGCTGCGCGCCAAGGTCGTTTTCATCCACTTCGTAAGGTATCAGCTCGTATGCCACCTTTTTCTGGTCTAGCAGACGGCAGGCGTTGGTCTTGTTGATCTTCTCTTTTGGCATATCTGTTTTTTTGATGAGACGCCACGGTGTGACGTCTTTACGGTTTCCTTTTTTTGGGTGAGACGCCACGGTGTGACGTCTTTACGGTTTCCTCTTTTTTTGTTGAGACGCCACAGTGTGACGTCTTTACGGTTTCCTCTTTTTTGGGGTGAGACGCCACGATGTGACGTCTTTACGGTTTCCTCTTTTTTGGGGTGAGACGCCACGGTGTGACGTCTTTACGGTTTCCTCTTTTTTTGATGAGACGCCACGGTGTGACGTCTTTACGGTTTCCTCTTTTTTGTTGAGACGCCACGATGTGACGTCTTTACGGTTTCCTTTTTTTTTGTGAGACGCCACGGTGTGACGTCTTTACATCCTTCTCACCTGATATCCATCACCGTGATTTCGCTGCGGGTGCCGATGCGCATGGGTGGGCCGAAGGTGCCGCTGCCGCAGGAGGTGTACACTTGCATATTTCCGAAGCGGTACAATCCCCGGTTGAACTGGAAGACGCGGTCGTTTACCCAGATGAGCGGATAGAGCTGTCCGCCGTGCGTGTGCCCCGCCAGATAGAGATCGACACCAGCCTTCTCCAAATACTCCCCGCCGCAAGGGTTGTGGTGCAATACCACAAGGGGCAAATCGCCCTTGTGTATCATCTCCTGGCTTACGGACTCAACGGTGGCGTCGCCCACGGGCGCGTGCATGGAGTTGCCATCCTGCTCGTCAGCGCGCATGTAGTCCAACCCTACAATCTGCAGACCGTGGTCCTCCACCGATTCCGTTTCTAACACCCGCACACCCACTTGTCGCAGCAGTTTCTTGACAGAGTCGGTGCCCACATAGCCGTCGTGGTTGCCGGCCACGAAATAGACGGGGGCCTTCAGTTGCTTTAGCGGCTCAAGGGTCTGAGTGTTAAGGTTGTAGGGACTTTCGAAGCAGTCGCCGGTGAAGAAGATGATGTCCGGTTGTGCTTGGTTGATTTTGTTGACGAGGCGTTGCACATGCGCGCCGCCGCGGAAGTGTCCCAGATGGGTGTCGGTGAGCAATACGGCGCGCACAGGTTGCTGTAGGTTAGGTAGTTCCACCGTCGCGGGCGTGAGGCGTGGCTCGAAGGCATTGATGATACCACCAGTGCAGAGGGCCAGCGTGAACACTCCCACGACAAGCCCGAACACCCGTGGCGAGAAGTGCGCAAACAGTTGCACAATGTCCACCGCTGCCATGATGATGAGCAGATACAGCAGCACGCCTAACAGGGTGCTGAAGATGCAGAACAGAATATGGCACACAGGATTACAACTCCATGTGGAGGCACCTCCGAAGGTGAACACAAACGTCCCGACCAGGGCCAGCGTGTATCCAATATAGAGCCAGCCGGGCTTGCATCCGAATATGAAGGCGGTGCGCCGGGCAAGATACCCGATGGCGACGCCGATGATGGCGAAGAATGCCAGCAGGATTAGGATTCTTTTCATGCAAATCAAATTTTGGCGCAAAAATAGCGTATTTTTTCTTTTTTTGTACTTTTGCAACTTTGATTTAATCGAATTATGAGAATAGTTGTTCAACGGTGCAGCAGGGCAGAGGTCCGCATTGACGGAGAGGTCACGGGACGTATAGATACGGGCTTCCTTCTGTTGGTAGGCGTCACCCATGACGACACACGGGCGGATGCCGAATATATGGCCAGAAAAGTGGCAGGTATGCGGGTCTTCAATGATGTCGAGGGAAAAATGAACCTGGCACTGAAGGATGTGGACGGCGCGGTGCTGAGCATATCGCAGTTCACCCTGTACGGTGATGCACGCAAGGGCAACCGCCCCAGCTTCGTGCACGCCGCCCGCCCAGAGGTGGCCGAACCCCTGTACGAATATTTCAACCATCTGCTCCAAAACGAATACGGTATCCCCGTGGCAACGGGACGCTTCGGCGCGGATATGAAAGTGGACTTCATCAACGACGGCCCTGTCACTATTTTATTGGATAGTCTGGATAAATAATGGAGGAAAAACAGCATATCGGAAAACTTTTTGACCGCATCGCGGGCAGTTACGACCGGCTTAACCATATCTTGTCGCTGAATGTGGACCGGCGATGGCGGCGGCGTGCCGTCAAGGGGATGGCCTCCTGTGAGACGGTGCTGGACGTGGCTGTGGGCACGGCGGATCTGGCCATTGAACTTGTCCGGCAGGAAAAGGCCGCGCAGGTGGAGGGCATTGACCTCTCCCTGGAGATGATGCGCATTGGCAGGGAAAAGGTGGAACGCCAGCGCATGTCGGACCGTATCACCTTCCGGGAAGGCAGTGCGTTGCAACTCCCGTACGATGACAACAGCTTTGATGCTGTGACTTGTGCGTTCGGAGTGCGCAACTTCTCCGATCTGGACGCCGGCCTTCGGGAAATGCTCCGTGTGCTCGAGCCCGGCGGACAGCTGATGGTGTTAGAGTTCTCCTATCCGGAAAACAGAATCGTGGCATGGGGCTATGACCTCTACTTCTCGCACATCCTGCCCGCCGTGGGACGCTGGCTGAGTCGCGACAAGTCGGCTTACACCTATTTGAACAAGAGTGTGAAGAATTTCATCTGGGGGGAGAAGATGACGGAAAAATTATCGCAAACGGGCTTCCGCGTGCCGCGTTGCACGCCCTATTCCTTCGGCATAGCATCCGTTTATAAGGCTGTAAAATAATATCTTGAAAATATGAATCTGTTGCAACTTTTCAAAAATCTCCGACCATTTGTGAAACCATACAAATGGCTGGTGCTCATCACATTGATTCTCACGTTGGTCGGTTCTTTGATGGCGCAGGTCAATGCCATCGTGCTGGACCGTACGGTGGATGCCATCAATGCGCTCATTGGCACCAATTTCCAGTGGAGCCAGGCGGCACGGATTATGACTGTCATCTCCATCGTGCTGTTAGGCAAGGAGTTGCTTTCTTCATTGGTGACCTTTGCGCAGAACTACTTTGGCGAGCGGATGCGCATTTACGTCAGCCGCGATCTGGCTCAGAGCGTCATCGAGAAGGTGCTTACCTTCAAGATGGCCTTCTTCAACTCCGGTGACAATGCCACTGGCAAGTTGCAAGCCCGTATCGACCAGGGTGTCAGTTCGTTGTCACGCACAGTGCAGAATTTTTTCATCGACTTGTTGCCGCTCTTCACCAGCGCTTTGCTCGCCCTCATCCTGATGTTCGCGGCTAACGTTTATGTGGGGCTTGTGGCGCTCGGTATCGTGCCCGTCTATTTTTGGATCACTTACCGGCAGGCCCGTCGTCTCAAGGGTTGGCGCCGCGAGATGCGTAGTCACTTGGAATCCAAAAGTCAGGGAATCAAGAATATAATTGATTCCATCAACGTTATCAAGAGCTTCAACCGCGAGCAGATTGAGGGACAGAAACAGTTGGATATCCAGAACCAAGTCACCGAGAACCAGATGAAAACCCGCAAGGTGGCTTTCTACTACAACGGGCTCAAGAGTTTTGTGAAGCAAATCGGCACCGTGTTGGTCATCATTCTCACCGCCTATCTGGTGCTCATTGAATATCCCGGCATGACCATCGGTAAGATCATGTACCACGTGATGCTTTTCAGCAACGTCATTGCGCCCATCACGCAGCTGCAGCGCATTTTCGACGACGTGAACGATGCGCTGATTTATGCCGAGGGCTTCTTCGGCATCCTCAACTCTGAAAAGGAGGTCGAACCGTCGGGTGACTATTGTCCCGAGCAGATTCATGGAAACTTCGAGCTTAAAAATGTCGATTTCACCTACCCGAATGGCACGCAGGCGCTGTTTGATGTCAACATGCGGATTGAGCCGGGCAAGATCACGGCTTTGGTCGGATTGTCGGGTGCGGGCAAGAGTACCATCGTCAACTTGTTGGATAAGTTCTATGAGCCGCAGGTGGGTGCCATTACCCTTGACGGTGTTGATCTGCGCGACTACGACACGCATTACCTGCGCGAGAACATCGGATTAGTGTTGCAGAAGAACCACATCTTCGACGGCACCATCGAGGAGAATATTCTCTACGGCAATCCGGATGCAAGTCACGACGAGGTGGTCGAGGCCGCCAAGAAGGCGCATCTATACGACCAGATCATGGCCTTGCCGAAGCAGTTCGCGCACAGTGCCACCGACCTTTCCGGCGGGCAGCAGCAGCGTGTGGCCATCGCTCGCATGTTCCTCAAGAACCCACCCATCATCTTCCTTGACGAGCCGACGGCCAGCTTGGACGCCATCGCCACCGAGCAGATCAAGAACAGCATCGACGCCATCAAGCAGAACCGCACGGTCATCATCATCTCGCACAGCATTTCGCAGATTATCGATGCAGACTATATCTACGCCCTCAAGAACGGTCGCGTGGAGGAGTCGGGCGACCCTGACGAAATCTACCGGAAAGGCGGTGTTTACAAGGAAATCATCGATGCTTCGGCAAGGAGTCTTAATATCGAGAAGATTGCAAAAACTATAGGATGATTCTTTATTCTGCCAATTGAATGAGGGGTTCGCCGAGGGCGGCGGATATTTGCAAAAGTGTGCGCAGGGTGAAATTCGGGAATCCTGTTATCCATCGTGACACCACAGCTTCGTCTTTCCCCATTTTGCGGGCAAGTTCCCGTTGGGACATGTGCTTTTCTTTGAGAATCTTGTCTATTCGTGCAATGATGCTCGCAGACATCTGCACTTCAGCCATGATTTCCGGTGAAACCTTTTCCACCTTTGTCTTAAACCATTCTTGTTTGTTGTTCATATCTCAAAAGTGATTTGCTCGGTGCCGTGAAGTTCTTTCTCATCAACGTGAATATAACCTTTGTCAATGTTCTCCTTCAGAATTTTTTCAAACCGCTGTAAGTCCAACACATAACCGTATAATTTAGAATCTTCTTGGTAACTCTTCGTATTCTTAACACCCCCATTCCCAAGGATGACAATCTGTTCCGAAATACGAAGACAATATAAACGCAATTTGCTGCCTTCAATTGGGATGGCATGGACATTGTCGTTCATTCTTCCTTCCGGACGGAAGAACCGTTCTAATGCTCCTTTATCCAAAATCACCTGCAAGGCAGCGATAATTCTTTGATAATCATAGTTGTATTTGGCATTCATTTCAAATTCAGCTACAAACTTCTCAAATTCAGTTGTACCATCCTTTTCGAAACTAATGGAGTAAAGTGTAGCCCTTTCGGATTCCGATATAATATCTAACGTAGTCTTCTTTTTCATAACGCGGCAAAAATACAAAATAATTTGATATATATGTCAATTTTTAATTTTATATACAATCCCGCCCGTTTTACGCATTTTTTTGTACTTTTGCGGCGTTTTGAAATTCCATACCAAGATGTAGTCTTTTAGTTGTTAATCCAAAAGTAGAAAGGAGGTTGTAAAATGGTTGACACCATCAATTTCGGTACTTTTAAATGGCACCATATAACAAATCCAACCGTGGAAGACTTGGACTTCCTGCGCGACAACTTCCATTTTCACCCTTTGGATATTGACGACTGCTCCAGTTTTGTACAACGTCCCAAAATCGATGAATACGACGATTACTATTTCCTCGTGTTGCATTTCCCGTTGATGGACAAGCGTACGCAGCTGGTCCGTACAGAGGAGACGAAGATTTTCTGGGGGCAGGACTATCTGATTACAGTTGGGAACTCCCACTATGTGGTGCAGGATCTGTTCAATTATACGAAGGTGAATCCGGAACCGGAAGACGAAGACGACATCAGCGGCACCAGCGATGCGGTGCTATATCATATTTTGTATAGGATGATGAAGGAATCCTTCCTGCTGGTGGAGCGTATGGGCACGGAGCTGGATTTCATCAATCGGGAGCTTTTCAGCACCAAGTCGGAAAAGATCATTGAGCAGATTTCCCGTTTCCGCAAGAACATCATCCAGATGAACACCATGTTCCGCCCGCAGCTGCGACTGTTCAACAAGTTCGAGTCGGGCGACATCAAAGGCTTTGCCGACGACATGGAGGAATACTGGGGTAATATTTTGGACTTTTACCAGAAGATGTGGGATATGATTGACGACTACGGCGAGTTGGTGGATGGACTTTCCAGCACGTTCGATTCTTTGCAGACGAACAAGACCAACGAGATCATGCGCATGCTCACCATCATCTCCACCATCGTGCTCCCGTTGACGTTCATCAGCGGCCTCTATGGCATGAATGTGGCGCTGCCGTTTGCCGCGTCGCCGTACGCCTTTTGGATTGTGATGGGCATTTGTGTGCTGATATTGGTCTTTCTGGTCCTCTTTTTCATCAAGAAACATTGGCTTTAGGCCTTGGCAAGAGGGTGTAATGTGTTTTACTTTTGAATTATGTATAAAACGAAACTAAATGTGGTGGAGCTGGAGTCGGGCGATTTCCACACGCTCGTTCGCGGTTCGGTGGCCGGACAGCCCATCCGTATTGTGCTGGATACGGGCGCATCGCATAGCTGCTTGGATGTGGCGTATGCGCAATCGCTTTTGCCCCAGATGCCTACGGCTCCGCACGATGGCGTGACGGCCGGCATTGGCGGCGATGATTTCACCGTACGTATCGCCGATGTGCCCGACCTCCGTCTCGGACGTTTCCATCTGCCCTGCTATCGGAATATGGCGCTTTTGGATTTTACCTATATCAACACGGCATACAAAAAGCTCCGGCGTAAGCCCATCCAGATGATTTTGGGGAATGATTTTTTTGTAAACCACAAGGCTGTAATCAATTATCACGACAATTATCTCGTTTTTGAATAAAAGATGGAAGAGCCAATTGTCCGTCATAAGATTTTAGGCATCGATCCCGGCACGAATGTGATGGGGTATGCGGTGTTGAATACGCATCTCAGCCAGTCGGAGGTGGAGGTGATCAGTGTGATCCAGATGAAAAAAATGTTGGATCATTATGCCAAGTTGAAGTTCATCTACGAAAAAGTGAATGCGTTGATTGAACAGTATCAGCCGGATATATTGTCCATTGAAGCCCCCTTTTATGGCAAGAACGTACAATCTATGTTGAAATTGGGTCGTGCGCAGGGGGTTGTCATCGCCGCCTGCCTGCATGCGGGCATGGAGGTCTATGAGTACGAGCCGCGCAAAATCAAGCAATCCATCACGGGCAACGGCAACGCTGCCAAGGAGCAGGTGGCGGCCATGTTGTGTCACATGTATCCGCTGAAGGATTCCATTGAGTATCTGGACGCCACCGATGCCCTCGCCGCCGCCGTGTGCCATCATCTGCAGCACCGCGTGGTCGTCGGCGGGGGGAAGAAGTTCAACGATTGGAAATCCTTTATCGCCAACAACGAAGGGCGGGTGGTTAAATAGAATACACTATTAGAATTTCAATCTCAGGCCGCCCAAGAAGTTGATGCCTGCCTGCGGAAAATAACCGGTACTGTAGTACTTGTCCGGTTCATTCTCATAATAGGAGGTATATATCTGGGCGTTACTTTCGTATTTGGCATTGAAGAGGTTGTTGATATGGAAGAAGAGTTCCAAATCCTTCAAGCATTTGAAATGGAAAGTGTAGGAAAGACGCAGGTTGCTGTAGGAATACGGTCTCAAACAATAGGTGTCGTCACCGGAATTGTCGAGATATTGCTTGCTTACAAACTTGGTGATCAATGAAATGTTGAAGTCTTTGAGCGGGGTGAAGGTGAAGTCATTGCCCAGCACTACGCTCGGAGAGAAGGAAATCGGGGTGTTGCCCAGGTGTTGTTCGATTTGACCGTCCCAGTCCCAATCTTCTCCCGAATAGTGATCCACATAATGCACGTAATCGATGATGCGGTTGAGGCTGAAGCCGCCGTTGATGTGCCAGGTGAAGAAGCGCACCGGACGATAGGCCGCTGAAAGCTCAATGCCGGCGCGGTAGCTCTTATCGACGTTGGTCATGAGCGGGTCGCCGGTCTGGTCCAACTCGCCGGTACGCACCAGCTGGTCCTTATAGTACATACCATACAACGTGGTGTTGAAGAAGAACTTGTTATTGTGCATCATATAGCTGAACTCCAAGTCGTAGAGCGTTTCCGGCATAGGCTTGCGGTTGTCAGGGGCGCCAACGAGATCGTTGCGTGTGGCCTCGCGGTTGGCGGTGGCAAAGGAGAGGTCGAAACTGTGTTTCAATGGGTTCTTGTCTATATAATAGTGTAACGCGATTTTCGGGTTGATGAAATTCCAGTGATAATCCTGCGGGATGGGGGTCAGCTCGTCGTTGACACCGTCAATGGCATAATTCACCCGACGATACTGCAACTCGCCCGTCACGCTGAAATTCTTGTACCAATAGCGCAGACTGCCGAAGAGCTTGGCCTGCAGCTTGTTGCCGGTGCCCTCGTACCATTTGTACATGGCCGGACAATCCACCACGCGGTCGGGTTGCACCCACACGATGTAGCCGTAGTGCTTGCCGTTGTAGTTGCTGACATCCGCACCAGCCACCCAGCGCAGACCTTGGTCGCTATGTTCCTTGAACACCTGCGTGCCCGTATATTGCGCATGAACACCGTAAAAATAGTTGTCCAAGTATTTCTGTGTGACAAAGTCGGCTTTCTTTGAAGTGTCATAAAGAGTGGTAACCGTGTACGTGGCGCTGTCCAGTTCATGACCCACCATATGGATGATGCCTTCCAAACCGTATTTCTTCACCTTCTTATCGTCTTTATACTGTTCGTAATAACCGATGCCGCGTGTCAGATAGGGCATCACCTGCAGACTGTGGCGCTGGCGTCCCTCTTGGCGAATCCAGTCTTTGACGTATTCCAATTGATAGAATGTCTGGGTGTAATGGTCTTTGGAATTCTCATAGTAATGGTAAACTCCGTTGTCATCGTAATATTCACCGCAGGAGTTGTAGGTGCGGTTGGTCTCTAACATATCATGGGACACGCCGTTCCAGGCAAGGTCGGTGTGTTCGGTGCCGAAAAGGAGATGGAATTTCAGTTTGCCATAGTCTTTATTCTTTTTAAAATTGTACAAATCATATTGGGCGGTCAGGAAGCCGGAGTTGAGGCGTACGCCGGAGTAGTCGATGTAGCCGTCGCTGCGGATGTCGGAGAAGGAGGCCAGCATGGAGAAGCGCTTGCCGATGAGGCCGGTGCCGGCGCTCACCATATTGTGGAACGTGTTGAACGAGCCGTAAGAGCTGCGCACCTCGGCAAAGGGCTTGGCGGGTATTTTGCGGGTCACGAAATCAACGCGGGCACCGTAGGAGGTGCTGCCGTCGGAGGTGTTGGCCCCGCTCTGCACGCTCACATTCTCGATAAACGTCGCCATGTCCGGCAGGTTCACCAGCCAGGAACCCTGCGACTCGGCATTGTTGATGGTCACACCATTGAGGGTGGTGTTGATACGCGTCTGGTCAATGCCGCGGATGAACAGGTAGGTGGCACCCAGACCGTTGCCCGATTCGGAGGTGGTGACCACCGAGGGCATCAGTTCCAACAGGTTGTTGACGCTTCCGTTGCCCTGCTGGGCGCGTATCTGCGGCATGGACATGGTGGTGACGTTGGCCGAAGTCTGCACCGTGGGCTTGGTGAACTGGATGGTCACTTCTTCCACCTCGCCGCGCTGCACGGTGTCGGGGCGCTGCGCGAACAACACTGACGGAATCAGCATGGCTATCATGGCAGAAAACAAACGGAAAAAACGGGCCGCGGGCTGTTGGCCTTTAGCCGTTAGCTGTTGATTGTTGTACTTGAAACGCTCAACTCTAAATTCTAAACTTTTAATCATAACTCTAACAGTTTTATTTTATAATTAAACAAATACTGAAAGAGGGAAAAGAAGACTCTGTTTATCTCCCTACGGCGGCATTATCCGCATCAGGTTCAACGGGTCTGATCTCAGCCTTTCGGCACCCCTTTCAAAACGGCAGCAAAAATACAAAATATTTTCAATGGGATGTCTTAAAAAAAAATGTACATTTGCCGTTGTGTTTTCAAGATACAAAAATCATTAGAAATTTATAATCCATAGTATTAAACCCCAAAAACAACCATTATGAGTATCCTTATTATTATTGCTGCTATCGCACTGTTTCTCATAATCCTCTTTTCCTACGTTAAAACCCCGCCAAAAGAGGCTATGATCATTTCCGGCCTTTCCCGGCAACCCCGTGTCCTGATTGGCAAGGGGGGATTCCGGATTCCGTTTTTCGAGCGGATTGACAAAGTGTTTTTAGGACAGACCTCCGTGGACATCAAGACCAGCACCTCGGTGCCGACCAACGACTTCATCAACGTGATGGTGGATGCGGTGGCCAAGATCCGCGTCATGAACACGCCCGAGGGTATCCGTCTGGCTGCCAAGAACTTCCTGAACATGTCGGAGAAAGATATCGCCCTGCAGTGCAAGGACTCATTAGAGGGCAACATGCGTGAGGTCATCGGCGCCGTCACGCTGAAAAACCTCAACATCGACCGCGACGGTTTCTCGGACCAGATTGCCAAGAAAGCCGGTCCGGATATGGCCAAGCTGGGCATTGAGATTATCTCTTGCAACATCCAGAACATCACCGATGAGGTGGGCTTGATCAAGGACTTGGGTGCCGACAACACCTATGCCATCCGCAAGCAGGCGGCCATTACCAAGGCGGAGGCCGAGCGTGACATTGCCATCAAGCAGTCGGAGGCCAAGAAGGCCGCCAACGACGCGCGCGTGCTCAACGAGACCATCATCGCTGAGAAAAACAATGAGTTGGCGGTGAAGATCGCCGACCTTAAGGTGGTGGAAGACACGCAGAAAGCCAAGGCCGACGCTGCCTACATGATTCAGCAGCAAGAGCAACAGAAGACGGTGAACGAGAAGACGGTGGAGGCTGTGGCTGCCAAGAGCATCCTCGAACAGGAGAAACAGAAGGTTATCAACTCCAAGCAGGTGGAGGCCCAGATTGAAAAGGCGAAACGCGAGCAGGAACTGACCGCCGAAAAGGTTAAGATTCAGCAGAATACGTTGGAAGCCGAAATCCAGAAGAGGGCCGATGCCGACAAATACAACACCGAGATTGCCGCCGCCGCCGAGTTGGAGCAGCGCAAGCGCAATGCGGAAGCCGCCGCCTACGAGGCCGAACAGAACGCCAAAGCGGTTCGTGCCATGGCCGAAGCCGAACAGTACAAGATGGAGCAGGAAGCCATCGGTAAGAAGAAAATTGCCGATGCCGAGGCTTACGCCATCGAGCAGAAGGGTAGGGCGGAGGCCGAAGCCCTTCGTCTGAAGGCCGAGGCTTACAAGGAGTACGGCGATGCCGCCAAGGCCCAGATGGTCATCGAGAAACTGCCGGAAATCGCCGCCAGCATCGCCGAGCCCATCTCCGCCATCAAGGACGTGCGCATCTACGGCAACGACGGCAAGGGCGTGGCCGAGATGTCGGGCAATGTGCCCACCGTCATCCGCCAGACCATGGATGTGGTGTCCGACGCCACCGGTGTGAACATGGGCGAGATAATGAAGACTACTACGTTAGAAGGCGCTGTGAAACGGACCTCGCAGAAAAACAACAACCAATAAGTCTAATTGTCATGAAAAAGATCCTCGCATTGCTGCTTTCAGCCTTGGGCTTTTTCACAGCCTGTGACGGACCCGAACTCATGTATGGCCCTGTTCCTCCCGATCACTGGACGACACCTGGCGATACGATGTCGGAAATGTATGGTGTTGTTTACAAGACTTTTGAGCCTGGCAAGCAAACAGACGCCATCCCGCAAACGGAGGGTGTCTCATCCGAAGAGTTGCCATACACAGACGATTCCCAATAGCCGTTTATGAAACTGGGTTGGAAGAAACGGGTCGCGCTGGAGTTGTATCGCAAGTATCACGCCATCGAAGTGCGGGAACATACGCTGATGCAGCTCTTCTGGGAGTGTACGCTTCGCTGCTGTCTCAACTGTAAGCACTGCGGCAGCGACTGCACCGCCAAGAGCAACACGCCCGACATGCCGGCGGAGGATTTTCTGGCCGTCATCGACAAGCTTACGCCGCATGTGGACCCGCATAAGGTGATGATTATTTTCTCGGGCGGCGAGCCTTTGATGCGCAACGATTTGGAGCAGGTGGGACGGGAACTCTACAAGCGCGAATATCCGTGGGGCATGGTGAGCAACGGCATGTTGCTGGACCGTGCGCGGTTAGATTCCCTATTGCGGGCGGGCCTGCACTCTATCACGATCAGTCTGGATGGCTTTACCGAGGAGCACAACGCCATGCGCGGCCATCCCGACAGCTTTGACAGGGCCGTGGAGGCCATCCAGATGATTGCACAGGAGAAGGGCCTTACCTACGATGTGGTCACCTGCGTGACGCCGCAGACATTTCCCTATTTAGAACGTTTCAAGGAGTTCCTGATCAGCCTCGGCGTGCGGCGCTGGCGCATCTTCACCATTTTCCCGGCGGGACGTGCGGCCGACGATGACACGCTGCAACTCTCCTCCGAGCAGGTGCGGGGAATCATGGAATTCATCAAAAGCACCCGCCAAGAGGGCCGCATCCGTCTGAATTTTGCCTGCGAGGGCTTTTTAGGGGAATACGAGGCTGAGGTGCGCGACTATTTCTACCATTGCGCCGCCGGCGTGAATGCCGCCAGCATCCGCATCGACGGCAGTATCTCCGGTTGTACCAGCATCCGGCACAATTTCCACCAGGGCAACATCTACAAGGACGACTTCTGGGATGTGTGGCAGAACCGTTTTCAGGAGTTCCGCGACCGCCGTTGGGCCAAGACCGGCCCGTGCGAGCATTGCGAGGCCTTCCGTTACTGTTTGGGCGGCGGCATGCACCAGCGCGACGACGACCGCCAGCTGGTGGGATGCCTGTACAGGAAGCTCTTTGGGGAGTGATTTGTTTATCCGGATTTTGTATCTTTGCAATCCAATACTGAAAATTAAAACTTTATAGATATGAAAAAGACCTTTACTCTTATCGCGATGATGCTGATGGTGCTGCTGTTGCCAGCGCAACAGGTAGTGATTAGCTTTGAAGGAATGGACGGTAACGACCAGGCTGTACAGATGGACAGCGTGGTGGTGACCAACTTGACGCAGAACTGGACGGAGACGGTGTATGCGCCGGACTTGCGCCTCATACTCTCGCCCGCGGGCGTGGAGCACTATGTGCAGACGGGCGCTTTCGGCCTGACGCAGAACAGGCCCAACCCCTTTGAGGGCGAGACGCGCGCCACGCTGAACGTGACGGACCGCGGCGATGTGCAGGTGCAGATTTCGGACATCTTCGGGCGCGTGGTGGAGACACTACGCATCGAATCCCCGCAGGAGGGTGCGCACGAGCTGCGCGTGACACTCGCCAACGCGGGCCTCTACTTCCTGACGGCGCGGCAGAACGGCCGCACCTCGACGGTGAAGATGGTGAGCCGCGGTAACGGCGGTGCGAACACTCTGGAGTACGTGGGCATGACGGGCGCCGCCAACGGCAAGTCGCAGATGAAGGTCTATGGCAGCCATCCGTGGGACTACGGCGACTCGTTGCAGTATGTGGGCTACATCACGGTGAACGACTATCCGCATGCCGTGTGGGGCGAGCCCATGCCGACCCGCGCGTTTAAGAGCCTGCGTGAGACAGGCTCGTTGATGTCGCAGACGGTGACGCTGTGGTTCCCCACACGCGACGGGACGAACTGCATCAACAACGGTTATGTGTACGACTACGACAACAACAGTTATATCGCGATGTGGGTGGGTCACCAGTGTTGGATGGGGGTAAACCTCGCCAGCAGACACTATCCGGACGGCACGCCCATTGCACGCGGGGACCAGAACCTCTCGAACATAATGACATCCTACCAGACGGGCTACTACTACTATCCGAACGGGAACCCCACCGTTTCAGGGTCCTACGGTTTGTTGTACAATTCGGCGGCGGTGATGCGCGGGGCCTCCTACAGCAACGAGATTCCCAGTGGGGTGCAGGGCATCTGCCCCAACGGCTGGCATGTGCCGAGTCTTGCCGAGTGGACACTGATGCTGAACTATCTGAACAGCCGCGACGAATATGTCTGCAATGGAGTTGTAGGATACAATGCCAAGGCAATGGCGACGAAGGCGGAAGTCTGGAGTGCCAACAGTGTGCCTTGCGCTCCGGGCAACGATCCCTCCTCCAACGGCTTTGCAGACATTGTCGCAGAGGACAACTTCTACCCTGGATTTGAAGCCTTTCCTGCAGGAACCCTCACCAATGGCGCCACCAGTGGCTTCGGCGATTTGACGAAGTTTTGGAGCTCTTTTGGAATCATTTATGATCCATACGTAAATGTCTCACAGGTGTATGGTCCCTGGGTTGTAACAAACTCACCAACTGTATTAGTGAACCCTTCGACTGGTGCAGACGGATGCTCCGTGCGTTGCCTTCGCGACGAGCAGGAGACGACCCCTCCCACGGTGACCACCGACAGCGTGAAATATTATGCATCTATGGGTCGAGCCAGTTGTTATGGATATGTCACGTCCCACGGTGGTGCACCGATAGTGCAGAAAGGTGTGTGCTGGAGTATCTATGCCAATCCCACGTTGGGCGGCAACCATGTGGAGGTCAGTTCGGGCCCCGGCTTTATCTACACCGATGATATCACGGGGCTGACGGAGGGCATCTATCACATGCGGGCCTACGCCAAGACTGCCGCCGGCACGGTGGTGTACGGCAATGATGTGATATTGTACTATGAGGTTCCTTCGGTGCGTACGGATTCGGTCTCTAGTGTCCCAGGCCATCCAAATGCCATTATTCTGCATGGCACGGTAACCTCAAAGGGTAGTGCTCAATGTGAGCATTATGTTCGCGGCATGATTTATAGCAGATTGCCCAACCCTACAGAAAATGGTGACGACTGCCATTTGGTTTCTAATGAGCCCTCCTATTATCATTACCATCTGGGTAGTTTTTCTATTAGATATGATAATTTAGAGAGCAACACAAAATATTATGTACGTGCTTATGCCAGAAATGGTGCCGGTACAGTTTACGGTGACGTGATGGAGTTCACGACTGGTGCATGCCACGGCCAGACCACGGTGAGCGATTATGATGGCAATGTTTATAATACGGTGGGGATCGGGAACCAGTGCTGGATGAAGTCGAACCTGCGTACCACACACTTTGCAGATGGAACTTCTATCTCCACCAGCTCATCTGGAAGTACTACTGTCCCCTACTATTACAATTATCCCACCACTAACATTTCCTTGTCAGACAGGGGATACCTCTACAACTGGCCTGCCGTGATGCATGGGGCGAGCAGCAGCACCACCAATCCCAGTGGGGTACAGGGCATCTGCCCTAATGGCTGGCATGTGCCGAGCGACGCGGAGTGGACGCAGTTAGAAAACTCTGTGAGTGGCAACAGCCTGTATGTATGTGGTGCCAGCAGCGACAATATAGCCAAAGCATTGGCTTCTGCTTCGGGTTGGGAAAGCAGCTCCTCCAATATATGTAATGTGGGCAATAACCAGAGTTCAAACAATACTACAGGCTTTTCGGCCTATCCCGCTGGCATTTATGGATACTATAATCTCGGCATCGCTACTTACTTCTGGAGTTCTACCAAGAATTATAACAGCGGTTGGTGTTTCTTTCGCGCTCTCGTTAATGACAGTGCCTCCATGCACAGGGATAGCTCCGATATGAGATATGGTCTTTCTGTGCGTTGTCTCCGCAACAATTGAAATAGTGAACAGTGATCAGTGATCAGTGATTAGTGAACAGTGAATAGATTCGGGTGTGAAGCAGACACCAAATGGGGTAGTAAAACTAAAAGTTAATAATTAAACCTTGTGAATATGAAAAAGACCTTTACTCTTATCGCGCTGCTGCTACTTTGCGCGGGCGCGATGGCGCAAACGGTAACGCTGACGTTTGTCGGAAAAGATTACAACGGATACGACAAAAAGCTCGACAGTGTGGTGGTGTCCAACAGGACCAAGCACTGGCAGGAGACCCTCTATTGGCCGGATACGGTTCTGACCATTCAGAATGGGGTGGGCGTTGAAGATTATGTTGGTGGAAAGGATTTCGCCTTTTCGCAGAACTATCCCAACCCGTTTGACGGCACCACCTTCGTAAATCTGCAGGTGGCAGAGCCCGGGGACGTGACGGTGCAGATGACGGATATTACCGGACGCATCGTAGAGACGCGATCAATCGCGGCTCTACAACCGGGTGTGCACCAGTTGCGCGTTTCAGTGTCCACGGCGGGTGTCTATTTCCTGACGGCCCGTCAGGCGGGACGAAGCACATCGATGAAGATGGTGTGCCATCGGGGACGCGGTGCGGATGCGGTGGCATACTCCGGTATGGCGGACAATGCCTTCCAACTGAAAAATGCCCCTAAGGGCCACATCACCCATCCGTTCAATTACAGTGATCAGATGGAATATAGGGGCTACGCCACTTTTGACGGGGAGGCGGTGGAAAGTTATCCTATAATCCAATCACAAAATTCCTCGGAAACGATATCGTTGAAGTTTTCGGAGGTTCAGGATGGTGTAAACTGTCCGGAAATTCCTATTCTCAGGGATGTTGAAGGTAATGTTTACCAAACGGTCCGGATTGGGAAACAGTGCTGGATGATGTCGAATCTGCGCACCAAGCACTTTGCCGATGGCACGGTCATCCCTTCCGGAGGGTCGTCTGTATCAGGCTCGGGCACCCCGGTCACCAGCAGCACCTCCCCATACTATTACGAATATGAGGGATGGCTTATGTGGTGGACCCAACGCGGCCTTCTGTACAATTGGACGGCGTTGATGCACGGTGCCACTCCTTCCGATGCCAACCCTTCCGGTGTGCAGGGTGTTTGTCCCAACGGCTGGCATGTGCCGAGCGAGGCGGAGTGGGATCAGTTGATAGACTATGTGAAAAGTCGTCCCAAATATAGATGTGGCGGGAATGAGGATAATATCGCCAAAGCGCTCGCAACCGGTCCTTTTGACGCTGATTGGAACCCGAGCACCTCCGTATGCGCTGTGGGTAACAATACGGCGGACAACAACGCCACTGGTTTTAGTGTATTCCCGACGGGCGGCTATTTTGACTCGGGGTTCTGTAATTTAGGATACCGTGCCTATATTTGGTCCTCTTCGGGTGCCACCAGTTATGGTAGTTTCTTTTATATGGAGTACGATATCCCCGATGCGTATAACTATGCAGGGGCAGGCCATGCCGACGCGTGTGCCGTCCGCTGCCTTCGTGATTATTATGATTATGATCCCGTGGGGCTCCATAATTCTTGTCCGGGCACCCCTACGGTCACCGACTACGATGGCAATGTGTATCCCACAGTTCAGATAGGCCAACAGTGCTGGATGCGCCATAACCTGCGCACCACGCATTACGCAGATGGAACAGCCATTCCCACTGGCACAACACAAAGCGACAGTGCCCCCTACTATTACGATCATTCCACATCCAATATTCCCTGGCAGACCAGAGGTTACCTGTACAACTGGCCTGCCGTGATGCATGGGGCGAACAGCAGTTTGTCCAACCCCTCTGGGGTACAAGGCATCTGCCCCACCGGCTGGCATGTGCCCAGCGATCCGGAGTGGACACAATTGGAAGACTATGTGGGCAGCCAAAGCCAGTACTATTGGGACAACAATAGCACATACATTGCCCGGGCGTTGGCTTCGACATCATTCTGGGAATACAGTTCGGTGCCTTATTCTGTTGGCAGCTATCCGGACGCGAACAATGCCACAGGTTTTTCGGCCATTCCCGCTGGCGAATACAGAGGCTACTACTACGGTCTCACCTACAACGCAAACTTCTGGAGCACTACCCAGTCCCAGAACAATAGCACAAACGCCTACTCCCGCAATCTCTATTACGGCGCCGCTGATGTGCTCAGGAGCGCCGGTCCCAAGGACTGCGGGAATTCCGTCCGTTGCGTGAAGGACTGAAATAGTGAATAGTGATCAGTGATTAGTGAACAGTGAATGGATTTGAGGAGGACGCACACAAAAAACTCCCCTTCTATTTTTTAGAAGGGGTGCCCGCAGGGCGGGGTAGTAAAACTAAAAACTAAAACCTTATAGACATGAAAAAGATCTTTACCCTTATTGCGATGATGCTGTTAAGTGCGGGCGCGATGGCGCAGAGTCTGTCTCTGACTTTCTCCTGCCGTATGGTGGACGGAACGTGGGTGCAGCCCGACATCATCATAGTGGAGAACATCACTCGCGGGTGGACGGAGACGCTGCACTACCCTGACACCCAATATAATCTGACGGTGTGGACGGGCATTGAGGATGTAGAGACGTTGCGCGCAACGTCTCTACAGACCACCCCCAACCCCTTCAACGGCACCACCACGGTGAACCTGCAAATGCCGGAACCCGGCGACGTGCAGGTGGAGGTTGCGGATGTGAACGGACATGTCGTAGAGACGCGATTAATCGCGTCTCTACAGCAAGGCACCCATAATCTGCGCGTGGCGCTGCGCACGCCGGGCACCTACGTGTTGACGGCCCGCGTGAACGGCAAAACCCTGTCCGCAAAATTGTTGAACACCGGCAACGGTGGCAAGGATGCCGTGGAATACGATGGCATTGTAGAGGCGCCATACTATGACGCCTCCACGCCATATTATGACGCCTCTACAAGGACAAAATCCGCCAAGGGTTCCTCCCACCACCCGTTCCAATTGGGCGACTATATGCGCTATGTGGCGTATGCCCGTGGAATTGCCAGCCAATCCATGACACAATACCAAACCGAAGGCGGGATGATCCTGTTGCCATTTACCACACCTCTGCCGGCACCGGGGGATGCCCTTCCCTGTTCGGACGCCCCTGTGGTCACCGACTACGACGGCAACATATATAACACGGTGAAGATAGGCCAGCAGTGCTGGATGCAGTTTAACCTGCGCACTACGCATTATGACGATGGCACCCCCATTCCTCTAGGCCAAAGTTATAGTGAAACCTACCCATATTATTACGATAACGACACTTCCTCCATTCCCTTGTATTATCGTGGCTACCTGTACAACTGGCCGGCGGTGATGCACGGTGACAGTGCCTCTGATGCCAACCCCAGCGGCGTGCAGGGCATCTGCCCCACGGGCTGGCATGTGCCCAGCGAGGAGGAGATTTTGCAGTTGATTTACTATTTGTTTTTGCAAAGCGAATATGGATGCGGTTACTATGGTAACATAGCCAAGGCTCTTGCATCCGATGTGGGTTGGTTTTATTGTGACAACCCATGTACTCCAGGCAACAATCCGAATATGAACAATGCCACGGGCTTTTCCGCCGTTCCGGCGGGTATTTTTTATCCTTATGGTTATTTATATGAGGATGAAGGTGAAGAGTGTCATTTTTGGAGTTCATCAATTTCTTCAGGTGAATCGGAACCGTTTGGTTGGGCCTTTCAATATGATGATTCGTCAACTTATGGATTTTCTGACTCTCCTTCTATGGGTAGATCCGTGCGTTGTGTGAAGGACTGAGTTGATTTTTGCTATTCATAGACAAAAAAAAACTTATCTTTGCAACCGCATTAATTCATCTATACTATGAAAAAGTTTTTCATGCTCATATTGTCGGCGTTAGGGGTGATGACATCCTGCAACCGAGAGATGGTCCCCCCTCAAGGACCTCCGGGTGGCGGTGAAAACATCTTGATGTATGGTCCACCTCCCGTGGAATACAAAAACATGCCCAAGGCGGACGAAAACTCTCAACAAGCCCCGAATACCCCGGAGCAGAATAAAAAATCAAGAAAAGAGAATAATGAAACTGATTCAGAAAATCAAAGATAAGAAACAACAGCTGATCCGATTCCTGTTCGGATCATTCTCCGCCACCGCTCTGATGTTTGTCTTTCAGGCTTGCTATGGGATGCCTCAAAATCGGATGTCGCCCGATGAGGATATTATCATTATGGCTACCATAACCGACATGGAAACTGGTCAGCCGGTGGAGGGCTTGGCCGTAAACTTTCCGGATTTGGAACTGGAAGCCACCACGGACAGCGCAGGTGTGTTTTGTGTCTCTGTGGACGGTGCGGAGCACCCCAACCAGGTACAACTTCTGGTAAATGATGTTGATGGCACTGAAAACGGTCGCTATGAGACTTTGGACACTAATTTCACATACGACGACCTGCTAACGCCGTTTGAGCTGCAAGTGCGTCCGCACCGTGGCAAGTAAAAAGCGGAGTCCATTCAAGCGGCCATTGTGTTGTGTCTTTTGCGGGGACTGGTCAGAACCGGCCGCCGGCACCGCCGCCGCCGAAGCCTCCTCCGCCACCAAAACCGCCAAAGCCTCCGCCGCCGAAGCCTCCTCCGCTCCAGGTGTTGCCGCCGCCCCATGGCCTTCCGCCGAAATAGGGCCCTACGTACGAGCCACCGCCAAAATGTCCTGTATTGCCCGCCGAGCCGTCATCCACCGAGGAGAGCAGAAAAACCACCAACACCACCGCCGCCAAGACAGCCACTAACAGTATCAGGGCGAATAGCGATCCCTCGCCTTCTTCTTCGGGCAGGTCGGAGATCTCGCCTGCCACCAACGGAAGGATATAAGCCAAGGCCGAATCCACCGCGTCACCATAGCGTCCCTCTTTCAGTTCGGGAATCATCTTGCGCTCGATGATGCGTTTGCAGGTGACATCCGGAAGGACACCCTCCAAATCATAACCTACAGAGATGTAAACCTCCCCGTCTGTCTCGTTTCGGGGCTTGATGAGGATAACCACACCGTTGCGTTTGTCGCTGTTTTTGGCCCGCACACCCCATTTGTCGCCAATCTCGTACGCGAATTCGGCGGCGGAATAGCCTCTAAGGTCCTCAATGGTCACCACGCAGATGACATTCGTCGTGGTGTCGTTGAAAGCCACGAGGCGTTGCTCCATGCTCTCCACCTGATCAGGGCTTATCACGCCGGCAAAATCGTTGACTAACCGCGGCGGGTCGGGAGCGGGCGGGATGACATCCTTGTGGCCACGGGCGAACGCGGTGGCCACAAGGAGCAGACCAACAAGACAAAGCGCAATTCTACGCATCGTTATTCAAAGTTAAATTCCACTTCCGGAGCATTCTCCGCACCGGCTGCAGCCTTGAAATAGCCCTTCTTGTCGAAGTTGAACAGCCCGGCGATGATGTTGTTCGGGAATTTGCGGATATAAGAATTGTAATCGTTCACTGTCTCATTGAACTTATTGCGTTCCACGGCGATACGGTTCTCCGTGCCTTCCAACTGAGCCTGCAGTTCCAAAAAGTTCTGGTTGGCCTTCAGGTCAGGATATTTCTCAATGGTAACCAGCAAACGGCTCAAAGCGGAACTCAACTGGTCCTGGGCAGCCTGGAACTTGGCGATGTTCTCCTCCGTCAGGTTGCTCGGGTCAATCTGTACCGACGTTGCTTTGGCACGGGCGTTGATGACCGCCTCCAATGTGCTCTTCTCGTATTGGGCGGCACCCTGCACCGTCTTCACCAGATTCGGAATCAGATCCGCCCGGCGTTGATAGACGTTCTCCACATTGGACCAGGCCTGCGAGCACACCTCGTCCTTCTGGACCATGTTGTTGTACGGTTTGACAAACGTGGCCAGAATCAGTACGACGGCCACGGCAATAATCAAAAGGGTTACAATTACTTTTTTCATCTATTCAATTTTTAAGTTAATAATTATTGTTTCTGCAAATCCTGTGCCAGCCATTGCTCAATATCCTGAATCTGCTGGCTGTATTTTTCAATCTGACCCTCTACAAAATCCTCGCTGTATTTGGTGTCGCAAAACCCGTTTCCCCGCGCCACATAATCCGCGTCCTCCAGATTGCTGAACAACTCGACGTAATTCTGGCGGTATTGGCGATACTGTTCCAGAAGGGCCGACAGTTCATTGCGGTCGGCTTGGATTATTTCTCCGGAGGAAAAACGATATGTCTTTTTCATACGCATTCGAAAATATATTGGTAAATCCGTTCGCATGCGCCGACGTTGGCGGCCACGTATTCGCGACACACAGCGCATACCCGCGCGTATGTGTCAGGGTCGTTCTCAAACTGCTGTACCACCTGCCACATCTCCCCGGCATTGTTTACCGGGAAGGCTCCGCCCTTTTGGACCAGCATCACCGCCTCGTTGAAATGGCTGTACTGCGGACCGAAAAAGAGCGGCACACCATAGACGGCAGCTTCCAAAATGTTGTGCAAGCCCGTTTTGAAGGCTCCACCGACATACGACAAGGTGCTGTATTTGTACAATTTATTCAAAAGCCCGATGGTGTCCACCACGAGCACATCATATTCGCCCAACTCCTGATTCTGCATTTCCGAAAAGGCAATGGTCTTAAAACCGGAAAAGGTACGCATCACCTCCTCCTTCCGGCTGATCTCGTGCGGGGCTACCAGCAGTTTGTATCCGTTCAGCTTCGGGAGCAGCTGGGCCAACAAGGCCTCATCGGGTCCCCAGGTGCTGCCCGCCACAATCAGTTTGGACTGTTTTTTGAAGTTTTCAGCCATCTCC
Organism: Bacteroidales bacterium; assembly: GCA_016285145.1. Classification (GTDB taxonomy): domain Bacteria; phylum Bacteroidota; class Bacteroidia; order Bacteroidales; family WCHB1-69; genus F23-D06. Next base: position 63,813 of record JAEEQE010000006.1, on the reverse strand, counting down.
ACTGGCGCGGATTGCCGTGCGATGGCGGCCACCCGGTCGAAGCGGGTGTCGCCGCATACCTCTACCTGGCGAATGCCAACCCCTGCCAGCAGTTGGGCCGATTCGTCATTCTGCACAAAAATTCGGGATGCCCCGCGCAAGCGGTTCACGAACCAACGTCCGTACGGCTTGAAGAAATACTGGTTCGGACGGAAAATGGCACTCACATAATAAAATGGTATGCTATTGTCTGTCAACTCTATTATATAATTGTACCAAAACTCATATTTGATGAAAATGGCCATCGAGGGACGCACGATGCGGAGGAAGCGGCGGGCGTTGCGCATCGTGTCTATTGGCAGATAGAAGACGTAGTCCGGCAGTGGGTCGTTTTTTCGTATCTCATATCCGGAAGGCGAAAAAAACGTCGCTATGATTTTGGTGTCAGGGCGTTCTTTTTTAATTTTCTCGATAATAGGTCGGGCCTGCTCATACTCGCCCAAGGAGGCGCTGTGAATCCACACCGGATGGTCGTCGCTGGTCACAGCGTCTGCTATCTGTTGAAGCAGGCGTTTGCGGCCGTTGCTCCATAGCCGTGCCTTCCCGTTGAACGGGGCGGCCAGAAGAACAGCCACGCTGTATAAGCGAACCACTATGGAAATCAGGATGCGCATCGCCATGGATTATCGGTAATAGAATGTCGTTACCTCCTTTTTCTCATAAAGCGGGATGTTCCAACCTATTTTCAAACCGATCAGTCCGCTGAATTTCGATTTCAGATTTTCCGTCGGTCCCTCATTAAGGATGTAATTCCGGTTGGGCTTTGACCAAATCTCCCAGAATTCGATGCCGCCGTAAAAGTTGAGCAGCCGGTTTTTCTGGATGAAAAGATAGCCGATAAACTGGTTCATGGCGAAGCCGCCGCTGCGGTGGTCGTAGCCTTTCTTGTAGTCGCCGGCCAGTTGTGGCACTTGGTTGTCGTAATCGTTGATGCGGATCTTATGGCTGAAATAGCCCATGCCCAGATGGAGCCAGATGCCGGAGTTGCGCCATCGGCTGACAGGGATCACCTTGCCCACGCCAGCTCCCAAGGACCAGTAACGGCCTTCGAAATAGAGCGTTGAGGTAAGGCCGTTGCCGTCCACCACCCGACCATGCTCATCCACCATGTTGCCAAGGAAGGAGGCTGTGGTGTCGCGCAGGTTGCTGCCAAACATATAGTGGAAATTCACGTCGAATGTCCAGTTTCGGGCGGTCTTGACAGTCAAGCCGGTGCCTACTGACAGATTAGGCTTGAACCATTCGTGCAGGTGGCCCACCGGCAGATAGCCGGACATGTTCACGCCCGTCCACACCATGGTAGCTCCGGAGTCAATATAGTTCTTGCTGCTGAAGTCGGTGCGTGCATCGGCCAAGCTGCCCCGCTGAGCGAGCAACGCTATCGGCAGCATCAGAACAAGCATCAGAACGGCAATGTGTTGTTTCATAACATTATAAAATAAAAAGAAAGGTGGAGGGCTTGTGCTATCCTCCACCTTTTACGAAAATATTCCTATTTGTTGGTACGACCCGGATAGACCTTGAGGGCCTCTTCCAAGCACTTGACGGCTTTCTTGAGGTCTTCCACCTTCAGACAGTAGCTGATACGGACCTCATCCGTGCCTTTGCCTTTCGTGGAATAGAAGCCCGTGGCCGGTGCCATCATCGTGGTCTCGCCGTTGTAGTTGAACTCTTCCAGCATCCACTGGCAGAAACGGTCGGAGTTGTCGATGGGCAGGCGGGCAACGCAGTAGAAGGCGCCCTTGGGCATCGGCACGTAGCAGCCGGGGATGGCGTTCACGCCGTTGACCACCGTGTTGCGGCGGGCCACATAGTCGGTGATGACCGCATCGAAATACTCCTTCGGGGTGCTGACGGCAGCCTCGCCGAGGATTTGGCCGTAGGTTGGAGGCGACAGACGGGCCTGGGCGAACTTCATGGCCGTGTTATAGACATCCTTGTTGTGTGTGATGAGCGCACCCGTACGCACGCCGCACGCACTGTAGCGCTTGGACACGGAATCCAGCAGCACCACGTTCTGCTCAAGGCCTTCCAACTCCATGACGGAGAAATGTTTCACGCCATCGTAGCAGAACTCACGGTAAACCTCGTCAGCGAAGAGGAAGAGGTCGTGTTTCTTGGCAATCTCGCCCAACTGGCGGATTTCCTCCTCAGAGTAGAGGTAGCCCGTGGGGTTGTTGGGATTGCACACCATGATGGCTTTCGTCTTGGGCGTGATCAGTTTCTCGAACTCCTCGATGGAGGGCAGTGCAAAGCCGTTGTCGATGGTGGAGACGATGGGTTTCACCACCACACCGCACGTCACGGCGAAGCCGTTGTAGTTGGCGTAGAATGGTTCCGGGATGATGATTTCGTCGCCGGGATCCATGCAGCTGTTGAAGGCGAACAGAAGGCCTTCGCTGCCACCGGTGGTGATGAGGATTTCATCGGGCGTGATGTCAATACCCACGCTGTGGTAGTACTCCACTAACTTCTTGCGGTAGCTGAGGTTGCCAGCGGAGTGCGTATAGGCGATGACGGGAATGTCGGCGTTCTTGACGGCATCACGGGCACCCTTCGGTGTCTCGATGTCCGGCTGGCCGATATTCAGATGATAGACATGGATTCCGCGCGATTTGGCGGCATCAGAGAAGGGTACCAACTTACGAATTGGCGAGGAGGGCATTGTCTGACCCTTTTTAGAAATTTGCGGCATAGTTTTAATTATTTGATTGTTAATTGATTACAATTTTAACAAAAAGCGGACAAATATACAAAAAAAGCAGTTGGGAAAGAAAAAAAAGAGAATCCATGCCAAAAGCTTTTTTTTGTATTTTTGCAATTTAAAAATATTAATCTTAAAACCAATATCATTATGGCATTAGCAATTGACTCAAGCAATTTTGAATCACTGGTCAACGGTGATAAGCTGGTGGTGATCGACTTTTGGGCCCCGTGGTGCGGACCTTGCCGTCATCTCGGACCTGTCGTCGAGGAGGTGGCTGCCGAATTTGAAGGGCAGGCCGTCATCGGCAAGTGTGACACCGACGAGAACAACGACCTCGCCATGCAGTTCGGCGTGATGAACATCCCCATGCTGGTCTTCGTCAAAAACAAGGAGGTCGTGGACAGCCTTGTGGGCCTTGTTCCCAAGGAGCTCATCGTGGAAAAGGTCAAACAGTATCTGTAAAATCAATTTTTAATTTCCAATATTATGAGTACAGCTTTATTAATTTGCCTCATCGGTACGATTGTCATCATACCGTTTTTACTTTACTATGTGCGTGAAGCCAAGCTGCATCATCCGAAGGGTTTGATTGCAGCTGCTTTGAGCAACATGGGTGAGCGCTTCGGCTATTACATCATGAATGCCGTGTTGCTGCTCTTCCTCGTTTCCAAGTTCGGTCTGCCCGACGGCACCGCCGGCGTCATCTACTCCGTCTTCTATTTCGGCATCTACGTGCTGAGCTTGGTGGGCGGTATCATCGCCGACAAGACGCAGAACTACAACAAGACCATCCAATGGGGTCTCATCATCATGGCTATCGGCTATGTGGTGATGGCTATCCCATTGTTCAGCAAGACCGCCGAAGGAGCAATCCTCGACAATGGCGGTGGCTGGTGGACGATTCTCATCATCACCTGTATGGCTCTGTTGTTCATTGCTTTCGGTAATGGTTTGTTCAAAGGTAACCTGCAAGCCATCGTCGGCAAACTGTACGACGAATATGAGGCCGAGGCTGCCAAGCAAGGCCCGGAAGCTCTTGCAGAAGCCAAAGACCGTCGCGACTCCGGTTTCCAGATTTTCTATGTGTTCATCAACATTGGCGGTTTCTTCGCCCCGTTCATCGCTCCGTTCTTGCGTGAGTGGTGGCTGAAAGCGCATCATCTGGTATATAATGCTGATATGTCCGGCCTTTGCCACCAATTCTTGGCCAACGGTGAGCAGACCCAGAAATTCACGGAGACTATGCAGGCTGTGCTCCAAAGCGGGTACAACTTCACCGATATTCCCGCTTTCTGCTCTGACTACATCACCGTCTTCAACCAGGGTGTTCACTTCTCCTTCATCGCTTCCGTGTTAGCTATGGTCATTTCTTTGGTTATCTTCTTGACAAACAAGTACAAACTGCCGCAGCCGGCCAAGAAAGAACATGCTCAGGTAGTGGAATACACTGCTGAGGAGAAACTCGCTATGGCGAAGGAAATCAAACAGCGTCTCTACGCTTTGTTCGCTGTTCTCGGTATTGCTGTTTTCTTCTGGTTCTCATTCCACCAGAATGGACAGTCGTTGTCCGTGTTCGCCCGCGATTTCGTTGATACGGAGAAGATTGCCCCTGAAATCTGGCAGGCCTTGAATCCTTTCTTCGTGATTGTGCTTACTCCTATCATCATGGTTATTTTCGCCGCATTGGCTCGCAGAGGCAAACCCATTTCCACGCCTCGCAAGATTGCCATCGGTATGGCCATCGCCGGTTGTGCTTACCTTTTCCTGATGATCATCTCCATCGTGAACAACTATCCTTCCGGTACGGAGTTCCGCGCTATGGATCTGGCCCAGATGGCCGCCGCCGGTCTCGCCAAAGCTGCCCCATGGGTGCTGCTCGTTACCTATTTCTTCCTGACCGTGGCCGAGTTGTTTATCTCCCCGCTGGGTCTGTCATTTGTCTCCAAAGTGGCTCCGCGCCACATGGTGGGTTTGTGTCAGGGCTTGTGGCTTGGTGCCACCGCCATCGGCAACCTGCTGATCTGGCTCGGACCTGTCATGTACAACGCTTGGCCTATCGAATACTGCTGGCTGGTGTTCGCCGTGGTTTGCTTCGTCTCCATGGCCATCATGCTCGGCATGGTGAAATGGTTGGAGAGAGTGACACAATAATCCTTGGAATCCATTTCCCCCTATAATCCGAAAGGCGCATCTAAAAATGCGCCTTTCTTTGTTTTTATAAGCTGGAAAAAAGCCTCTTCCCATATTAAAATAATGTAGTATCTTTGCGGCGTTCTTATATAATCGCTTATGACACCTGTTGATTTCCTGTGTACCGTAACCTGGAAAGTGAATCCCATCGCTTTTCACTTGGGCGCATTGCAGGTTCGTTGGTATGGCATCTTGCTGGCCAGCGGCTTCCTGTTGGCTTACCTCACCCTGCAAAAAATTTTCAAAACCGAAAACATATCCCAGAAACTGTTAGATAAAATCTCCATCTGGACCATTGTGTGGACTATTGTGGGCCTGCGGTTAGGGCATTTCCTGTTCTACGAACCCGAGCAGTTCATCATCAATCCGTTGGAAATCATATTGCCCATCCACGACGGCCAATTCGTGGGCTATCAGGGATTAGCCAGCCACGGCGCAGTGATTGCCATCATGCTGTTTGTAATCTATTACACGTGGAAGCACAAAATCAATTTCCTGTGGTTGCTTGACCGCTTGGCCATCGCCATCCCCATTGCGGCGGCGTTCGTGCGTTGTGGCAACCTGATGAACCACGAGATTGTGGGCAGCATCACCACGGTGGCTTGGGCTTTCGACTTCACCCATGGTGGGCCCGGCATCGCAGGCACGTTCCGCCATCCGGCCCAGCTGTATGAGGCTGCCGTCTATTTCCTGCTCTTCGTGGGCCTTACGGTCTATTACTTCAAGTTCGCCAAAGGCAAAGTGCCCGCCGGCCTCACCTCGGGACTTACCCTTACCATCATTTTCATCGCCCGTTTTATCATCGAATTTTACAAGGAGGTGCAGGTGGCCAGCGAAGTCGGACATACTCTCGACAACGGTCAAATCCTCAGCATCCCCATGGTCCTTGTCGGTGTCGGGTTGTTGGTATATGCCTTTGTCAAGCGACAGATACCGGAATGCTCGTACAAAGAGGGCAAACCGCTGAATTTTTAGTCGTTTATTCCCACTCGATTGTCGCGGGTGGCTTGGAACTGATGTCGTAGCAGACGCGGTTCACGCCTTTTACCTTATTGATAATGTCGTTGGAGACTTTGGCCATGAAGTCGTAGGGGAGATGTGCCCAGTCGGCGGTCATGGCGTCGGTGCTGGTCACGGCACGCAGGGCCACGGCGCGCTCATACGTGCGCTCGTCGCCCATCACGCCCACGCTCTTGATTGGCAGTAGGATGACACCGGCTTGCCATGTTTGGTCGTAGAGTGAGACCTCGATTTCGCCGTTGGTCATGTTGGCAGGCACGCCGGCAGCCAGCACCTTGCGGGCCTCTTCGCCGGACAGACGCACTTTCCAGTCGCGCAGACCTTGGATGAAGATGTCGTCTGCTTCCTGCAACACACGCACCTTCTCGCGGGTGATGTCGCCCAGGATGCGTACGGCCAGTCCCGGTCCGGGGAACGGATGGCGGGTAATCAGATGCTCGGGCATGCCCAGCTGGCGGCCCACGCGGCGCACCTCGTCTTTGAAGAGCCACTTCAGCGGCTCGCACAATTTCAGGTGCATCTTCTCGGGTAGTCCGCCCACATTATGATGGCTCTTGATGACCATGCCCGTGATGCTGAGACTCTCGATCCGGTCGGGGTAAATGGTGCCCTGCGCTAACCATTTGGCATCGGTGATTTTCTGGGCTTCCTCGTTGAATACGTCGATAAAGCCGGCCCCGATGATTTTGCGTTTGCGTTCTGGTTCGGTCACGCCTTCCAGCTCCCGGAAGAATTTCTCGCTGGCATCCACGCCGATCACATTCAGCCCCAGGCCTTCATAATCGCGCATCACATTTTGGAACTCGTTTTTGCGCAGCAGGCCGTGATCCACGAAGATGCAGGTCAGGTTGGGCCCGATGGCGCGGTGGAGCAGCATAGCACACACGGACGAATCAACACCGCCGCTCAAACCGAGAATCACGCGGTCGTTGCCGATCTGCTCCTTGAGTTCGGCGACGGTGGTCTCCACGAAGGAAGCGGGACTCCAGGTCTGATGCCCACCGCAGATGCCCACCACGAAATTCTTGAGCAGTTGCGTGCCCTGCACGGTATGGAAGACCTCCGGGTGGAACTGCACGCCCCAAACCCGCTCGTTGTCAAACTGGTAGGCAGCAAACTCCACCTTGTCGGTGGAGGCGATCTTATGGCAGTGGTCGGGCAGCTGGGTGATGGTGTCGCCGTGGCTCATCCACACTTGGGTGTGGTCGTCTAACCCTTGTAGCAGGGGGTTGTCGTGGTCGAAGGCGGCAAGGTTGGCACGCCCGTACTCGCGACTGCCGGCAGGTTCCACCTTGCCGCCGCCGGTGTGCGCCATGAACTGCGCTCCGTAGCAGATGCCTAAGATGGGAAGCCGTCCGCGAATGTTGCTCAAATCCACTTTAAAAGCCCGCTCGTCGTACACGCTGAACGGGGAACCGCTCAAAATCACACCGATGACATCCGGGTCATCGTGCGGGAATTTGTTGTAAGGGACGATTTCGCAGAACATGTCCAGTTCCCGCACTCTCCGTCCGATGAGTTGCGTGGTTTGGGACCCGAAGTCCAGAATGATGATTTTTTCCATAATGGGAGCGTTCTAAAGTGAGGCTGCAAAGATACTAAAAAAGCGTACTTTTGCCGCCGCAAAAAATAAGAATCGGATGTCAAGATATAGAAGTTATGTTCTGCCTGTGGCAATCGTGCTGGGGTTGGCTCTCCATCGCTGGTGCGCACTCCTGTCGCCAACGGTGCCGTTCTTCATATTTGTGATCCTTTTGCTTAATTTCTCCGCCGTTGACATCCGTTCCCTGAAGCTCACTCCGCTCTGCGTATGGATTATGCTTTTCCAAATGGCCGTCAGCGTGGCGGGCTATTTTGGTTCGATAGCCCTGCTACACAACACGTTGCTTGCGCAAGGCGTGATGATGGGCATCCTCTGTCCCGTAGCTTCCTCTGTGGTGGTGGTCTCCTGTATGCTGGGCGCGGACCGCGCCACCGTAACCGAATACACGATCGTCGGCAATCTGATGGCCGCTATCTTCACACCTTTGTGCTTCTCCTGGATCGGAGTGCATCAGGATATGAGTGTGTGGATCTCTTTCTTGTTGATTTTAAAGAAAATAGGAACAACAATCGCGTTGCCATTCTTTGTGGCGTTGCTGTTACAGCTTGTGTGGAAAAAAGCCAATGATGAGATAGCCCGTTTCAAGGATGTGTCGTTCTATCTGTGGGCTTTTCTCCTGCTGACTGTCATCGGGCAAACCATCGATTTTATTTTTATACATGGAAAAGGAAATCTGAATAATATTCTATGGTTAGGCGTCATTTCCCTGGCAACCTGCGTGTTGAATTTCGGAGTGGGACGTTGGCTCGGTCGGCGTTACGGGGATGTGGTGGCAGGCGGTCAGCTTCTGGGTCAGAAAAATACGGCATTGGGTATATGGATGGCCAACACATTCCTGAATCCCCTGACATCCGTTACGTTGGCGTTTTATGCAATTTGGCAGAACCTTTTCAACAGCTGGCAGATATGGCGGCACGACCGGAAACAGGCTTGTTCAAGTGAAAAGTAGCTTTTTATTTCTGTGCTACTTTTAGCATAAATAATGTGATAAACAGGAAGATGATGTTGGGAATCCAGGTGCCCAATATAGGGGGAAGGCCGCCAGAAACGGAAAAGACGGTTGACACTTGCTGCAAGAAGATGAAGGTGAATGCAAGGCCCATGCCCATGAACAGGTGTACGCCGACGCCACGTTGGTTTTTCCGCGAGGATATACTCAATCCCAAAAAAGTCATGATGATGATACCTAATGGGTTGGCCAAACGTTTGTGCTGTTCGATTTGGTAGTGCGCCACCAAACTTGACCCTCGTCTTTTTTCCTCACGGATAAATTGGCGCAGTTCGGAATACGACATGGTTTCACTTAAATAGATGTCCTGGTCGAAATTCCGGGGCAGAATGTTGAGGGATGTGTCTATCCTGCGCGCGGAGGTTACATACTCGTTGCCCTCGTCGTCGATGACACGCCGGGTGCAGTATTCCATAACCCAATGGTTACGCTCTTCATCAAAGTGGATGGTTTGCGCCGAAATCTTCTTGTGAATGGCCGAGCCTTCAAACTCCTCGTAGGTGAAATAGTATCCGACCCCATTGCCGCGGTCCCACCGTTCCACAAAGACGTAGCTCTTGTCGGAGTTTTTCACATGCAGCATGGTGGTGGAAACAGCTTGTCTGCCGAAATTCCGGAATTTGAACTCGTTGAGCTTGGCATTCGTGTGGGGTACGATGAAGTTGGACAGTATCAGGGATAACAGAACGATGATGACAGATCCCACTCCATACGGGACGAGGAACCGGTTGTAGCTGACCCCGTTGCCCAAAATGGAGATGATCTCGTTACGGGACGACATCTTGGATGTGAACCAGATGACGCTGATGAAGGTGAACAGTGGAATGAAGAGGTTGATGAAGTAGGGAATGAAGTTGAGATAGTAGTCGGTGATGATCTCTTTCACGGGAATGCCTTTTCCCATGAAACGTTGGATGTTTTCCGACACATCGAACACAATAATGATGGTCATTAGCAGCAGGATGGAAAAAACCAGCGATCCAAGGAACTTCCGTAGAATGTACGAATCGATGATTTTCCATCCGGTTATGGACCGGAATCCGTCATGCAGCCGTTTGATGATGTTCTGTTGCATCCGTTCTATTAAAAGGAGCGGCAAAGATACAAAAAAGAGCGTACTTTTTTGCAGTACGCCCTTTTTCAAGTCAATATAAAAATCATTATTTCAACGCCTCCACGGCAGCCTTGATGCGGCGGCATGCCTCCTTCAGCTTCTCTTCGGAAGTGGCATAGGAGAGACGGATACAATCGTTGTCGCCGAAGGCACTGCCTTGCACGGTGGAAACGCCGGCATCCAGCAACAGGTAGAAGGCCAAGTCCTTGGAATCTCCGATGGTGGTTTTGCCGTACTCTTTGGCAAACTCCGAGTCGGCAGGCACCTGCTTGCCATACAGCGTGTTGACTTTGGGGAAGAAGTAGAATGCACCCTGCGGCATTCTTACCTCAAAGCCGGGAATCTCCTGCAAAAGGCCGAAGACCAAGTCGCGGCGCTGCTTGAAGATGTTGCGCATACCGATGATGTCTTCGGAGTTCTTCGGATCCATCTCCATGGCGCGCAAAGCGGCACGCTGCGAGATGGAACCCGTGGCAGACGTGATCTGACCCTGCAGCTTGCTGCAGGCTTTGGCCACCTCCACCGGTGCGCCGATGAAACCGATACGCCAGCCTGTCATGGCGAAGCCCTTGGCTACACCGTTAACGGTAACCACCTGATCCTTAATAAAATCAAACTGAGCAATGCTCTCATGACCGCCCACGAAGTTGATGTGTTCGTATATTTCATCCGACATGATCATCATTTGCGGGTGCTTGGCCACCACCTCGGCGATGGCGCGCAGCTCCTCCTTGGTATAAACCATGCCCGTGGGGTTTGACGGACTGCTGAACATCATCAACTTGGTGTTGGGCGTGATGGCAGCCTCCAATTGCTCCGGGGTGATCTTGAAATCGTTCTCCAACTTGGCCGGAATATATACGCATTTGCCTTCGGCCATCTCGGCGATGGCACGATAAGACACCCAATACGGGGTAGGAATGATGACTTCGTCGCCGGGATTCACCAACGCCATGACAACCTGATAGATAGATTGTTTTCCACCTGTGGAGACCACAATCTGCTTCGTGTCGTAATCCAGGTTGTTGTCACGTTTGAACTTGTGGCTGATGGCTTTCAGTAAATCGGCATAACCCGGGACTGGTGGATAGTGGGTGAAATTGTCGTCAATGGCCTGCTTGGCGTATTCTTTCACGGTCTCCGGAGTGTTGAAATCCGGCTCGCCGATACTCAGGCTGATGACGTCTTTTCCCTTTTCCTTCAGTTCGCGTGCCAACGCGGTCATGGCCAGCGTTTCCGACGCAGCCATCGTAGTTACTCTTTTTGATAATCTTTCCATATAAATTTGTAGTATTGTTGTTGCCTTTTTTGGGGCTGCAAAGGTAGCAAATTCGCGCGAATTAGCGGTTCTGATTTTTTATCAGTTGTCCGCAGGCGGCATCGATGTCGCGACCGCGGCTTTGGCGCACGCTTACCACCATGTTGCAGTTTTGCAAGTATTCAATGAAACTCTCCCGCTGGTTGGGGTAGGAGCGGTGGTAGAGGCCGTCTTCCGTCTCATTGTACTCAATGATGTTGATTTTCACGGGGAAAGGTCGGCAGTAGCGGGCCAGCTTCTCAGCGGCTTGCAAACTGTCGTTCACCTTGGAGAGCAGCAGGTACTCGAAGGTGATGCGGTCGCCGGTTTTCTGATGATAATACTGCAACGCCGCCTGTAAATCGTGCAGACGGTTGCGTTCCGTGACCGGCATGAGAACTTCGCGAATGGCAGGCTCGGCACTATGCAACGATACGGCCAATCCGCAGGGGAACTTTCTGTCAGCCAACGCTTTTATACCTTTAATGATGCCCGCCGTGGAGAGCGTGATGCGCGTGGGCGACAGGCCGAACCCTTTCGGGTCGGTGAGCTTGTCGATGGCCGTCATCACATTGTCGAAGTTGAGCAATGGCTCACCCATGCCCATGAACACGATGTTGGTGATGCCGTTGTCGTACAGCTCGCGGGCACGGCGGTCCATCAGGACGTATTCGTCCACAATCTCGCTGTAATGCAGGTTACGGATGAATCCCATTGTGCCGGTGGCGCAGAATGTGCAGCGCAGCGGGCAGCCCACCTGGGAGGAAACGCACGCGGTGACGCGCCCGTTGGAGGGTATCAGCACGCCCTCCACCATCTTGCCGTCCCACAACCGGAAGGCGAACTTGGAAGTCTTGTCGCGGCTGTGTGCCTCCTGCGCGATCTTGGCCCGATGGAACGTGAAACACTCCGCCAGCCGCGCGCGCAATGCCGCCGACACGTTCGTCATCTCCTCAAAACCGCCGGCCCCTCGCTGCCAGAGCCACTGCCAGATCTGACTGGCACGGAATTTTTTTTCGGAAACAGATGCGATGAAATCCTCCAATTGGGGAAGCGACAGATTACGAATATCCTCCATAGTTTCAGTTTTTGATATGGGCGGCAAATGTACATAAATTCCGAATATACACAGGCATAAGAAATTGCCCTATGTAGAGACGTGCCATGGCGCGCCTCTACGAATAACAGATGAAAGATACATTTTTCGCCACATTTTTACTATTTTTGCAACCTTGTTTTAAACAGGAGGATAAAAATAGAGGAAATACCTGTTTTTTTATTCTATAATAAATTGATAATAAGAAAAATAAAGTTTATCACACATGGAATTAGCAACGAAATACGATCCCACCGTGGTGGAGGACAAATGGTATGCTTTTTGGACTGAGCACCGCATATTTCACTCCGAGCCTGACAATCGTCCGGCCTACACTATCGTCATCCCGCCGCCAAACGTCACCGGCGTGCTGCACATGGGCCACATGCTTAACAACACCATTCAGGATGTGCTGATCCGTCGCGCGCGTATGAACGGCTTCAACGCCGTGTGGGTGCCCGGCACCGACCACGCCTCCATCGCCACCGAAGCCAAAGTGGTAAACTTTCTGAAAGAACAAGGCATTGACAAGAAAGACCTTACCCGCGAGGAGTTTCTGAAATACGCTTGGCAATGGAAGGAAAAACACGGCGGCATCATCCTGCAACAGTTGCGTAAGCTGGGAGCGTCCTGCGACTGGGACCGCACCAAGTTCACCATGGATGAGGACCTCTCCGAAGCTGTCATCCAAGTGTTCGTGGATCTTTACAATAAAGGAAAAATCTACCGTGGCGTGCGTATGGTCAACTGGGATCCCAAGGCCCTGACCGCCGTCTCCGACGAGGAAGTCATCTACAAAGAGCTGCAATCCAAGCTCTACTATGTGCGCTATGCCATCGAGGGCGAGCCCGGCGAGTACATCACCATCGCCACCACAAGACCGGAAACCATTCTCGGCGATACGGCCATCTGTATGCATCCGGATGATGAACGCTATGCCAAATACAAAGGCAAACGCGCTATCGTGCCCATCGTCAACCGCTCTATTCCGCTTATCTATGACGAATATGTGGAACGCGAATTCGGTACCGGCGCCCTCAAAATCACGCCGGCACACGACATCAACGACTACAATCTCGGTATCAAATACCATCTTGACACCATCAACATCTTCAATGACAACGGCACCTTGAACGAAAACGCCCAATTCTTGGTGGGTATGGACCGTTTCGAGGCGCGCAAGGCCATCATCCCGATGCTGGAAGAGGCCGGCAGTCTGGTGAAAATAGAGGATTACGTCAACAAAGTGGGATTTTCCGAGCGCACCAACGAGGTCATAGAGCCGAAGCTCTCCATGCAATGGTTCTGCAAGATGGGCGAATTGGCTAAACCGGCGTTGGAGGTGGTGATGAAGAACGAAATCCAATTCTATCCGGACAAATTCAAAAACACTTACTCCCACTGGATGGAGAACGTGAAGGACTGGTGCATCAGCCGACAGCTGTGGTGGGGTCATCGCATCCCGGCCTGGTATCTTCCCAACCACGAATATGTGGTGGCGCACAACGCCGACGAGGCACTGAGCATCGCCCGCCAGAAGTACCCTGAACTGAACCTCAATGCCGAGGACCTGAAACAAGACGAGGATGTGATGGACACATGGTTCTCCTCTTGGCTGTGGCCGCTTTCCGTCTTCGATGGCATCCGTCATCCCGACAATCCGGAAATCAACTACTATTATCCTACCTCTGCCCTCATCACGGCTCCCGACATCATCTTCTTCTGGGTGGCTCGTATGATTATGGCCGGTTTGGAATGGCGCGGCGCCATCCCCTTCAAAGATGTCTATTTCACGGGCACCGTGCGCGACAAGCTGCACCGCAAGATGTCGAAGTCGCTCGGCAACTCCCCGGACCCCATCATGCTGATGGAAAAATACGGTGCCGACGGTGTGCGTTTCGGCATGTTGGTGACTTCGCCGGCGGGCAATGACCTGCTGTTCGACGAGGCCCTCTGCGAGCAGGGACGCAATTTCAGCAACAAACTCTGGAACGCCTTCCGCTTGGTGAAAGGATGGAGCGTGGATGCCGGCATCGAACAGCCCATCCACTCCAAGACCGCAGTGGAATGGATGCGGCAGCGCATCAACGAGGTTGTCGCCGGCATGGAGGAGGACTTCACCCGCTACCGTCTCTCCGAAGCCCTGATGTCGGTCTATAAGCTCATCTGGGACGACTTCTGCTCCTGCTTCCTTGAAGTGGTGAAGCCGGCCTATATGCAGCCCATCGATGCCAAGACCTTTGGTGAAATCACGGATCTCTTTGAGACGTTGATGGAAATTCTGCATCCGTTCATGCCCTTCATCACGGAAGAGTTGTGGCACGAACTGCGCGCGCGTCAGGATGGCGAATCCATCATGCTGACCGCCATGCCGAAATCCGCTGGCACGGACAATGCTTTGCTGAATGCCTTTGCCAACGCCCGCAACATCATTGAGCAGGTGCGGCGCGTGCGTTCCGAGAAGAACATCGCTAACAAACAGGCCCTCACCCTTCATGTTCACGCCGATGCCCAGCAGGCCAATGAGGCGCTGGATGCCGTCATTCGCAAACTGGCCAACGTGGATTCCATCCTGTATGTGGGCGAATCCGCCGAAGTGAACGGGGCTTCCTTCATCGAACAGAACATCAAATACTCCATCCCGTTGACGGGCCTCGTCAATGCGGAGGAGGAGATCAAGAAGCTGGAAGCCGACCTCAAGTATGCAGAGGGATTCCTGCAAGGCGTTTTGAAGAAACTTTCCAACGAACGCTTCGTGAACAACGCTCCGCAGAACGTGGTGGACATCGAGCGCAAAAAACAGTCCGATGCCGAAGAGAAGATTCGCATCATCAAGGAACAATTAGCCAAGTTGAAATCATGAAAGCCACTTTACGCTATCTGATGATTCTGGCCTTGTGCCTGCTGCCGTTCACATTCATTCAGAATGTGGAGTTTGTGGACAAGGAGCGCTTCCCCATCGTGATAGGCATTACCCTTGCGGTCACCATCGCATACTGGGTCAGTTACGCCATCATCGAAAAAAAACGGAGAGAGCAGAAGGAAGGAAAATAGGCGATTTACGGTTTGCGATTTTCGATTCGCGGTTTCCTGAATGTTTGGGGATTCCGCTCAACGCTATTCTGCCGGCGACGACAGGAGCGGCGGAATCTCCCACGTCTCAGTTAGTTTTTTCCTACTTTTGAGGTGCCGTTCACAAAACATCCCCGTCAGGGGATCCATATCTGTAGCCAGAGAACGCGCCCGTCCCACCACAACGCCGTCAGGCGTTAGGACGGGAACAAAAATAGAGAACATAGAACAGAGATTTGAGAACTGGGAACCGAAAACCGTAAATCCCAATCCCCAACTCCCAACTACCTTAACTCCTTAGTTTCTTAGCTTCTTAACTAAAGCCCCCAACTCCCAAAAACCAATCGTAAACCGTAAACCGCAAATCGTTAAAATCTAATCTCGCTTCAGCCACTCCGGATGAGCGTACGGTTCCTTGTTCTCCAAGTTGAACCAACCTTTGTGCTTTCCGCGCATCCCATAATAGTACTGCTCTATTTCAGCCAGGTCTTTCTCATAATCTCCTGTCGGATAGAAAATCTTCCCGATGCCCGCCGTACGACTCCGGAAATCGATGTGACTGATACATATCGGCACACCTGCCTTGACGGCAATCTGATAGAAGCCGCGCTTCCATTTGGTCACCAACTGGCGGGTTCCCTCGGGACAGATGATGAACGCAATCTCCTCCCTGCTGTTTATCAAATCCACTGCAAAATCCGCGAAATGCAACGCATGTTGGCGATCCACCGGCACACAACCGATCTTGAGGAGAAGAGGTTTCAACGGGAATATGAAGAACTCCTTTTTCATGGCCATCGCCATCTTCAGCCGCAGATGACGAATCACCCTCAATCCGATGAAGAAATCGGCAACGGCGGTGTGCGGAGCCATGATTACCACGCATTTTTTCAGATCAGGATTGCTGTGGATCTCCTCCGGGGTGAGACCCGACACGCGGAAACGATGGAATTTCAACAAAAAGGTATGTACTGACATGGATGTTTAATTTTCTGTTATTCGTATTTGGCCATCAAAGATGCATTTCAACGGACAGCCCATGCGGATGGCGCGGTTGTCGGCTTCATGCCCCGCCGGAAAGCCGAATACCACGGGGAAATCATAATGACGGGCATGTTCTGCCACAATCTCCTCGGCATTTTTGCCGTACGGGATGGTGTTGTCGTGCATATCGCTCAAATGGCCCACCAGCAATCCGGCCAGTCGGCGCAGCTTGCCGGCACGCTCCAAACTGGTCATCATGCGGTCGATATGGTACAGGTATTCGTCCAAATCCTCGATAAAAAGAATCTTGCCATCCGTGTTTACATCCGAAGGGGAAGCAAGCAGAGAGTAAAGCATCGACAAGTTGCCACCTGTGACGATGCCCTCAAAATTGCCGGGACGGCTCAACGGGTGCTTGGGCAGTTCGTAGCGCAGATGCTCGCCGCGTAGGGCGGCCATCAGAGAACGGTTGGCGGCATTGTCCAGATTCTCTTCATGCACGTTGATAGGCATGGTGGCGTGGAGCGTGGCGATGTTGTAGTTCTGCTGGATGTGGGAATGGAAGACTGTCACGTCGCTGTATCCGCAAATCCATTTGGGTTTGGCGCAGAATGCGGTGAAGTCGAGGCGGTCGATGATGCGGGCGGAGCCGTAGCCGCCGCGGGCGCACCACACGGCCTTGATGTCGGGATTGTCAAGCAGATCCTGTATGTAGCCTGCGCGCACAGCCTCGTCGCCGGCAAACTGATGACATTCGTCGAAGAGGCGGTCATCATAAAAAACGTTAAAGCCATTCTGCTCCAAAAGATGCACGGCGGGCGCAATCTCCGCCGGGGAGATTTTACGTGCCGGAGCCGCAATGGCCACTGTGTCGCCTTGCCGCAGATAATCGGGAACAATCATAATTCTATGCCGTTTTTCCGCAAGACTTCCTGAGTCATTTCCCGCAACAGGGTTCTTTCCTGTATGTTGTTGTAAAATTTCTTTTTAGGCTTTTTAACCTTGCATTTCTTGAAATAGGCTCCCGTCACTCCCTCGAATTCCGGATTCAACGCAGCTGCCAGCATGGTGGCCGCGCCCTCCTCGGGCGTGTTGATGCATGGACGGAAAAACCAATCGCACAGTTTATCGACCACGATGTTGCCCTGCCGGATGATACCCGTGCTCACAATGTCTGGGTCGGCGACGTTGATGCAGATGCCGCGGTCTTTCCAAGCCTCGGCAGCATCCAGCGTGAAGTAATAGAGCGCTCGTTTGGAGTTGCCATACGTGGTGAAACGGTTGAATTTGCTCTCATTCGTGGGCTCGAAGTAGTCCGAACGGATCTTACCCAGTATATAAGCTATGGACACCATACTGACCACACGCGTGCCACGTCCCATAATGGGCAGTAATGCATTTGTTAACGTGTAGTGTCCCAAGTAGTTGACCGCTGTGGTGTATTCAATGTCGTTCGCGCTGTTGCGGGCCCGATGGCATAATACACCGGCGTTGTTCAGCAAAATCTGCAACGAGGAGAACTCTTCTTTCACCTCATTGGCGAAACGGATGATATCCTGAAGGTTGCCGAGGTCCACCTGTTTCAAAAAAAGGTTCGCGCCAGTCTCTTGGCGTATTTGCTCATACGTGGGACGGGCCACTTCCTTGTCGTAGCAGGCCATGATGACATCATAGCCTGCCTTCGCCAGCGTGCGGGTGTGTATCGTACCCATGCCGCCGTCGGCACCCGTCACTAATGCTGTTCCTTTACTCATCTGTTTTGATATGTAGATAATTAGACATTGTAGATTCCAGTTCCATCGGTCATGCCAAACACATGCCCTGAAACCGAGCGCAAATATACAAAATATTTGTTTTTTACGTTAGTTTTTTCGTACCTTTGCACCCTCAAAAACCATTATCATGAAGCGGCTTGTATTCAGTCTCTTTTTCATCATAATATGCGCAACGTCCGCATTTTGCACCCACATCCTCATTCCGATGGACATGGGCCAGACCAACCATCTAAAAGCATACGGGATAGCATACTATGCCGTTTCTCATCAGGTGGACATGAGTTGGCTGCTCAACTATCGGGGGGGCAGTTTCATGTGCCAATACAACTCGGATATTGAAAACGAGTGCTCCATTCGAGGTGTTTCTTACCAGATTATCGCCGATATCCAGGCCCAGCAAATATTGAGCGAAATTGCGGCAGTGGAAAACAATATGAACGAGATCCGTTTGACCAAAGAGCCCAAAATCGCTGTTTATTCCCCGAAAAACAAGCTCCCTTGGGACGATGCCGTCACATTGGTCCTGACCTACGCGGAAATCCCCTATACAGTAATATATGATGAAGAGGTTATCAAAGGGGAATTGCCAAAATACGATTGGCTGCATTTGCATCATGAGGATTTTACAGGACAATATGGGAAATTCTGGGCCAGCTACCGGAATGCCAAATGGTATCAGGATGATGTGAAGGAGAATGAGGAGCGAGCTGCGCAGCTGGGTTTCGCCAAGGTCTCACAAATGAAACTGGCTGTAGCCAAGGGCATACGGGATTTCGTGGCGGGTGGAGGTTACCTCTTTGCCATGTGCTCCGGTCCTGACAGCTACGATATCGCCCTGGCCGCCGAAGGTGTGGACATTTGTGATGTCATGTTCGATGGAGACCCCATGGACCCGCAGGCGCAGAGCAAGTTAAACTATGACAATTGTTTCGCCTTCACGAACTTCAAGATTGAGACAAACCCTTACGTGTATGAGGTTTCTGACATTGATGTTAGCCCTACGCTGCACATGACCAATAAATCCAGCGATTATTTCACTTTGTTTGAGTTTTCCGCCAAGTGGGATCCTGTGCCCACTATGCTCTGCCAGAACCATCTGACGGTCATTCCCGGTTTCATGGGGCAGACTACAGCTTTCAGAAAAGAACTTATCAAACCCACTGTTACCATTATGGGAGAGACACAGTTGTTCAATGAAGCTCGTTATATACATGGCGAGTATGGGAAAGGTACTTGGACGTTCTATTCGGGCCATGATCCCGAGGACTACCAACATTTGGTGAACGATCCGCCCACCAATCTGGATCTGTTTCCCAATTCGGCGGGCTACCGGCTTATATTAAACAATGTGTTGTTCCCTGCTGCAAAAAAACAGCAGCAAAAAACATAGAAAAGAAACAGACATTAGATAATTCCTAATGTCTGTTTTATTTTGGAGGTCAGAATATCGATTCCTTTCTCATTTTGGGCTCCCACGGGGATAATGATGTCCGCTGAGCGTTTGGATGGCTCGATGAAGAGTTCGTGCATAGGCTTTACAAAATGCTGATAATGGATGATGGATTTGTCTAATCCGCGTCCGCGTTCATTCACGTCACGCTGGATAATTCGTATCAATCGTTCATCCGCATCCGTGTCCACGAACACTTTGAGGTCAAGGACATCCCGAAGGGCCTTGTCTGTGAAAATCAGGATGCCTTCCACAATCAGTACGTCGCAGGGATTGACGGGAATGGTGTCCTTGCCTCGGGCGCAGGTGACGTACGAGTATGTGGGCATTTCCACGGGGATGCCGGCTTTCAGCTTGGCGATATGGTCCACCAAGAGCGTCCATTCAATGGCCGACGGGTGGTCGAAGTTGATTTTCTCTTTCTCCTCCTGGGGCAGATTACCATTATCTTTGTAATATGCGTCTTGGGAAAGTACGCTGACCTGCTCTTTGGGCAGGCTTTGGATGATTTTCTTCACCACCGATGTTTTGCCGGAGCCGGATCCGCCGGCGATTCCAATTACGAGCATAGTGTTTGTGTTTTAAAATGCGAACGCAAAGATACTATTTTTCACAATGGGAATAAAAAAAATCACGCTGGAAGCGTGATTTTTCTTGTTGCCCCGATAGGACTCGAACCCATACAAACAGAACCAGAATCTGCTGTGCTACCATTACACCACAGGGCAAAAGTTTGAGCGCGCAAAGATATACTTTTTTTCATATACCAAGCGCGCTCAAGCAAATTTTTTTTCTAACTTACGAAAATCACTTCGTACCAGATATACCCGCTCACTATAACTTCCTTATAATAAACATTATCCACTTTGTAATAGACGTGTCCGTCCAAAACGATTTCCTCGTAATTGCTGGGAAGTTCAGCCACGCGGGCACCAATCGGAGGGTTCACAACCACGTAATCTTTCTGTCTCGGGGTGTAAAATGTGCCATCATCGTAGTAATAGGTCACATTTTTGTAGATTACCACCACAGGGCTCCAGGTGTGGAAGATCGAGTGGGCGATGACTGCTCCTACAGGCGGGCGGCAGATGATGTAGTATCCGTTGATGTAGCGGCAGTAAACGCTGTTGTAGAAGTAGTAGGGGACACCGTGATAGTAAACGGGACGGATACCGTGAGGAACGTGCATGTGGTGGCCGAAAGAGTGGTGGTTCGGGTGTACATAGGGAATATAGTGCGGAGCGTGTCCGGGAATCGGCTTGGCATCCGATGCAGGTGCTGCACCTCCCTGACCAGAAGTACGACCGCCTTCGTAACGTGAGGATGCCGGTTGCGGTGTTGCCTGACCCGTGGCGGTGTATCCTCTCTTGGCTTCTGAAGTGGAGGCCGTTGTAGCCGTGGCCGGCGTTGACACGCGAGAATCTACCGTTCTACTACTAACAACATCGGAAGAGGATGCCGGACGACTTGTTGTGGAAGTGGCCGGTCTTGCCGTTGCCGTCGGTCTTGACACCTCGGAAGAGGCCGGTCTGGCCGTCGCGGAAGAGGCTGGCTTTGCCGTTGCGGAGGATGCCGGACGAGATACGGTTGATGACGTGTTCGTGCGTGCGGCACTCGAACTCACGCTGGAGGAGCTGCTTGAAGAAGCCGGACGTGCTACCGCAGGCGTGGAACTGTTCCGGGAGGCCGGCGCAACCGTTGAGGAAGAAGCCGGACGGGACACTGACGACGGTGCAGAAGTCCTTGACGAAGCGCTTGAAGGCGTGGATGCCGGTCTGCTCACCGCACTTGAAGAAGTCGGTCTCGATGTCGTCTGTGCCTTTTGGTAACTGCTGTTGGCTCTGCTCATCTGCGCGTCACCTTTCCGGACCTGACGATCCACCGGACTGCTGACAGTGGTTGCGGGCTTGCTGCTCGGGGCAGTAGCTCTGGATGCTGGCTGTGCCATGACCGAAGAAACGGCCAGACTACCCATCCATAAAAGGCTGATTAACAAAACTGACTTTTTCATAATTGTGTGATTTTAAAAGTTAGTGAAAACGACAGGTAAGACGAGAAAAGCACTGCAACGTTTAAGATGCCTGAAAAAAATTATCGTTCCACGACAATCTTCCTCCGATAAACATTCTTGTCATCACATACCTTTAATATATATATGCCTGATGGAAGGGAGGAAACATCCATAATACAATCTGTGCTGGACGCTGTTTTTGTTTTTTTGATGAGTTTCCCTGACAGGTCATATAATATCATCTCGGCTTTCTGTGAGCAGCTGGGAAGCGAAACATGTAATATCTCGGAGACAGGATTAGGGTAAACGGTGATAATATCTCCAGAAGGATCCTGTATGGAGGAAACCACACTGTCGGTGATCCAGGAGAGTGTGAACCCGTTTCCGCCCAGATAGTTGTCGGTTTCGAGGATTATCATGATCTTATTGGAGTTTACCGTAAGCGGCTCCGGAATCTGATTCCCGGAATAG
This sequence comes from Bacteroidales bacterium, assembly GCA_016285145.1. GTDB lineage: Bacteria > Bacteroidota > Bacteroidia > Bacteroidales > WCHB1-69 > F23-D06. Next base: position 41,975 of record JAEEQE010000006.1, on the reverse strand, counting down.
GTGGCCACCAGCTTGCTTCTCGTAGATTTCACATCATAAATATACAGATTGTCGTTAGGGTTGATATCCAATTCGGAAAAGGATAGGATGATGTATTGGGCGTGGTTGGGCCAGATTCTCCAGATACAGTAACTGTTGGGCTGGTAGTTCAAAGCGCCACTGCCATCCGTAATGGTGTCCTGATGTGTTCTGTGCAGTTCATATCCGCAATAGTAGGTGGTGCTCAGCACTTCATACGTAAAACGCCATCCTTGTCCAGTCACTGAGTCATTCGTGTTGAACGTGACATACAATGTGTCTGTATGAAACGAAAAATCCCGTTGTGTTGGTAACTGGCCGGAGAATGTTTTGAGCAGGCGTCCGTTGGCCGGATGTCCGTCCCAGAACGAGAGTGTGTCGTACCCGTCTTCCGTATCCAGCATTTTCAGGGAGATATTGATGTATTCCGCATAATCATCCGTGATGGCCATCATACAGTGGGTGTTGTTCTGATAGGGTGATGGTCCGCTACCATCTTCCATGGTGCCTTGAGAGCATGATACAATCTTGTCCAGGCAATAATAGGGATAATCGGCATCGCCCGGATAGCAGTTGACAATCATCTGCTGACTGTGATGGAAACCGCCAACGGCTGAGGCACTTTCAGAGGCATTCAATGCATAATAGCCGTTAGCTGATCCGCCCCAGCCGAAATTGAAATGGAAGAGATTGTTGTTGTTATATCCGTCGCAGACGAAGGCATGGCCTCCTTCATCGCCATGTCCCGAGTAGTAAACCGGTCTGCCGTTGTTCAGTTCGGTTTTCAGCATTTGTTTCCATTGGGAGTTGGAGTAGTTGTAGCGTCCCACGATGGATGTGTTTGGACTGTATCCGAAATAGGTATGCATGGCATCGGGCACATTATGGGAATATGCTCCCGACCCGTTTGTGCCATACATCATATCCACGGATGTTGCACAATGGAAAATCAGTTTGGCCACCTCGTCATTCGGACCGTTAAGTTGGTCTTCCATAGCCTCGTAGCAGTAGTTCTGTTGGCCGAAATTCACATAAAAATCGCCGTAATCCGTATGATTGGTGTGGCTGCCAGTGCCGTGAGCGGGATAACGGTAATAATACATGATCATGGCCATAGCTACAGCCACGCATCCGTTGGGTGTCCGATGGTCATACGCCGCAGGCACACTGTCATCTTCCGGGGAATATTTGTTGTAATACTTCGTTTGGTTCCAGCTGGCTGTCAGGAGCGGTGAAACGATGACACTGTCGCCTTTTCCGGGGTTGCCGTTTTTAAGGGTTTTCCAATCCGGATGGGCGGAGCGTTCCGAATTGTTCCGGACATGGGCGATTTCCTGAGCGTATTGGTCCAGCCAATCCCGGGCGGCAGGAGGCATGTCTTCCAAAACCATCTGCTCGTCCGGCGAGTAGGCCAGCACTGGGCTTACGGCATCATCTGTTGCCAAAACCAGGAATCCTTTGTTGAAATTCGTGATGAGCATAACGGTATCCGTCCCATTTTTATAGAATGAGGCAGAACGGACCGACACATCCCGTGCGTCGGCTGTATGTCCGTTAAGTTTTTGGAGAAAGGCTTTTTTCGATAGAGCAATCAGAGAGTCGGGAGTGACAGGGGCGGCGTTTGTCACGAAAGAGGCTGAAAAGAGACAAACGGCCAGCAGCCAGCATCTTTTACAAAATTGAATCATCGAAGTCGTCCTCCTTTTCATCGCGAATTATACTGTTTGCACTCCTCTGAAGGGAAGCAATCAGCGATCCGACCATTTTGGTTAATTCCATCAATTGATTTCGGGAGTATTCTTTTGCGTCTTCCGAGAATAAGCCCAGCTTGTAGGCGATTTCGGTGAAGACGACGCACTCGCGCACGGAACTCTTGGCCATTTTAAGGTAATACAGGAATTGGGTCTTATTACGGGAAGAGCCCTCCGCCATGTTCAAGGCAATACTCTGCGCTGACTTCAGGAAAGAATCCCGCAGCACATTCTTGCAGTCGGCAACTTCCAAGATAGAACCAGCCGTTTCCTGATAGAGCCAGGTTATATAGTCGGTTGCCTTGGCATAAATCCTCAAGTCCTCAAACCTGAAAAAGCTCACATTGTTGTCTTGATCATTCATAAATATTATTTTTAATTAAGATTGGGGACAAAGATAATTTTTTTTTTAAAACAACGACATTTTTTATTATTATTATTTTCACATTGACTAATCTCTGAATTGATGAAGCAAAGAGCGCTTTTTTTTGTATTTTTGCGCCCAATAAAAAAATCGCGGATGGGCAAATTTCAAAAATTTAAGAAGTTTTGGAGCGTTATTGTGAACGAATGGAAGACTCGATACCGGTTGGTCTTCTCCAATGAGGAGACTCATGAGCAGAGTTTTGTCATCAAGCGGATCACCATACAGAAGATGGTGGTCTTCATTATTTTAGCTTCCGTTGTACTCATCCTGCTGACGACAGTCATCATTGCGCTTACGCCTTTGCGCATGTACATTCCAGGTTACACTACCCAGAAGGACTACAAGTTGTACAAGCAGACAGCCGCACGGGTGGACTCGATGAGTCGCGTCATCCAATACAACCAGGAATATATCGAGCATTTGTCCAAGATGTTTGCAGGGGATGTGCCTACGATTGGAGATATGGACAAGGATGCCCAATCCTCTCCGCAAACCCATAGTGCCGAGCGTGACAAAAAGCGGGTGGCCGAGACGGAAGCCATAGAAAGAGAGGCCAAGCGGATTTTGGGACGTATCCGAAAAGACGATGGTGGCGGGAGTGACAACGTTCCGGGTATAGCCCAAGCCAAGATCACAAACCTGTCCATATACCCGCCGGCCATCGGATCGGTGGTTCAGGTGTTTGATGCCACGCGCAAGCATTATGGCATTGATATTTTATCTCCGCAGAACAGTGTCGTTTCGTGTATTGCCGACGGGGTGGTGGTCTATGCTGGCTTTACGGCCGAAGACGGATTCACCATCATTGTCCAGCATCCGGGCAATCTGGTTTCCGTTTACAAGCGCAATGCGGTCCTGATGAAGAAGACGGGAGCGCGTGTCCGCGCCGGCGAAGGTATCGCGAAGCTCGGCAATAGCGGCTCATCCGAAGGGAAAACCAGTCATCTGCATTTCGAGTTATGGTATAACGGTTTCCCTATTAACCCTTTAAATTATTTAACCATTGAATGATATGGAAAAGATTATCCCTATAGAACCCGACAATGTAGTAGGCCTGTACGGTAGCCAGAACGCCAATATAGACCTGCTGTCGCACATTTTCACCAAACTCAAGATCATTGCCCGAGGCAACGAGATCAAAGTTATGGGCGAGGACCATGAGGTGCTGCTCTTTGAGGAGCGGATACAGTTGTTGCAGAAGCATTTGGAGGAATTTGGCCGGCTTACGGAGACGGATATCCTCAACATCACGGCCTTGGAGGACGACAGTTTTTACCGGCTTGACAGCGGCGACAGCAACGTCATCGTGCACGGGCGGGAGGGCAAACTCATCAAGGCTATCACGCCTAACCAGAAGAAGATGGTGGCGAGTGCCGCCAAGAACGACATGGTCTTTATCATCGGGCCGGCGGGTACCGGCAAGACTTACACTGCCGTTGCCTTGGCCGTGCGGGCTTTGAAAAACAAACAGATCAAGCGCATCATCCTTACGCGTCCGGCAGTGGAAGCGGGCGAGAATCTCGGCTTCCTTCCCGGCGACCTGCGCGACAAACTTGACCCGTATTTGCAGCCGCTTTACGACGCCCTTTGGGACATGATGCCCATGCAGAAGCTCATGTCGTACATGGAGGACAAGGTGATCGAAATAGCCCCGTTGGCTTTCATGCGTGGACGCACGTTGGACAACGCCTACGTTATCCTTGATGAGGCCCAGAATGCCACTTCGTCGCAGTTGAAGATGTTTCTCACCCGTATGGGAAAAAACGCCAAGTTCTTCATTACCGGTGACATCACCCAGATAGACCTGCCCAAGAACCAGCAATCGGGACTGATCCAGGCCGACCGCATCTTGAGTTCCATCCCGGGTATTGACTTCATCTACATGGACACAAAGGATGTGGTACGCCATCATTTGGTTACCAAGATCATCAACCGTTACGAAGCCTATGAGAATCATCTTGCCGAATTAGCTAAAGAACGAAAAGAGAGCAAGTTGAAAATGCAGGCTGAGGTTGCAACCGAACCGGACCATGAGTAGGCCTTTCAAGATACGACAACTGTTGATGCCGGCGGGATGGCTTTTCGGCAACATCGCCCGATTGCGCCGATGGGCTTATCACAAAGGCATTATCCGTTCCTACAAGGCGGAGATTCCGGTGATTTGCGTTGGCAATATCGCCATTGGGGGTACGGGCAAGACGCCGCACGCCTCTTTTATCACGCGATGTCTGAGCCGATTTGCTCACGTGGCCATGTTGAGTCGGGGGTATGGGCGGAAATCCAAGGGGTTTGTCTTGGCCAACGCCACGCCGTCGGCGGAGTTGAGCGCCAATCTGATCGGCGACGAGCCGCTTTTGTTGCACCAGCGTTTTCCCGCATTGCCATTGGCGGTGGCTGAGAATCGCGAGGAGGGGATACGTCGTCTTCTCACGTTTGCACCCGACACGGATGTCATCGTGATGGACGACGCTTACCAGCACTTGTCGGTCACCCCGTCGCTGCGTATTATCCTGACCGAATATAACCGGCCATACTTCCGCGACTATCCTATGCCAGCGGGACGGTTGCGTGAGTTCCCGGATGCCGTGCGCGATGCGGATTGTGTGTTGGTTACCAAAGTACCGGACGATTCCGCACCCGTTGATCGGGAGTTTTGGCGGTATCAGTTGGGACTTGCCCCACATCAGCCGCTTTTTTTCACAAGATATACGTATGCGTCGCCGGAGCCTGTCACGGAACAGGCTTCCCGTATTATGCTAACGCCGGACGCCAATATCGTGCTGCTTACAGGAATCGCCAATCCCTCACCGCTCTATGAGCATCTACGACAACGGTTTCATAGCATAAAGCATGTGCGTTTCCCGGATCATCATAACTATTCCGAGAGCGACATACAACATATTCGGGAATCCTATTTTTCCAAAAATGTCGATCAGCCGTTTCTTCTCACAACAGAGAAGGACTGGATGCGGCTACAGACAGAGCGTTTGAAAAAAAGCGTATCTTTGCTCCCTGTTTTCATTCTACCCATTGAAGTGGGATTTGTATTTGAAGACGACCGACAAGAATTCATTAACATCCTAAAGCATCATGTCAGAAGAACAGAAGAAAAGAATTGACGAAACCGTCCAATATTTGAACCAGCGCAAGCCTAATGCGCCGAAAATCGCCATTGTTTTGGGCTCCGGTTTAGGAGGCCTTACCAAACAGATTGATGTTATGGACGAAATCCCGTACACGGACATTCCCAATTTCCCGGTTTCCACCGTCAAGGGTCACAAGGGCACTCTCATTTTCGGAAAGTTGAACGGCGTTGACATCGTGGTGCTTAACGGGCGTTTCCACTATTATGAAGGCTATTCGATGGACACGGTGACCTATCCGCAGCAGGTGTTCTGCGGTCTTGGTGTCAAGACCATCATTCTGTCGAATGCTGCCGGCGGCATGAATCCGACCTTCACAGAGGGGGACATCATGATTATTCGCGACCATATCAACTTTTTCGGCACCAATCCGCTCATCGGGCCCAACGATGACACTCTTGGGGAGCGTTTTCCCAATATGAGCGAGGTGTATTCCCACAGGCTCATCCAGTTGGCGCGTCAGAAAGCCAATGCGTTGAACATACATCTGCAGGAGGGTGTTTACTTAGGTGTTTCCGGTCCTTGTTTCGAGACCCCTGCCGAGTATCGGGCCTACCATATTCTGGGTGCTGATGCAGTGGGCATGTCCACGGTGCCGGAAGCCATCGTGGCCCATTACCGTGGCATGGAAATATTCGCCTTGTCGGTCATCACCGACCTTGGAGTGGTGGGGAAGGTTATGAATGCCTCGCACGAAGAGGTGCTGGCCGCCGCCAATGCTGCCGAGCCGAAGATGGTGCAGTTGATTTGTGCCATGCTGCCGGAAATGTAGCCCTGGTGTTTTTCTGAATCAATTATACACTCTTAATTTCATTCCGTCGTAGCGGGTCTTGTACATACGGGCGGGCCATTTGGCCGGGCCGGAGAGGACGCTGCCGTCCAGGATGTTGAAGGTGGAGCCGCAAAGCGAATCCACCAGTCGCAGTCCATCCGGGGCCACATAGAGCCACGAGGCCGGCTCTTCATAATCGAATGAGCAGGCCCGGTCGTAGGCCAGGAATGTCCATTCATCCAGACGATACACGATAATCCCGTTCACACCGCCGGTGAAATACTCGTAGCCGCCATACGTGTTGAGGCGATAGTACATCACATCATTGGGATATATTGTGAAATCCACCGACACGTTCGGAATTGTAGGATGATTGTAATAATCACATCCCACCAGCGATAACATCAAAGCAAATACAAGCAGGCTTTTTTTCATCTTTTAATAGATCCAAGGGAAAATCTTGTAGCGCTTCAGTGAAGTGAACTCTTCACCGAAGAACTGGGTATAACGGCTATATACCTCTTTGGAACGAGGAATAATATTGGCGCATGTCCATAGCAGGAACACGAAGCCGGACACTGACCAAGTGAGGATGGCGAAACCAAGCCATTCGAGAATCTCACCGAAATAGTTGGCAGAGCTGATCCGATTAAAAGGCCAGCCCATCGGAAGATAATAATTATTGTCCATATCATCCTTCCGAAGTCCGCGTATAATACGGTCGGCATAGATGTTCACCACCATGCCGAAGAGGAAGATGAGCGTGCCGACGATGAATTGTGGCGACCAGAACCATGATATCGGATAGGCGTTTTCGGAGGAAAAATAGAAAAGCCATCCACCCTGCATGATGGCATTGAACGTGTTGAATACAAAGCCGATGATAATGATAGATATAGGCATTTTGCTTTGGCCCTTCATCAACAGTGGAAACACAAACGATCGTTGGAAGTAGTGGAATTCGAAAAAGATGAACATCACCAATGTGACAATATTGAATGGTCGGATATGGAAATACAGGGAGATAAAATAGAGAATCAGCATCGTGAAAAACACGGGGGATTCCATAATAAACCAGCCGAGATTGCTTCTGACGGACATACCCCAACGGTTATTGAAGGTCATTCCATAGGCGGGGGTCACAAACTGGAGCACCACAAAGACGAGCACTCCCAAGATGGACATCACGATAAGCAGATAGTGGTAAAATTGCGCAAAGAATTCCATACTATATTATATTTAATTATATGCGGATTAAATAAATTTCTCACCATCGAAAACTTTTTTTCTTTTAAAATAGTGAAGAAAGACAATGGATTTCGGGAATGTGTCGGAATAAGCCAGTTTGGGCATCGTGTTGCGTTTGGCCTTGCAGTAGTTGTAGTTCTTGTAAAACGCTGCCATCGCTTTGAAGACGGCGGTGAAATCCTTGAAATGGCCTTGCAACAGGAAAGATCCGGCCGCCATGATGTCGAGGAAGAAGCGGGCCACGAAGGTGGGGGCAAGGCGTTCGTCGGGCAGGTTTTTCAGGAGCAGGAACAGGTTATTTCGGAAGTTGAGGAACGTCTTGTAGGAGTTCTGTTTGGGAAGGGTGCCGCCACCGATGTGGTAAACCACGGACTGCGGGCAGCATTTTATCTTATAGCCGGCGTTCTTGATGCGCCAGCAGAAATCGATTTCCTCCATGTGGGCGAAGAAGTCGTCGTCAAGGCCGCCCATGACGCGATAGACATCGCTGCGCACAAACAGGGCGGCGCCCGTAGCCCAGAACACGTCGATGTCGGTGTCGTACTGGCCGTGGTCCTTTTCCACATTCCCGAACACGCGCCCCCGGCAGAAGGGGTAACCATACTTGTCCACAAATCCGCCGGCGGCGCCGGCATACTCGAAGGAGTCCCGCTGGTCGAAGGAACGCAACTTGGGCTGCACAGCAGCGATCTTGTCGTTGGCGTCCATCATCTCGATGATGGGTTCCACCCAGTGTTCCGTCACCTCTATGTCGGAGTTGAGCAGGCAATAGTATTGGGCTTCCACCTGCTGCAATGCAACATTGTATCCGCGTGCAAAGCCCTCGTTACGTCCATTCTCGATGATGCGGACGGAGGGATAGTGTTCCTGCAGGAATGGAATGGAGTCGTCGGTGGAGGCGTTGTCGGCCACCACAAGTTCAGCATAATCCGGCATATAGCGCAACAATGTAGGCAGGAAGCGTTCCAGATAGCGTTTCCCGTTCCAGTTCAAGATTACGATGGCAAGTTTGGTCATAGGCGCACTTGTTCAAAAGAGTGCAAAAATACGATTTTTTTCATTCACCTCACCAACGTCACGGTGGTGCGCACGGTTTCCTCAAAGCCGTCGGGGTCCGAGTAGCGTATCTCCACCACATACAGTCCCGTGGGCGCGCCCGATCCGCCCCAGCCCTCGTTGGGGTCGCGCGTCACGAACAGGATTGCGCCCCAGCGGTCGAAAACGATCATCCGGAAATCCTTCACCTGCTCGGGATGTTCGAACACCGGCAGCAGGCGGTCGTTGAGGCCGTCGCCGTCGGGGGTGAACGCCGTGGGCATACGGAACTCCGGTTCGCAGTCGCCGTAACTGACGTAGATTCGGTCGCCGTGGCTGAAGCAGGCGTTTTGCACGCTCACGCTGTATTCGCCCGCGTGGCGCACCACGTAGTCGGGCTGCGCGCTCCCGTCCTGCCAGCGGTACTGCGCGCCCGGCACGTAGGCCGACAGCCGCAACTCCGCGCCCGTGCAAAGCGTCGTGTCGTTGCCCAGCTCTATGTCGAAATCCTCCAGGTACTCCACCGCTATCGTGTCGCTCACGCCCGTGCAGTGGTCGGTGACCACCACCCAGTAGGTGCCGTCCTGATACACGGTGTAGGTCCTGTTGGTGGAGCCGTCGTGCCACAGGTAGGTGGCGGGGTGCGGCTGGCCCGCGTCCAGGATGAGCGTGGCCATGGAGCAAAGCGCGGTGTCGGCGCCGAAGTCCACCGCCGACTGCGGGAACAGGTCCACGAGCACGCTGTCGGAGTGGGCCGTGCAGCCGCGGTTGGTGACGGTCACGGAGTACATGCCTGCCGAATCGATGGTGATGGAGGGTGTGGCGGCGCCGTTGCTCCAGCGGTAGAGGATGGCGTTCTCGTCCCATGCGGAGAACTGTGTGCCGCGGCAGAGGGTGGTATCGGAATGCAGGGGCAGCACCGGCGGAGGCAGCACTTGCACGAAGGTGGTGGTGGTGTCGGGGCAGTCGGGGTTGCCGTAGAGGACGAGGCGAGCCACATGGCGGCCCGTGTCCAAGAGCGGCACCGCCACAATGGGCATATTGGGGTAGTCCGTGCCGTCCAGGGTCCAGAGGCAGGGTATGGAATCCCACTGCGTGTTGGCATCCAGGAACAGCGTGTCGCCCACGCACCGATAGACGGTGGCCGAATCGTGGGGCGAGAGGTTGTTGTGCGCGAAGTCAAGGTCCTCGTAGGCCTCGCCGGAGGAGGAGAGCAGGAATCCCGTCACGTCAATCTTGGAGGGGTCCGAGGGTCGCGCGTGGTAGGCAATCTCGTCGAGGTCGGCGTGGAAGCCGTGGGGGTTCTCGATTTTGAAATAAGGGGGAATGTCCTGGTTGTAGTAGGCGAACTGTGCCACCCAGTACTCGCGGTTGGTGTAGGGGAAGGAGTCGAAGGCGGAGGCTGGGATGGGCTGTCCGTTGAGGGTGGTGGAGTGGAGGCCGTCCTCGTGTACGTAGATGAGCAGGTCGGCGTAGTTAGTGTCGTCGGGCATCTCGTTGGTGGAGGTAGGGATCCAGCAGGAACGGACGAAGTAGTTGGTGGGAAGGTATTTATTATTGGAATAAAAATCACAACTCCATCCATTCACCCAAGTGGCTCCTCCCGAATAAGTTGGGTTGTATCCAACAGTATAATAGTTTTTATATAAAAAAAGCCATGCAGGAGACCACCGTTCAAAACCATATACTGCATTTGCCACAGCAGGTTGAGATGTGGCATTGTTGTTAAACACCCTATCACCTAACGAAATATATTGTGGAGAATTAAACAAATCAATACCGTTATAACAAGTATAAGTGGAAAATGAAATCCCATTCACAGCATAGTGGATATTATATTTATATAACCGTACATTGGAATATTTTTTAAACAAACAATCCTTGACCTTATAGTTATAGTTATAAGACAAGAGGGGAGAAGCCTCAAACCAACCCAAACTTGAGACAAACGATATAATTGTCTTACAATTTGTTTCTATTTTGATTTCACTATATGGAGTACTGTTATTCAAATAAACTGCCTGAAAATCACCCTTCTGCAAACTTCGTTGTAGTATGGGTATATCATTTTCATAAACATTCACGACAGTGGAATCAGCAGTCGCTATCAATCCGAAAGGTTTTGTATAACTATTGGTGTTATAATAATGGGCATACGAATTGAATAACTGTGTCGGCCAAATTGGGGTCTTTTGAACAACGATTTTATTTGTAGTGGAATTAAAATTGGTGTTAAAAGCATTCAAATTCGTCATCTGATATACAAGCACATTCTTATTTGAAACAATATGCAAACCTGTCGGCATAGTTGTGTCTGCAAAAGAAAACGAATGGAATGAACTCATGATATGCTCGTGTGGAATTTTCACCACAGTCACCAATCCGGGAACAATAGAAAAAGATTGGTTAAATCCCGTGTTCGGATTCTCCACATAACCGCTACAAATAGTATCACCTGTTATGTACAGCACACAAGTATCGGGTCGGACCGGAGTAAAAGGGGAAAAAGATGAATACGCTGAAAAGGATGTCGTCCAAAAGTCGCGGCCTTTAAGATATTCTTCCTGGGCCTGGGCAGAAATCAACAGTATAAGAAAGCCTATGAATAATCGAATCCGCATCGTCATTCTTGATTATTTTCTCATGAAAACAATTTTTTTTGTTGTATAATTACTATCATAATCCTCAGCCTTCACAATATATATACCTGATTTTGGCAGAAATATATGTGCAGAGAAATCACAAGTCCTTCCTTCTTCTATATGTCGTCCCAATACGTCATAAATGGTATAAAAAACCTCTCCTGAAAACCCTATGAATTGTAGGAAATCTTTTCCGTCCCATTCAACAGTTACATGATTCGTATCTTTTTCAGAAAACATTTTCAACCCTTGCTTCGTACAAGGCATCGGGTCTGGACAAGACCAGTTTTCTGACAAATTCAATAAATTGTTTAGAGGAATATTTAATAAGGTTGGAAACAGGGCCACTCCTGTGTTTACGCACGTCATATTCCCTAAAATTGGATAAAGGTGCGTATCTGGAATTTTGAGAAACCAATCACAGGAACTGTTCGCAATGTCAAAAGTCTCCGTCATGTATGCTTCACTATTTGCATAAGTGCCAGTGGCAAGTATCCTGGGACATGATATTGGATTCACTTCCAATTTCTGCAAGACAATGTCGTTGGTGAATAGGTTTTGGCTAAAACCACAAATAGTGTAAGGCATATAACCCGTCACCTGTGCCACCGTCATACTCGTTAGAGAATACGGGTCCACTTGGGCTATGTAATGGATATTACCACACGAGTGGTTTATTTTTCCAAGTATGACAAGCTTGTCTAAATCATCCTTGTGTTTCATGTCCAACACCCACAATTTTTGGGAGGGTATCTGGAAAACAGCTGCATTATTAATCCCTGAATATCCACTTACTGTAGTGAGCCACAACCAATCTGTCTGGTTGTCTCTAATACTTTGGCCCACAACGAAATCCACATTAGGAAGAATTTCCAAACATGTTCTATATTCCGCAAAAAAATATGGATATATTAGGTTTGGAAGATACCATGCCGTGGAGTTAATCGGATTCAGAATAAAACCATTATTAACATCGAATTTTATTCCGACTAAAAACAGCTGAGGTCCTGCGGGGTTAAAGTTATATCCAGTCACCGCAAAACAGGCGGCATTGGGGTCCCATAATACGTCAGATATACGACCAGAATTATTCATAATCATCAATGTGTCAATAACATTGTTCCAATCAAAACCCACAAGAGTACCACGGCTTTCCAACACCAGCATATTTGCTATCTGTCCATTAATATCATACCCACAACACCCGTTAATAAAATAATCATATTGATGATTTAAATCATAAAAAACATTTGTGATCTGTTGAGTAATTACATCATATAGAGCTGCAACAGGATAATCACCCATGCTTCCGTATATTACAATATCACCTTTAATATCCTCATAACCACCTTGTAAAACCACATTTTGAATACTTTGATAGTTACTCGGATTCATTACTGTCATATACGTAGGATCCAATTCTGTAACATAAACACGGCCACCGTCCGATTGAAACAAATAGGCAACACCATTCGAATGCACTACCGTAACAGCACTTGTGGCAGGGATACCTTGATACTCCCAATGGCTGTTTTGCGCGAAAACAGGAAGGATGGACATCATTAAAAAACCGAGATAAATAAAGATCTTTTTCTTCATGATTGAATTTTAAGGTTGATAAATTTTTTCGGCGGTAAAGATACGAAAAAAGTAAACAGGAGACAATTAACAATTAATAATTAACAGTTAATAATTATAGGGCAATGTGGGAAACGCTGTCACTTGTCCCTGTTCAATAGTCCCTATTCCCTGATCACTATTCACTGACTACTGGTCTTTGTTCACCTCACCAACGTCACCGTGCCGCGCACGGTTTCTTCAAAGCCGTCGGGGCCCGAGTAGCGTATCTCCACCACATACAGTCCTGTGGGCGCGCCCGATCCGCCCCAGCCCTCGTTGGGGTCGCGCGTCACGAACAGGATTGCGCCCCAGCGGTCGAAAACGATCATCCGGAAATCCTTCACCTGCTCGGGGTGTTCGAACACCGGCAGCAGGCGGTCGTTGAGGCCGTCGCCGTCGGGGGTGAACGCCGTGGGCATACGGAACTCCGGTTCGCAGTCGCCGTAACTGACGTAGATCCGGTCGCCGTGGCTGAAGCAGGCGTTTTGCACGCTCACGCTGTACTCGCCCTCGTGGCGCACCACGTATTCGGGCTGCGCGCTCCCGTCCTGCCAGCGGTACTGCGCGCCCGGCACGTAGGCCGACAACCGCAGTTCCTCGCCCGTGCACAGGGTCGTGTCGTTGCCCAGCTCTATGTCGAAGTCCTCCAGGTACTCCACCGCTATGGTGTCGCTCACGCCCGTGCAGTGGTCGGTGACCACCACCCAGTAGGTGCCGTCCTGATATACGGTGTAGGTGCGGTTGGTGGAGCCGTTGTGCCAGAGATAGGAGGCTGGGTGCGGCTGTCCCGCGTCCAGAATGAGCGTGGCCATGGAGCAAAGCGCGGTGTCGGCGCCGAAGTCCACGGCCGACTGCGGGAACAGGTCCACGAGCACGCTGTCGGAGTGGGCCGTGCATCCGCGGTTGGTGACGGTCACAGAGTAGAAGCCCGCCGTGTCGATGGTGACGGAGGGCGTGGCGGCCCCGTTGCTCCAGCGGTAGAGGATGGCGTTCTCGTCCCATGCGGAGAGCTGTGTGCCACGGCAGAGGGTGGTATCGGAATGCAGGGGCAGCACCGGCGGAGGCAGCACTTGCACGAAGGTGGTGATGGTGTCGGGGCAGTCGGGGTTGCCGTAGAGGACGAGGCGAGCCACCCGCAGGCCCGTGTCCAAGAGCGGCACCGCCACAATGGGCATGTCGGGGTAGTCCGTGCCGTCCAGGGTCCAGAGGCAGGGGATGGAGTCCCACTGCGTGTTGGCATCCAGGAGCAGCGTGTCGCCCACGCACCGATAGACGGTGGCCGAATCGTGGGGCGAGAGGTTGTTGTGCGCGAAGTCGAGGTCTTCGTAGGCCACACCCGATGATGTCTGTGTAATAGAACTCACCGTTATCCTCGGAGGTTCCACTGGAGCGGTTGGAATGGAATGGTAGGCAATCTCGTCGAGGTCGGCGTGAAAGCCGTGGGGGTTCTCTATTTTGAAATAAGGCGGAATGTCTTGGTTGTAGTAGGCGAACTGTGCCACCCAGTACTCGCGGTTGGTGTAGGGGAAGGAGTCGAAGGCGGAGGCGGGGACGGGCTGCCCGTTGAGGGTGGTGGAGAGGAGGCCGTCCTCATGCACGTATATGAGCAGGTCGGCGTAGTTGGTGTCGTCGGGCATCTCGTTGGTGGAGGTGGGGATCCAGCAAGAACGGACGAAGTAGTTGGTGGGAGAAGGATGTTTTAAAGCATCGAGATCGATACTATTAGTTGTATTACATGATACTCCACTATTCGGATAATAACTCGTACATGTATTTGACAAGAATCGGAAAAATCCGTATCCGGAGGAATTCTGATTTAGTTTAATAATTCCTTGTGTATGATTCCACAGCCTTACAGCGTTTATCCCATCGTAAATTTCCACTGGTCCCAAATCAATTGGTAAAGTCCAGCTTAATTTTTTTATAAGTCTATTGTTGGCATATCGTTTGGTAAGATAATATTCTGCATTTTTGTAATAGCAATCAAGGATATAGGGATCATTAATTGCCCCCGAATAACCCACAGAAAAGAACGGACATATAGGCTTGCAGTCACTCATAATAGTATATACATATCCACTGTCTTGTATTGACAAAAAGTCTCGACAGGACCTGTATGTTAATATTTCCCCTTTTTGAAGAAGACGATGAGAAACGTCTGTGTTGTTCTTATAAATAGAAACGAAGGTGCTGTCCTCTGTAGCCATCACATGAAAAGGGTAAACGTGAGCACAATCGTCCGTCCACATAAAGCAACCATTTACCAAATGAAGTGAGATTTTGCTCTGCAAGGACAACGGCTTAACAATATCCTTGCGTACTACCCAATCATTATGTTTTGTAAGTTGTACAACACAAACGGGTCTGTCAGTGACAATATGAACACCTATAGGAAGTACGGTGTCAAAATCCTGATTCGTCCAATAATTCGGAAGCGACATACACAGGTCGGAACGTGGTATTTTCACCTCTGTTGTAACTCCGGGTGTGACAGAGAATGTCGTATAAAAACCCGTATTGGGATTCTCCACATAACCAGTACTTGCTGTATCGCCCATAATATACAGCAAACAAGTATCGTTTTGAATATATAAAAAACGAGATATGGATGTGGTCCAGAATTCCCGGCCTTTGAGGTATTCCTCTTGGGCGGTGGACACAATAGTAAGGAGAAGAAATCCCATAAAAAATACAATTCTCCTCATTGCTTTATTTATTAGCTATTTGTTTAAATAGATGAATTTTTTTGTGGCTGAATGACCGTATTGGTCTTCTGCCGTAATTACGTATAATCCTCTGGCAGTAAGAAGCAAACCTTTCGCCCCATTAACTGTATTCCCAACCGCCACACATTCCCCTAACATATTATAAACCTTGTAAGTGATTTCTCCTGTAAATCCTGAAAATTCCAGTAGCCCGTTTTCCATCCAATCAACTATTGCGCTGTCTGATGGTAGCAGAATCGATTTTTCCTGAAGCTGCTTCGAACAGGGCATTGGGTCCTGACAAGACCAATTTTCATATATATAAAGATAGGCCGGGAATAACGGTGCAGGTAATGGATTGAGATTTATCTGAGAAAAATTACAAGACACATTCCCAATATTCGGAATCAAGGGCACATCTAATGGGTAGAAAATCAAATCACAAGAACTATTTGCGAGGTCGTATGTCTCTGTTACGTATGTTTCATTGTTCGCATAAGTGCCCGTGGCGAGAATTCTGGCACAAGGATAAGGATTTATTTCCAACTTCTGTAATGCAACAGCATTAGAACTTAAACCACTGGGATTGAACAGACAAATATTGAGAGGTTTGATGCCCGTCACCTGTGCCGCCACCATGCTTGACAGAGCATAGGGGTCCACTTGTGCTAAAAAATGAATTGTGCCACACGAATGAACTATCTTTCCGAGTAAGACGAGTTGGCCAATATCTTCATTGTGTTTCATATCCAATACCATTAGTTTATGGGAGGGCATCCGAAAAACTGCAGAATTGATTGTTCCCGTATATCCATTTGTGGTGGTGAGCCATATCCAATCATATTGTCCTTCTCTAAGACTTTGGCCCACAACAAAATCCCCATTAGGAAGAATTTCCAAACATGTTCTATATTCCGCAAAAGAGAATGTCTGATTTGACAAATCCCAAGCAAGAGGATTGGTTGTAATTTGAAAACCAGAAAAAACATCATATTCCATACCAATCAGAAACAATTGAGGATTTGCAATGTTAGAACCGCCGTATCCAGTCACGGCAAAACACGAATTGAAAGGGTCCCAAAGAACATCCGAAAAGTATCCAATAGGATTCGACACCGTTGAATTAAAGTCATTGCCGCTCCAATCTGTACCAATGAGAATTCCTTGATTCTCTAATACGAACACATCGACCATGATTCCATTAATATCATTTCCGGAACAACCATTAATAAAACTGTCGTATGTGTGATTTGCATCTAAGAAAACATTCATAATCTGATGAGTACTAACATCATATTGGGCAGCCGCAGGATTGAGACCTAAATTCCCGTAAATAACAATGTTACCACTAAAATCCTCATAAGCACCCTGAATATATAATGGTAGTATTGGCAAAGACATTGCATTGTTTGAACTTGGAGGGAGCGATTGCATGGTGTTCGGATCCAATTCTTGAACATACAGGTTCCCACCGTCCGATTGAAACAAATAGGCAACACCGTTCGAATGCACTACCGTAACAGCACTTGTGGTAGGGACACCTTGATACTCCCAATGGCTGTTTTGCGCGAAAACAGGGAGAATGGACATCATTAAAAAACCGAGAGAAATAAAGATCTTTTTCTTCATGATTGAATTTTAAGGTTGATAAATTTTTTCGGCGGTAAAGATACGAATTTTTTTGAGTTAAGAAGTTAAGTAGTTAAGAAATTAAGCTTTTAGCCGTTGGCCGTTAGCCATTAGCTTTTAGTTCTTAGTTCTTGGTTCTCTGATCACTAATCACTGATCACTGATCACTGGTCTCTGGCTATTAGCCGTTGGCCGTTAGCCATTGGCTTTTGTGTTAATGCCTGAATAAGGTTGACCGTTTGTCACTATTCACTATTCACTGATCACTGGTCTTAACTCCTTAACTCCCTACATCCTCTCAACTCTAATCTCTAAACTCTCAACTCTCCCCCCCCTCCCCCATCAAAAAAAAGGAGCCGACACCTTCCAGCATCGACTCCTTTTGTTTTTGTTCTTGCGTGTTGCTTATTTCTTCACTAACCGCTTCGTTACAATGCCCTTTTCGGTTTCAATGCGGATGAAATAGATGCCGTCGGCATAAGGCGTCATGTCGAGGCGGGTCTGGTCACTATTCACTTCCACCGATTTCAATAGCTTGCCATACACGTCATAAACATCCACGTTGTGAATGGTGGATTGGCTGTTGTGAATGGTGAATTGGCCGTTGGTCGGGTTGGGATACAAGGAAATGAATCTTGCAAAACCGGCAACACCTAACGTGTCATCGCTGAGGGTGCGGAAATGGATGGTGTCGGTGGGATCGCTCTCCCATTGTCCGTAGCAGAGGGCCTTCACACGTACGACATATTCGGTGTTTGTCGCCAGATTGTTCAGATTAATGGAGGTATAACTCGTGCCGATGCCGGAAATGATGGGATCCGGATCTTCCGCCGGCCAGATTTCAAGATACCAATAGTCTTCGTCGCCGCCGGGTGTCCAGCTAAAGGTGGCAGAGGTGTATCCGATATTGGTGACGGTCAGATTGGTGGGAGTTTGACAGTCAATCACATCGGTATTGGTGACCAGAACATTGTCAATACCGCACTGCGATTGGCCGGGGTAATTTGTGCTGAAGCGGAAAGCGATATAGCCATGCGCCGGGACATTCTGGAAGGTGTAGAACTTGACCGTATCGAAGGCACCGCTGATGTCATGCACATTGGTGACGGTCTTCAACGGCACGAAGGTGGTATAGTCCATGTTGTCCGTCATGTAACCTACCGTCAACATGGCGGTGCTGTCCACATTGTACATGCGCTTCCAGAAGGTGATGTTGAGACGGTTCAGGGAATCCAAGAATTCGGGCAGGACGACATATGTGCTGGCGCCATTGACATTGGCCGTCATCATCAGGGCATTCGGATAGGTGTAGTTGAAGTTCTGATTCACGATATGAGGCAGTTTGAGGGTGCTGTTCGTCTTATAGGCGAACCAGCAACCGGGAACGGTGCCGTCGCTGTTCAAGCTGGTGCCTTGGTATGAATCGAAATTCTCAATGTAAGGCAGCGGTTTGGCAGAAGAGCAGGCGGTACGCACGGTGATGGGCGCCATCCAGAAACTTTGGTCGTCAGCCGAGCAATAAGTTCTCAGGTAGAAATCGTAGTCCACGCCTTCCGCCAAGCCGGTGATGGTGAAGGGCACGGTGTCCGCAATGATGAGATTGGGGGCCATATCCAGGTCGAAGCCGCTCGGTCCGTAGGCTATCTGCCAGTGGTCCTGTGTGCTTACGGTATCAAACCATGACAGTGTGATACTGCCTTCTGTTTGTCCGATAGATTCGATGAATAGCGGCTCAATACAGGTGGGAATGCGTACCAGTGAGAGGGCGTCGATGAAACAAGAGAAGTAGTTGCTGCTGCCAGAGGAGGTATTCACCATCTTGAAGGCGATATATTTGCCAGTGCCGGTATAGTTGTTGAACGGGACGGTGATTTCATTCCATCCGTTTCCGCTCATCGTTACGGTCTGCACAAGGGTGAAGGTGCTCGTGTCTTCTGGGTTGGTCATCACACCTACTTGGAAAGAGCCTGTGTTGCTGCTGCCCTTGATTTTGAAAATAACCTGCAGACTGTCTATGGAGAGGTTGTCGCCCACAGGTGGCATGGAACCGATGCAATATTGGCCACCAGTCGTGTAGAAATACAAGGAGGCGTTGCCATCGGCATGGGTGAACGTGCTGAGGTACGGGTACCAGTTGATGTGGTTGTTCTCTCGCGAGCTGTTGGTCATCTTGTCCCAACAGGTGGGGTAGGTGTTCACGTAGTTGTAGTTGCTTCCGGTGCCGTAACTGTCAAAGCTCTCGTAGTAGGGTACGGAGTCAATGGAGACGCAACGGGTGCGGAAGGAGTTCACGGACGACCACTCGCTATACACGCTGTCGGCGCAGGCGGAACGCACGTATATGTCATAGAAAGTGCCGTCGGCGAGGCCCGTGATGGTGACGGGATTCTCCGTTGTGGTGACGTACGTGCTGGTGCCCGGCGCATCGGGATGGAATCCCTGCGGACCATAGGCAACCTGCCAGCTGGTCTCCAAACGGCCCGGTGTCCAGCCCATCTGCACGGAGTGGAGCTGGATATTGGAAATGGAGGGGTTCACCGGCTTCACGCACACAGGTGCATTGTCCACCAACAGGTTATCGATATAGAAGTCATAGCCGGGAGATCCCTTGGAGCGGAATGTGATGTAGTGACCGGTGCCAACATATGAGGTCAACGGCACGGTGAACTCGTTCCAGACCGTGGAGCGGGCGTGGACAGACTCCACTAACGTGAAGGTGCTCGTATCCATCGGGTTAGTCATCACACCGATATCCACGAAGCCGTCCGCCGTATTGAATTTTCCGAGGAAGGAAAGCTGCAGGTAGGCGATGGTGTCGGTGATTTCCGGCAGAGACAGGTAAACATATTTGTCAAACGTGCGTCTGATGGCCATGGCCCCCGGCCAGCTGTAATAGTATTGCAGGCTCAAGTCGGACAAGTGCGTGTTGGCGTTGCCAGTCTTGGTCCAGCAGTTCGGGAATACAGAATGGTTGTAGGTGGGACGTGTGCCATAGCTGTCGAAATCCTCATAGTAGGGAATGGACGTGACGGGCTGGCAGCTCGTGTAAAGGAGGGTGGACAGAGACCAGTCGGAGGGATCGCCATTCGGGCAGATGTTGCGCACGTAGAATTCGTAATGGACATCGCCGCCAATACCCGCAATGTGTGCGATGTTGGTGTCGATGATGTGCGGAACGGAATCTTCGGGATCGAAGCCGACAGGACCATACACATACTCCCACTCCTGCACTAACGGGGTCGCTGGCCAGGAAACATCGCTCCAGTCGGAACCCACATTGGTGACGGCTATGTTTTGCGGAGCCGAACAGACCGTGGTGTTGATGGAGAAGTTGTCGATATACACATAGCTGCTGTTCGTGCCGCTGGAGACGAACGTTTTCTTCAGGGCAATGTACCGGCCAGCCGGCAAGTTGTAGTCGGAGAGATACAACACCACATCCGACCAGTTGTCCGAAGTGCCATACATGGGATAAATCGTGTCAAGGGGCACAAAAGCACTCAGATTCTGCGGATTTTCGGTGATGCCGAAAATAAGGTAGAAGTTTGAATAGAAACTCTCTCTCATTTTAAAAGAGACTTTCACATCATTCATATTGATGGTGGAATCCAGCGCTGGCGGGCAAACAATAACATGTTGGTTCGTGTTTACCGTTATATACAAACCTCCCGGACTGGAAAAGTGAGAGGTGGAAATGTACGGTTTGGTGGACAAGTTGACGGTGTTGTTCCGGATCCAGCAGGTGGGGAATGGCGAGCCGGTGGTTCCGTAGGTGTCAAAGTTTTCAATGTAAGGAAGTTGGGAGATGGGATCGCAGTAGGTGGTGGTGGTTTGCTCATCGGAATACTCGCTCTCATCGGTGGGGGAGCATACTGAACAGACCTTGTAAATGTATTTAGTACCGCTTGTCAGGCCCGTAACGTGGCAGACGGTGTCGTTGACGGTGATGTATGACCACACCAAATCGTTTTGAGCTTTGAACGCCACCTTCCACTGCTGTTCGTTGCCGCCTCGGGTCCAGCTCACGTCAAACCAGGTGTTGCCCATGTCGGCGATTTTGACAGCTAGCGGTTTGAAGCAGGTGGGGATACGTTCCACCAAAATATCATCTATATACATCATGGAAGAGTTGTAAGGTCCGGCGGCAAAGGCAATGTAGCCGTCACCGGTCGTGTTCCCGTTGAAGCGGGTGATGTGATACTGCCATTCGCCATAATGCGGCCATGCGGCGGTATCCCACGGCGTGAACGTGTCGAAATCATCGGGGTCGGACATCGTGCCAATCATCAGATTGTAATTGGTCCCATTCGGCATCAGATGGTAGAAGGAGACTTGCAGGTCGGAAACGTTGAGGGTGGTGTCTAACTCCGGTAGTACGGCCCAGCCGATATTGTTGTTATTGGAGCCTTTACGCAAATACAACGCTTTGCTTCCTGAATGGTGATAGTTGGTCTTCACAGTTGGTATGTAGGAGGTGCTGGTACCTGTGGTATTCGTAGTCCAGCAGTTGGGGGCATCATCGGTGACATCGCTGTCAAAGTTGTGGTTGTAAGGCAGATTAGTGATGAGGCCGCAAGGGGTTGTAAAGGTGACGGAGTTGCTGATACGGCTAATGCCGGTACTGCAGGTGGTGCGCACCTGAACAGTGTATTGCGTGTTGAAAACCAGCCCGGTAAGTGTATAAAGACTGTCAGTGATGTTGGAAATGATGGTCCAGTCTCTGTCGAATTTGGATTTATACATCAGATCGCAGGAGATCATATTCGGGTCATTGTGCCAATAGAGGGAAGCCGTCTGGTCCGTAGTGCTGAGGACGGTCAGCTGTGTCGGAGTGGCACAGGGGGTGGAATAGTAGATGTCCACGTCATCCACGCGCCAGTTGCCGCTGGCGGCTGCATGGCGGATGCGGAAGACAATATACTTGTTTGTTCCCATATTGGACACGCCGGAAAAATTGACCTCTTCAAGATAATAGGTGTTGGTAGCAGCAACATTTATGGTGGATACCCATTCGAAATCGGAGGTGTCCATAGGATCGTTGGAGACACCAATTTCCAAATCGCCGCAATAAGATGCGGAAGAGGAGCGGGCCGCATAGAAACTCATGGTCAGATCCTGGATAGGAGCCGCGATGGCCGGTGTAGCTACCCACGTGTAATTGCAGGGGATATTCAAGTTGTGGCTTGTAGAGTGACTTTGCGAGGAGGTGCTGTTTATGCCGGGAGCCGTGTAGAGTTTGGAGATGATGGACCAGCATTCCAGTGGATTATCCCCTTCAAAGTCATTACTATAAGGGATAAAGACAGAATTGAAACAGCGGGTTTTGAATTTCTCCGCAAAAGAGTAGGCACTGCTGCCGCCCTGGCAATGGGCTTTTACCTTGAACTCATATTGGGTGCCGTCAAGCAGACCTATCACATTATAGAATGTATCGGTGAGGTTGGGGATTTCCGTCCATACATAGTCATCCACCGATTTGTAAGCTAACGTATAGGAGGTGGAAGCTGTATTCCAGGGGGTCCAACAAACCTTGATGGAAGTGGGTGTGCCGCCCACATAGCGGATATTTTCAGGATGATAACAGGTATAAGTGCTGGGATAAACCTCCACATTGTCCACACAGAAATTATTGGTTAACGAATCGATTTTCAAGCCCACCAAGGCAAGATGGCCGGTACCATAATAGTTGGAAAGAGGAACCTCATAGAAATGACCACCTTTCAGGAAATGGACTGTATCGATGGGGGTGAAACTGTTCATGATGGAGGTCTTGTCGGTGATGTTGGTCACAATACCTACCGCCATTGTACTTAGATTGTCGGCTAAACTGGTATAACAATAGAATCGCAGCGTCAGGGTGCTGAGGGGTGCATCCAGTGTGGGTAGTACAGCGAAATTGTTGCCTTGGCCCGTTTGTCCGATAGGCTTGCTCTGGAAACAGAGGTTTCTCCGCAAAGAGTAACTGTTGGCCTGTCCGGATGTGCCTACGTATGGATAACCGTAGTTGTCGCCGCCGGAATTGGCTTTCGACCAGCAGTCAGGGACGACAAACCCCGCATTGGCCGGAGCGTAGAAGTCGTCGAAATTCTCCATATAGGGCACGCTTGACACCTGGCAGGTAGTCGAGAAAGTAAAGGTTTTGGAGATGCTGTTGTCGGCGGTGGCGCACTCGGAGCGGACGATGACATCAAACGAATAGTTTTCCAACACCGACAGACCGTAAATGGTGAAGGTCGTATCCAAAACGCCGGTCACCGTGTTCCAGCCGCCCTCCGAGGATTGCTTGTACTGGACAGTGAATGGGGCTGTGCCCTGGAAGGCGTGCCAGCCTATTGTGACATAATCTGAACCCACCTCCGCAATGCTGAGGTTGGACGGGTGCATGCAGGCCACGGGTAAGAAATTGAATTCATCAATGAAAATGGGGGCGTTTAAAGCCCGGAAGGCGATATAGTCGCTCAATCCGGTGTATTGCGACAGCTCATAGTAGAAATCCTCGAAAACGCCGGTTGCCGATGGCGTGATGGTGTCGATGGGGGAAAAGGAAAAGTAGTCGTCAGGGTCGGTTACGGAGCCTACCACCAACTGGGCGGAGGCATTGCCCGAAGTCTTGTAGGCTTTGAAATACATTACGATGTCGCTGAGTTGCACATCCTGCGTGTTGATTTTCGGAGCCACCGCATAGTTCTGTTCTACCGAGCTGGCATAAAGCCTCAACGCATAGGATGTGGCAGCGGTTGGCGGTTGGATGCAAGGCAGATTGACACTACCCAAAAAACTGGTAAGCCCGCGCCAGCAGTTGGGAAAGACATTGTCGCCATAGCCATAGTCGTCGAAGTTCTCCGTATAGGGCAGCGTGGAAACGAAGCACGGGTCGGCTGTGGTACTGCCGCAGCCGCTGGCCGATGCAGGGGATGTGCAAGATGAATAAACGGCTTTCACCGTGTAGCAGTATTGGGTCAGGGCCGTCATGCTGGTGTCCACATCATCGTAGTAGGGCGTTTCTACCAATTGTGTATTCACCTGTGTGCCATTACGATAGACATTGAAGCCTGTAAGGCCGTCATTGGCGAAATAGCCGAAAATGCGCATAGGCATACCCATCTGCTCGTGGGAGGCGTCATCTGTCCAAGGGCCCCAGGTGCCGTCTGTGGAATTGAAGGTAAGGGCGTCGCCAGTGGTCACGTGGTTGGCATCCACCAAGGGGATTCCATACACTTCGTTGGTGTTGGCCCCGACAAAAGATACCGACACCCAGTAATGACCGGCAGGCAGGCTGGCGTTCACGTTGGCCTTGACCTGGAAGATAGGCCGGATGTTGTCCAGGTGATGGTTCGTATAGTAGATGATGTCTTCTGTGCGGTAGGCCCCTGTCCAATCGCAGGAGATCGGGGCCTGCTGCGTGGAGGTCCACACCGGCGTTGTCTGGCTGTTGACAGGCAACTGGTTGTAGAACTTCACCAGTACATACGTGATGGGCGAGCTGGTGATGGACGCGTTTTCCACGTAGGCGAAAAAGTCGATGGAGGTGATTTGGGCATCCTGCGTCAGCGTGAAGTCGTCGGCGATGGCGAATCCCGGCGACGTGGCGTTTTTACCCAATGAGGATTGCCCGGCATACAGGCTGCTCACATCCGCACCCTGATAACCCTCCCCAGGCAGGTTGATGAAGTTGGCGTTGTTGTATAACAACAGTCGGGAGGAAGAACCCGGATAATTCCATGTGATATGTGTGGAATGGTCGCTGGTGCCTGTGACCGTTACGTTAGTTGGAGCATCGCAGTTTTGGGCTTTTAAGCCAAAACAAACTGAGAACAAGAGAGTTAGAATTACAAGATGCTTTTTCATAATAAGAAAGATTTAGGTTTTTCAACATTGAAAAGACGCGGGCAAAGATACAAAAATAATCTCTGTGGTAGGGCGTCTTAAAATTTTGGTTTGTACCCGGAATTGGTTAGTATTTCCTGCGATTTGGTGTTCGCCATTAGCTCGGCAAGGGTGGTTTCCGGATGGTTCTGCATGTAACTTTGCACGATGCGCCAGCCCATGTAGCAGCCCATCCTGCCGGGCGAGTCATTGCCGAAGTCGCGGGTGAACGGGGTCTCGTCAATCAGCCGGCGGATGACATCCTCATCCTTGGAGTAAAGCATGTTTTTCTCTATCAGATACTGCCATACGGCGGCCTCATGCTTTTTCGCCCATTGGTAATGATCTTCACTGTATTTGATGATGTCTTTCTCCGCTTTTTCCGGGAAGATGGTTTGGGTGAAAAAGAGTTTTTTGCCGGCCTCAATCATGTTGTCCAACGCGGAAACGGGCGTTTTGTCGGGCAGATGACGGTAGCATATTCCCTGTGAGAAGCAGTCGGTGGCCATGTATTTCCGGTCGCAGCGGGCAGCGATGAACTTCGGCATCCCGGCCAATGCGTAATATTTGCAGTCCTTGCCTAAATACATGTCTAAGCAGATAAACAGGTTGTCCTCATAGCCGAACACAGCTGGGGTGGAAAAATCCATACCGGGAATCAACGTATAGACATTGGGAATGACGGCATCGGGAAAGTGCTTGAGGTACTGTTTGAAAGCGGCGGTGAGCTCGCGGTTGAGGTCGTCGGTGTTAGGGTACTGCTTCTGCACCTCCTTGTACAAATCCCGGATAGTGGGGTCGGAAAGATAACCCTTCAGGGCGGCTATCATCTGCGGGTTCTTCCAGCATCCGTTGGAGACGAGGTTGTCGGGATATTGACCGTAAAGCGATTCCATCCCTTCGGCCAATTTGTTGGCATCCAATTCGAAAAGCGCCTGCTCATACCGCTTGATGCTAACTTTCACCTCCTTGACCTTCGTTTCCTGCGTTTTGGTGAGCGTGGGCGTGGCTACTTTTTCTTTTTTATGACAGGCTGAACATAAAATCAGCAAAACAGACAATACAAAACAGACTTTTCTCATATCAAGCACAATTATATCAAAGGCATAAAATCCAAACAAAGACCAATGGTAGTCGTAGTTTCAAGTGCCATTGTTACATGTTGGCTGTAATTATATGTGTCATTGGTACTTGACATCTTTCCGACATCCCAATTCCGAACGATTTGGTAAAACCTTTTTTTCTCATTTTTAGTATGCAAAAGAAAGATTTTTTTGTTTAAAAATCAAGCCTTATATGAAGAAATATTATGATGAAAAAAATCATCGTCTTTTAAACCTTGGTCCAAATATTTAATCTTTTTTCTTTTTTTTCAAAGATGAAAAACATTTTTATATTAAACATTCTTTTACTGGGATTGATACCATTCTCCTTTTCCCAAAATAATTCTACATCAACGACTTCGAATCCGATGCGGTTTTCTTTGGAAGAGTGTATCCGGTATGCCGAGGAGAACAATTACACGCTCCAGACGTATGGCTTGAACATCCAATCTTCGGAAATCAATCTCAAGCAGGCCAAGGAGAACATCGCTCCGTCTGTTTCCGCATCCGTTTCCCAAGGTTTGGGCACCAACCATTACCAAAAGTCGGTTTCTTGGAACGGCAACTACGGCATCAGTGCGGGGATGACGCTGTTTAACGGCCTCAGCAATTATAATTCCATAAAACAAAGCAAGTTGCAAGTGGAACAGTCGGAATTGGAACTGGAACAAAAGAAAAACAACATCCGTGTTTCCATCATCCAAGCTTTTTTGAACATCATGATGAATGAGGATCTGCTGGAGTATCAGCAGGAAGTGTTGAAGAGCAGCAAGGAGCAGATGGAGCAGGGCGAACAGCAGTTCAAGGTGGGCAAAATTCTGGAAAGCGAGTACAAGATGCTGCAGGCCCAGCACACCTCCGACCTTTACAATATTGAAAACACCAAAATCAACATCCAAAACAACTACCTCACCCTTAAGAATTTGTTAGCCATCAATCCCAATGCTGACATCCATATTGTGCGTCCCGACAGCGCCACGCTCTTCAAAAATCTGGAGGTCCCGCAAATGCAGGAGATGATGACCAAATCGATGAACTACCTCCCGGAACTGAAGCTGAAAGAGAACGACGTCACCGATGCTCAGTACGATGTGAAGCTGAGGAAGGCCAACTATTATCCGAGCCTGTCGCTCAACGCCGGTATCAGCACGGGCTATAACAACAACAATCTGTCCGAAAATCTGAGTTGGGGTACGCAACTCTGGCATGGTTTGGGTGAAAACATCGGGCTCAACCTCAGCATTCCCATATATCAGAGGAGCTCTGTGCGCCATAATGTACAGCTTGCCGAACTTCGTGTGCAGCAGGCCGAGTTGAGCCAGAAGGAAACTGAATATCAGGTGGGGCGTGAACTGCAGCAGTATTATCTTGATGTGCTTTCCGCGCAGAATGACTATCGCGTGGCTGAGGCGCAGAAGGATGCCTACGAGGCCAACTACAACGCCTACAGCGTCAAGTTCAAGTACGGTTCCGTCACGGCGGTGGACCTTATCCAGCAGCAGACCAACTACCTCAATCAGCTCAACAAATACATGCAGGCCAAATACTCTTTCGTGCTGGAACGCAAGATTCTGGATGTGATGATGGGGTTGCCGGTGAAGTTGTGAGGATGAGAGTGGGGAAGTGATAAAGTATAAAAAGTCCAATATTAACAAACTACAAAAATATGTCATCAAAACTATCAAAAAAGGCAATATGGATAATCATCATCGCGGCGGTTGTGTTGATTGCGGTGATCATGTTTTTTGCGCATAAGAAAGGCAAGCATACCGAGATGCAGATCAACACGATGCGGAGCGCCATCGACAGCATCGAGGTGACGGTGACGGCCACCGGCGAGCTGCAACCCGTCTATAAGGTGGATGTGGGTACTCAGGTGTCTGGTATTGTGGAGCGCATCTACGTGGATTTCAACTCTGTAGTGAAAAAGGGCCAGCTGTTGGCCGAGTTGGACCGCTCCAACCTCAACGAGCAACTCACGCAGGCGAAGACCAGCGTGTCGAACGCCCAAAGCAATCTGACGCTGGCACAACAGCAGTTTGACCGTGTGAAGGCATTGTACGACAACAAGGCCGCCACACAAGAAGCGTACGAGTCGGCGGTCAACTCCTTGAATCTGGCCAAGAACCAGCTGAAGACGGCCCAGTCGGACTTGTCGCGTGCGCAAACCAACCTGTCATATGCCACCATCTACTCGCCCATTGACGGCGTGATCATGGACAAGGCCGTGGAGGAGGGCCAGACGGTGGCCTCCTCGTTCAACACGCCCACCCTGTTCACCATTGCCAACGACCTGACGCAGATGCAGGTGGAGGCCAAGGTGGATGAGGCTGACATCGGCGAGGTGAAGGCCGGCCAGCCCGTGACGTTCACCGTGGACGCCTTCCCGGACGATGTCTTCAGCGGCACTGTCAAGGAGGTGCGTATCAACCCGACCGTCACCGCCAACGTGGTCACCTACACGGTCATCATCAATGCACCCAATCCGGAAACCAAGCTTTTCCCCGGCATGACCGCCAGCGTGACCATCACCACCAAGAAGGAGAGCGGCATCTGCATCCCAATGACGGCTTTGTATTCCACTATTGATCCTACAATAATGAAACAATTTGAGAAAAAAGGATATTCATTCCAGCTTTTATACAAAAACAATGAGGAGTTGGCCCAGGGACTGAAGGACATTACCAGAAAGACCATTTGGGTGAAGAAAGGCGAGAAAAGCTATGAGCAGAGAAGTGTGGGGGTGGGGTTGAACAATGGGGTTAAAACATTGATAACCGATGGTTTGCGCGACGGAGAAGAGGTGGTGACCAGTGTCAGCGAAGCCATGGAGGGTATGCCGTCGGGCAAAGGCAAAGAGGGGGCTAACAATCCGTTTATGCCGGGCAGACCGGAGCGAAAGAAGAGATAGTTATGGCAAAAGACATATTGAAAGTGGAGAAGTTAGAGCGCGTATTTCGCGTGGGCAGCGAGGATGTACACGCCTTGCGGGGCGTGTCGTTCACTATCACGGAAGGCGAGTTCGTGAGCATTATGGGCACGAGTGGCTCGGGCAAGTCCACGTTGCTCAACATCCTGGGTTGTTTGGATACACCCAGTGCCGGTGATTATATCATTGACGGGGTTTCTATTAAAAGTCTGAGCAAAAACGAGTTGTCCACTTTGCGCAACCGGAAGATCGGTTTTGTTTTTCAAAACTATAATCTGCTGGCACGCACTACGGCCATCGAGAATGTGGAGTTGCCGTTGTTCTATAACAATGATGTGCCGGCCAAGGAGCGGCGCGAGCGTGCGGAGGCGGCCCTCAAGTTAGTGGGTCTGGAGCATCGTCTGGAGCACATGCCCAACCAGCTTTCCGGCGGTCAGCAGCAGCGTGTGGCCATCGCACGCGCCCTTGTCAACGACCCCGTCATCCTCTTGGCCGACGAGGCCACCGGCAACCTCGACACGCGAACCTCCTATGAGATCATGAGCCTGTTTCAGGACCTGCACGAACAGGGCAAGACCATCGCGTTCGTCACGCACGAGCCCGACATTGCCACTTTCACCACGCGTAAAATCAAGCTGCGCGACGGACAGATTATTGAAGACGCGCCTATTGACACACAGTCGGCAGCAGAGGCGCTGGCCGCCATCAACCTTCAAAAAGAAGATTAGTCATGAATATCGGAAACCTTATCAAAATAGCCATACAATCCCTGTTCCGCAACAAGATGCGGACGGCGCTCACCATGCTGGGCATCATCATCGGCATCGCCTCCGTCATCGCCATGGTCAGCATCGGGCAGGCCTCCACGCAGAGTGTGAAATCCGAACTCTCCTCCATGGGCTCCAACATGATCATGATCATGCCCGCGCGTCAGCGCAGAGGCGGTGTGGATATGGGAATGTCATCATCAAAATCGTTGGACAACAGGGATTTGGAGTCGCTGTCGAAAAACACCCGCTATGTGGCGGCTGTCTCGCCGAATGTGAGCACCAGCAAGCAGCTGATTTACGGCAACAACAATCACAGCTGTTCCATCAACGGCGTGTCCGCCACCTATCTGGACATCCGGAAATATGAGTTGCAAGAGGGCGTGATGTTCACCGATGAGGATGTGAAACGCTATAGCAAAGTGTGTGTCATCGGACAGACGGTGGTGAAAGAGTTGTTCACCAACGGCGAGGATCCCATAGGCAAGTCCATCCGTTTCGGTTCCATTCCGATGACGGTTATCGGTGTGTTGGCTTCCAAGGGCCAGAGTGGCATGGGCGACGACCAGGATGACATTGTGCTGGCACCCTACACTACGATACAGAAGCGTTTTTTGGGCATCACCTATTTCAATATGATATTCGCATCGGCCACCTCCGAGGAGGAGTCGGAATTGGCCGCCACGGAAATCACGTACATTCTGCGTAGCAACCACGGCATCAAGAGCGGTACCGAGGACGACTTCGACATCCGCACGCAGGAGGAGTTGGTGTCCACCATCAGTTCCGTTACGGGTTTGATGACCACACTGTTGGCCGCTATCGCCTCCATCTCGTTAGTGGTGGGCGGTATTGGCATTATGAATATCATGTATGTCACGGTGACAGAGAGAACGAAAGAGATCGGTTTGCGCATGGCCATCGGGGCGCACAACCGCGACATCATGCTGCAGTTCTTGTGCGAAAGTGTGATCCTGAGCTTGATAGGAGGCATCATCGGCATCATTTTGGGGCTGGTTATCGCGTATGTGGCCTCCAAGTTGATGCACATGCCATACGTGGTGAGCGAGATGGCCATTTTGGGCTCGTTCCTGGTCTGTGCTCTCACCGGTATCTTCTTCGGCTGGTATCCCGCGAAGAAGGCTGCCAACATGGATCCGATAAGCGCGTTGAGATACGAATAGTGGTTTTTTTCTCTTGTCCAAATTGTTTTGTATAATTCCGATAATTATTGTATTTTTGCACGCTCTTTTTGCAGCAATCTTATAAAATTAATCCTATTATAAAACAACAAATTATGGAAAAAATTAAAATCGGTATCAATGGTTTCGGTCGTATCGGTAGATTGGTTTTCAGAGCTACCACCGAAAGAGACAATGTTCAAGTTGTGGCTATCAACGACTTGCTGGATGTGGATTACATGGCTTACATGTTGCGTTATGATACCACGCACGGAAAATTCAACGGCACTGTTGAGGTTGAAGACGGCATGTTGGTTGTGAACGGAAACAAGATCCGCGTCACCGCTGAAAAGGATCCCGTCAACTTGAAATGGAACGAAGTTGGTGCCGACTATGTGGTGGAATCCACGGGTCTGTTCCTGACCAGTGAACTTGCTTCTGCTCACATTCAAGCTGGTGCCAAGAGAGT
This sequence comes from Bacteroidales bacterium, assembly GCA_016285145.1. Classification (GTDB taxonomy): domain Bacteria; phylum Bacteroidota; class Bacteroidia; order Bacteroidales; family WCHB1-69; genus F23-D06. The sequence continues at coordinate 10,670 of JAEEQE010000006.1, read as the reverse complement.
GGTTATGTCTGCTCCCTCCAAAGACGACACCCCGATGTTCGTCATGGGCGTGAACAACAAGGAATATGCCGGTCAGCCCATCGTGTCCAACGCTTCCTGCACCACCAACTGCTTGGCTCCGCTGGCCAAGGTCATCAACGACAACTTCGGTCTGGAAGAGGGTCTTATGACTACCGTTCACGCTGCCACGGCCACTCAGAAGACGGTTGACGGTCCCTCCAAGAAGGACTGGCGTGGCGGTCGTTCCATCTTAGGCAACATCATCCCCTCCTCTACGGGTGCCGCCAAGGCTGTGGGTCGTGTGATCCCCGAACTCAAGGGCAAGCTCACGGGCATGTCGTTCCGCGTTCCCACTGTGGACGTTTCCGTTGTGGACTTGACTTGCAAGATCCGCAAGGCCGCCACATACGACGATATCAAGGCTGCTGTGAAGAAAGCTTCTGAAAACGAGCTCAAAGGCATTCTTGGCTACACGGAAGAGGCTGTTGTCTCCACCGACTTCCTTGGCGAGAAGAGAACCTCCATCTTCGATGCATCCGCCGGCATCATGCTGAACGAGCACTTCGTGAAGCTGGTTTCCTGGTACGACAACGAGATTGGTTACTCCAACAAGGTTGTGGATCTCATTTGCAGCATGAACGAAACAGTAAAACTGTAAACCTGTCAACACGTAAGAACAAGGAATATACATTCTAAGATTCTTCCCACACACAAAAAAGAGAATGACTTCTGTGGTCATTCTCTTTTTTTATCTGTTGATTTCTTTCTCGTTTTGAGAATTTGACTACTTTTGCAGTTCCATAACACGACAATTATAATTACGACATTAAATAACGATGAAAATCAAGTTGATGTGGATCGGAAAATCTGATGGGGACGTGTTTGACGAGGCTATTCGGCAATACACACGGAAGATTCAGTTCTATACTGTTTACGAACCGGTAGCAATCCCTTATCTGAAAAACACCAAATCGTTGTCGCAGGATGAACAGAAACGTAAAGAGGGTGAATTGTTGTTGAAAAAAATCGAGCCGGGTGATTTTGTCGTATTGTTGGATGAGCGTGGCAAGGAGTTTACATCCAAAGCCTTCGCCCAGTTTGTCCAGCAACAGGCTAATAACGGGCTTAAAACGTTGGTGTTTGTCATCGGCGGAGCTTACGGATTTTCGGAAGAGGTGTATGCCCGTGGCAATGCGCAGGCGGCTTTGTCCAAACTCACCTTTCCCCACATTATGACACGATTGATTTTTGCCGAACAGCTCTATCGTGCCTTTACCATCCTGCACGGAGAGCCCTATCATCACTGAATCGGGAATCTCTTTTCGGAAAACCTTACACAAATCTTTTTTTCACAGGATCAAACGAGACCCGGTGCCCGAATCCGCAACGCTGCAGTTCGGCCACGGCCTCTGGGAAGAGCAGGTCCAGTTCATCGGACTTGTGGGCATCGCTGCTGATGATGACGGGAATATCCATTTTGCAGGCTTTGGTCAGCAGTTCCGTGGAAGGATAGAAGGCATCGCAGCGTTTCTTATAGATGCCACGGGTGTTGATTTCTATTACAATATCATGATTTTTAATTAGTTGTAATGCCTTGTCGGCTAATATGCGATACCATTTTTCATCCTCTTGGAAAAAACGGTGCTGGTTATGCATCTTGATTTTGTCAAAATGGGCAATCACGTCCAATTGTTCGGTCTCTAACATTTCGAAGGTCTGTTCCCAAAAGGTGGTCACGGCCCGTCGCACGTCGCCGTCGAAAAGGTCACGCAGGCCGTCATCGTAGATTTCGCGTTTGGAACCGTCGATGAACCACAGGCCTTCGCGGTGCGGCGGGCGCACCAGATGCACGCCGCCGATGATGTAATCCAGCTGATATTGCTCCTTGAATTGGCGGAACGGCGTGGACATACCCGGAATGAAATCACACTCCAACGATTTGAGAAGCTGTACGTTGGTATTCTGCTGCAGGCGGTCGATCTCTGCGCAATAGGCTGGAATCTGGTCCAGCGTGATGCCGAAGTCGTTTTCAAACGGGACGGGCGCGTGCGACGAGAAGCCGAGTTGCGTGAATTGTCGTTCTTCCGCCGCTCTTACATACGCTTCCAGCGGTTCCTTCCCGTCGCAATAGAGGCTGTGAGTGTGATAATTAGCTTTCGGTAGCGTCATTATAGTTATAAGTCAATGATTTCTAACAGTTGGTCGCAGCGGCCCGTATGGGCGCGGTTGTAGTAGTTGCTCAGGAAGATGATTTGCAGACCGTCGGAGGGGCGGTAGAGCCACACGTTGTGGAAGCCGTCCCACAGACCTCCATGATAGATAACCTTGCCGTGTTCGGGTTTTTCCTCCATGCGCACGCCATAGCCGTACATTTCGGCAGGTGTTTTCCCATTGGAAAGGATATTCTGGCATTTAATGGCCTTGTCCACCCACTCGCGGGGCAGTATTTCCGCATTGATATAGAAGGCGTTGGTCCATTTCACCATATCTTCCACGTTGGAATAGACGCCCTTGTCGCCGAGGATGCTGTTCAGGCGGTCGTATGGTGCCAGGGCAGCATTCCGCCAGTGACCGCGGGCCACTTTTCCTGCGTATTCCTCCATGGGAGTCACATCCACATATTCCAGCCCCTTTTCAACCAAGGGATAGTCTGTCTCTTTTTCTGAAGGATAAAGGCCCACAATCTCCGTGAAGAAGCGGGTGTCTTTCATGCCGGCGGGCTTCCATAGGTTTTCCCGTACATACTCCTCAAAAGGCATCTCCGACACTTGGGCCACGATTGCCGCCAGGATGGCATAGTTTGTGTTCACGTACTTGAATTGCGCCCCACGGCGGAACATGATCGGATATTTCTGCACAGCCAACACCTTCATCAGCTGTTCGTTGGTGATGAACATCGTTGTGTCGTAAACGCCAAAGTCGAAATTGAAATACTCGGGTATGCCCGATGTGTGCGTGAGCAGTTGCCGGATGGTTACATATTTATAAGGTATATCCGGATAGAAGTGATAGAGTGAATCTGTAAGGTTCAGTTTCTCCTCCGAACAAAGCTTCAGCACTGCCGCCGCCGTGAACTGTTTGGATACCGATGCGAGGTCAAACAGCGTGGAGAGTGTTATCTTGTTCGATTCTTCGCGCTTGCGGGCGGCCAGGTCGTTGTAGGTCACATCGCCATAACCGGTAGGATCCTTGAAAAGTTCCCGGTATCCGTAGGCGCGCTCCACCCACACGGTGTCGTGGCGGGCGATGATGAAGGTGCCGTTGAGGCGCTCGCCCACCAAGTTGGCGAACTTTTCCAGCGTGTCCATCTTATCCCGCAGCGGATCGCTGGGGGGAAGGCTGTCGGCGGGCAGCACATGTGCCAACTCAACATTTTTGAACTTGTTGGCTGATAATTTGTTATGGCAATCTACAAAAAGAAAACCGGAGCAAAAAAACAGTAATAGCAGAAGGTAACGCATGCGCCTCATAGTCTAACCGTTCATCGAATTGAGAAATTCTTCGTTGTTGCGGGTGTGTTCCATGTTCTCCTTGATGAAGGTCATGGCTTCGATGGTGGTCATATCGGCCAGATGGTTGCGCAGGATCCACACTTTCTGGAGTGTCTCGGGCTTTTGGAGCAGGTCGTCGCGACGGGTGCTGGACGCCACCAGGTCAACAGCCGGATAGATGCGCTTGTTGGAGAGGCGGCGGTCGAGTTGCAATTCCATGTTACCTGTGCCCTTGAATTCCTCGAAGATCACCTCGTCCATACGGGAGCCGGTGTCAATCAGGGCGGTGGAGATGATGGTCAGGGAGCCGCCGTTTTCCACGTTACGGGCGGCACCGAAGAAGCGTTTTGGCTTTTGGAGCGCGTTGGCCTCCACGCCGCCGGAGAGCACTTTGCCGGATGCCGGAGCCATCGTGTTGAAGGCGCGTGCGAGACGGGTGATGGAGTCGAGCAGGATGCAGACATCGTGGCCGCATTCCACCATGCGTTTGGCTTTCTCCAGCACCATGTTGGCGATCTTCACGTGCCGCTCCGCCGGCTCGTCAAACGTGGAGGAGATCACCTCCGCGTTGACGCTGCGTTGCATGTCGGTAACCTCTTCGGGACGTTCGTCAATCAACAGGATAATCAGGTAGATTTCAGGGTGGTTGTAGGCGATGGCGTTGGCCACATCCTTCAGCAACACCGTCTTACCCGTTTTGGGTTGGGCTACGATCAGTCCGCGCTGTCCTTTGCCGATCGGGGCGAAAAGGTCGATGACGCGGGTGGAGAGATTGCATCCCGGATGGCCGGTGATGTTGATCTTCTCATCCGGGAACATCGGCGTGAGGTAGTCGAACGGGATACGGTCGCGGATGTCCTCGGGGTTGCACCCGTTGATTTTCTCCACTTTCGTCAGGGGGAAGTATTTCTCGCCGCTCTTGGGCGGGCGGATGGCGCCATACACGGTGTCGCCATTCTTCAGGCCGAACAACTTGATTTGTGACATGGAGACATAGATGTCGTCCGGGGAGGTCAGGTAGTTATAGTCCGACGAACGCAGGAAGCCGCAGTTGTCGCTGGTGATTTCCAGCACGCCTTCGGCCATGACGGTGCCATCGTATTGCGAATTGGCCACATACGCCATCTGTTCCTCTTTTACTCGTTCCCCTTCGCTCTTTTCCACTACCGGTTCGGTTTGGGGTGCAGGTTGGGACTCCTTCTTCGGATGAGCATTTTCTTTGTCCTTGTCCCTGTCTTTGTTTTTAAAATAACGTTTGCCGTACGGCTTCTGTTGCTCCTCCGCTTTGGGCTCGGATGCGGGTTGTTCCGCTACCGACTTTTCTAAGAAAGCGTAATCTTCCTGCAGGGTATCAACGGGTTTCTCTTCCGCTGTCGGTTCCGGACGCTTCTCCTGTTGGACCTCTTCCGGCAAAGGGTTCTTTCTCGGTCGGCCGCGTTTGCGTTTGACGGGTTGTTCGGGCTGGGCATCCGCCAAAGGTGTTTCTGCCGATGCAGGTTCAGCCTGAACTTCGGTGACAGGCTCTGCTTTTCCCGTCTCTTTCGTTTCGGGAGCCGCCGTTTCCGGTTCCTTGACTTTCCGCCTTCTCGTCTGCTTGGGCTTTTCCGTCAGCGGAAGAGGGTTGGCGAACATGATGGGTTCTTCCGGAATGTTCGGGCGGGCTGTTTCTGGAGCCGGGATGGATTCCGCCACAGGCTTTTCCTTAAAGATGACCACCGGTTTTTTCTCAGTCACCTTTACTTTGACCGTTTTTTTCTTATCGTTAGAAGTGGCAACTAATACATCGCTTGCCGTGTTAATTCTTCTCCTTTTAGGTCTTTTTTCAGTAGAATCTAACATGAATGAGTTTTTAATGATTTGATTATCTGATTGAACCACAATATGTTGCAAAGAAAGGAAAGCGCAACTGCGGTTAGGAATAGATGGTGCAAAGGTACATTTTTTTTTATTTCCTCGGTAAAACGTGTGAAAAACCGCTATCGGGTGATGATTTGGAGCAGTTTGTCGGTGGCGTTTTTCCAGTCGTAATGCTCATGTACGAAGCGGTTGCCGGCGGTGGCCAGATGTTGGTATTCAGTATTATCCTTGAGGAGTTGGCGGATGGTTTCTACATAGTCGCGAGTGTTATGGCAAACGCGGATGGCGTTTTCGCTCTCGGCGCCGGATAGGGGCTTGGCGGCCAGTGGTGACGTGACGCAGGGCAGTTGCATGGACATGGCCTCCAGCAGTTTGTTCTGCAGTCCCGTGCCCATGCGCATCGGGGCGATGAAGACCTTGGCTTGGGCATACCATCCGGCCATGGAATCAACCCAACCCGTCACCAACACATGGTCGCTTTGGAGCGCCCGTACTTTCGGAGCAGGATTGGCTCCGCACAATACCAGACGCAGGTCGGGAAATTCTGGCCACAAAGAAGGCATAATCTCTTTTGCAAGGTATTCGGCGGCATCCACATTGGGCGCATATCCCATGTTGCCCGAGAAGATGAGATCATACGATTTTGTCTCGCCGTGATAGGCGAACTGGTTGAAATCCACCCCGTTTGGCACCACCACAATCTCGTCGCGGCGAGGGTGGGGGATGAGGTTGCGGTCCACTTCCGTGATGATGGTGCGGTCGTCGAACTTGTCGAAAATCGCTTCCTCATAACGACTTACCCTGCGCCATTCCATCTTGAAGAAGGGCTTCAGGAAGAGGTTGGCGTTCTCATAGCGGCGCCACATCCCCTTTGAGAAAGCGTCCTGGAAGTCAATGACCTTTTGGATGGGCACATTCTTGACGTACTCCGCCATACGGAAGAGTTGGCAATAGATACGGTCGGGTTGCTCTTCGCGCAGAATGCGTTTGATTTCACGATGATTCTTCTTGCTATAGAAATAACCGCACTGCAACGGTGTCCCGTTGAAAAAAGAACGGATGATGTTTGTGAAACTCCGCCACTTGGGTTGGTGAAGCAGATATATCCGCTGGCAGAAGGGCTGGACTTGCTGCAGCGCCTCGTCGGAAACCTTGTCTTCGTGCAGCGCCGCCAAAATGATATCGTGCTTTTCCGACAAGCATCGAATCTGGTGGTACGCGCGCAACTTGTCCCCCTTTTCAAGGGGATACGGGAAGCGGGGAAGTACCACGAGTATCTTCATTGCAGCAAGTTTATTTCGGAGTGCAAAGATACAATTTTAATGGTTATGGGTTATTGAAGCTGGGTTGGGTTTCATATCCCGCCGAAGTCGCTTTCCACCATCACCCACCGTTCTTCGGTTTTCGAATAGATGTATTTGCAATTAACCCAATCGCTTACGGCAATACACCAACGCATTCTTCCGTGGAATTTTTCCCAACTTAAATAGCGAGAACCGACTGTAACGGAAACGGTGTCGTGAAGAAATTCCACGTGTGGGCTCCCTAAAATGTTCATTTTCTTATCTAACTTGACTTTTTTCGATACCTTCCACATCTGATCACTATCGTTTTGGTATGTATAAATCGTCACAAAGCTGGTTTTTTCAGTGGAAACGGCGTTAAGTTTATGAGCCATATATTTAACGGTCTCATTGGTAAAGCCGCTACCCGTTTGGATGTACATTGCCGTATCATATAAATGACCGAATTTCACGTCTTTGGCTCTGATATGGTTGAACAAATACATCGAATCAACAAGCGCGTCGGCGGTGCTGGCAATGAGCATATCCAACGGCTGCCCCTCTTGTGCCTGAAGCTTGACTGGACAAAGGATGACCAACAGGAAAATTCTGTAAAACAGGCGTTTCATGAAACTCCGTTATTTTGTTATTAACCGTGCTGGTCTTATACGATCTACAACAACTGTTTCATCTTCAATATGAAAAATATAAACCCATTTTTTATTATGGGACGCCATACGACATGCTTTTGGGTGATAGCGACGAATGTCAGCGTATTGGCTCGGTTTGTAAAAACCAGCAAAAACAGAGAGCGATAATACTTCATTAAACATGGCATCCAAATATTTCTCTGCACTTTCAAGTGCCATTCTTGCTCGTAGCCAAGATGTAAGTTCTTCTATATCGGCTATAGCTGATGGATCTACTTCAACTTTATACGTTCTCATACTTTTTTCTTAGAACGGTTCTGATTTTATCAAAATATTCCGAAACGGTCATTCGATTCGCCTTGCAAGTTGCAGCATCAAAGGATATACATTCTGCTGAAACATTATCATTTACATTAACGATTTGCTGACCGTAAGCAACAGCCGCTTCTTCTACGCGAGTCTCTGTGTCTTCTTTTGTTTGATATGGTTTCTTTTTCATAAGAATGATTTTAAAATAAGTCCGCGAAAATACAAAAATTTCTAAACACAAAGCAAACAAAAATGCCGCTGTGAGCCCGCGCTACAGCACGTTTCCACAACGGCATTCCCTGTATTATCGGTTCAACCGCAAATCGTAAATCGTAACTACCCGATCACCTTCTCCGTCAACCTCATCAGTCTCTTTTCGATGCGGTCGGCTTTCATCACGTAGTCGTGCGCCTTGGTGATCATCATCTCGGCCCACTCCTTGTCTTTCAGCGAGGAGGCGTTGATTTTGACGTTGAGGTAGGCGCCGTGGACAGCTGCACGTGCACAGAGCACGCCCACGCCCGCGTCGGACACGCTGGCCGGGTTGCCCTTCTTGATCATCGCCTCGCAGATTTCGAACACCTTGAAGGAGGTCTCGATGGTGCGCATCGGCACTTCGGTGGCGTATTTGGTGGCGTCCTGGATGGCCTGCGAACGGGCTTCCTTCTCCTCTGGCGTGCCCTTCGGCATTCCAAAGGCGTTCATGATCACATTGAAGGCGTTGGTGTCCTCGTCCACGAGGGCCAGCAGCGTGTCTTTCAACGCTTGTCCCTTCTGTGCCCATTGGGAATAGAACTCCCATTTGGCATCCCAGCCGGGTTTGTGGGAGGAGAGGTTGGCGACCATCGTGCCGAGGGCGGCACCGAGGGAGCCCATGTAGGCGGAGATGGAGCCGCCGCCGGGGGCAGGACTCTCGGAGGCCGTTTCGTTGGCGAATCCCGTGCAGGTCATATCCACCAGCTTCGGGGTAGTATCTTCTTTTTCAAGCAAATACTCAATCACCTTCTCGTCGGCATTGAAGGGTTTCAGGTCATCCAAGCCCATGGATTTGATGGCGATTTTCACCTTCTCTTTCTCATCGATACCCAACGAGCGGTGCTGTTTGGCTAAATAGTAGTCGGCGGCATCGATGAGGGTTTTCTTGGGCACCAGGCCCACGATTTCCGCACCTGTGACACGCACGCCGCGCTTGGCGGCCTTGTCGCACACCTCGTCAAAGGCGATGTGCAGCGGGGTCACATTCGTGTTGGTGATGTTCATGGAAACCTGTGCGATACCATATTCGGCGATGTACCAGCCGATGGCCTTCGTGCCCTTGAGCGTGCCCGGGAGCATGACCGGGTTGCCCTTCTCGTCCAGCACTTTCTTGCCGGTGATAGGATTGCCCTCTCTCTTCGGGCGGCCCTTCTCGCGCACGTCGAACGCAATGGCGTTGGCGCGACGTGTGGAGGTGGTGTTGAGGTTGTAGTTGACGGCGATGAGGAAGTCGCGGGCACCGATGGCGGTGGCACCGCTCTTGGCCACGCTCTCCGTGAACTTGTTGGGACCGAAGTCGGGCTTCCACTCCTTGGTGGTGATGCGTTCTTTCAGGGCCTCATATTCGCCCTGTCGGCAGTTAGCTAAGTTGCGGCGTTTCTCCTCAAAGGCGGCATTCTCGTAACAGTAAACCGGAATCTGCAACTCCTCACCCACCTTCTTGGCTAACTTGCGGGCATACTCGGCCGTTTCCTCCATGGTGATGTTGGCCACTGGCACAAACGGACACACATCCGTGGCGCCGAAACGGGGATGGTCACCATGATGATAGCGCATGTCTATCAGCTCTTTGCATTTTGCAATAAGGGCAAAAGCGGCATCCACCACTGCGTCGGGCGTGCCGACAAAGGTGACCACGGTGCGGTTGGTCGTCGCGCCCGGATCCACATCCAACAGCGTGACGCCCTCGGCCTGGCGGATTACGTCAGCCACTTGGTTGATGATGTCTTGATTTCTGCCTTCACTAAAGTTAGGAACACATTCGATTAACTGTTTCATTTTTATAATATGTTGATTAATAATAATTTGATAATATCATTTTAACGATGCAAAGATAGAAAAAAATAGGCTACTCGGAAGAAATGATTTCACCTTGCGAAAAATAGTGAAGCATCGTCGAAAAAAGTGTATCTTCGCGCCATAATGATACAAAATCGGAACATATTGCTGTCGGTGGTGTTGATCATCGTCTTTTGCGCGATGGTTCTCGTTGTGTCTGCGCAAAAACGGCAAAAACTGCCTTCCGCTATGCTTGTCAAAAACAAGTGCGTTAATTGTATTAGGTTAGATACAATCTGCCAATTCCAATATGAGGATATTCTGTTGACGGAAGATTCCATCACGTTCAAGGATATGGATTGTATTTATCAAGCCTACGAAAGTGGCTATAGATTCTTTACTAGAACTTATTTGGTTTTTTCTTTTCCGAATGGGAAGAAATACACAATGCAATTGTTTGATTTGCGTTCCAGTTTTATACCAGAATATGCTCAGGTTGTCTATAGCAGAGATTGGGGGAACACGCTGCCAATAGATCCCACTTTTTTTCAGAAAGACTGGAGTGAATCGCTGAAGAAATTCGTAAAAAAGTGGAATTCGTACCAAGGCCAGGAATAAGTCGCTGATATGGGATTATTCGGATTTCGTTTGGTACGAGAGAAATCGCGACGCGAATGTTGCAACGTTCGGAACCGTCGTCCTGTAGAGACGTTGTGCGCAACGTCTCTACAAAAGGTATGCGATATCGCCCCTACAAAAAACAACAACCGCCTGTTTTTATCCGAATATTTTTGTACCTTTGTGCGGTTTTTATTGAAAATCAAAAACAATTAATAATCAACCAATTAAGAATTTATAATCAAGTTATGGCAGAAAAAAAATTTATGACTTGTGATGGTAACCAGGCTGCGGCCCATGTTGCCTACATGTTCAGCGAAGTCGCCGCCATTTATCCTATCACCCCCTCCTCCCCGATGGCTGAGTACATCGACGAGTGGGCTGCTGGCGGCAGAAAAAACATTTTCGGTGAGACCGTGAAGGTCGTG
>JAEEQE010000064.1 GCA_016285145.1 Bacteroidales bacterium | reverse complement strand
CGCCAGTTGTCCACACTGTTGCGTCTGATTTGATAAACGCGGCAAATTTCGGAAATTTTGGTCTGACCGCTTTCTATTTCCTGAACTTTTTTCCGCTTGAAGCTCTCGCTGAATCTTCTTCTTTTTCTTTCCTCATTTGTTAATTTTTCCATTGTTGATCCGTTTTTGATTTGGTGACTTTGGTCTTTAAAACGGTCAACCTATTTCAGGCATTGACATTGACATTGACAGGGGATCGAAACAATGATGGTGGATGGTGGTGAAGCCGCGCCGGGGCGCCCAAATAAAAAAAACGATGCGTATGCCGTAGAATAATGCGCGAAGAATGTCAGTCCATATATGGAAAATATGTATTTTTGCATTTTTAACAATTAAATGCTAAAACAATGAAAACCAAGCCTATCAACGGAAAATTCGAGCTGATTGCACTCCCATACGCGGAAGATGCGCTGGCGCCTGTCATCTCTGCGGAAACCATCCGCTTCCACCACGGCAAGCACCTGCAGGCCTACGTCAACAACCTCAACGCCGCACTGGCGGGAAGCCCGTTAGAAGGGCTGCCCTTAGAGGAAGTGGTCGTGAAATCGGAGGGCGGAATGCGCAACAACGCCGGACAGACCCTGAACCACAACCTCTATTTCCTGCAGTTCTCCCCCACCCCAGCGAAAACCGCACCCACGGGCGAACTGGCCGCCGCCATTGACCGCACTTTCGGCTCTTTTGAGAATTTCATGACCGAGTTTGTCCAGAAAGGCGTTACGCTGTTCGGCTCCGGCTGGGTGTGGCTGGCCGCCGACAACGACGGGAACCTCCAGATCACTCAGGAGTCCAACGCCGGCAACCCTATTCAGCACGGGCTGCACCCTCTGCTGACCTTTGACGTGTGGGAGCACGCCTACTACCTGGACTACCAGAACCGTCGTGCCGACCAGCTCAAAGACCTCGGCAAGCTCCTTGACTGGTCCGTCATTGAGGCCCGTTATACGGACGCATTGCAATAGTCTGTCCATGCCCGCAAGGAAAAAAGCCCCGGCTCAAGTCATCTCCCTGGATGCTTTCGGCAGCGCCAAGAACTACTGGATCTGCTGGGTGTCCTCTCCTTTGTCACACCTCTCTTTCGCCAACAGGCTGCAACAGCATTTGGGACTTCCCTGCGCCTATATCGGGGACATCACCCTCGACGATGTCCATCCGAAACTGGCGTTTCCGATGTATTTCGCAACCTTCAACCAGGATTATGACGCCACCGTGGTGGTACTCGCAAACCATGTCACGGCTCCGATGGATCTTTCCACTGCAAAACAGAATCCGTTGTTAGGAGGTCTGCTCTTTGAGGATGATTATTACCTGTTCAACAGCCAAGGTCTCAAGAAGATAGACTTCACCCCGCCCCAAGCCGACTACCTCTTGCTGCTCTCCGCCGACAAGCAGGCGGACATCACCGACTACACCGAACAGCTGCCCCTGATTCCGAATATCAAGGTGTTGTGTCAAAACACCCCGCAGCTCATTGCGGAGAGCCAGAAAAAAAGCAAGCAAGTCCTTGATTTCCTGCAATATCTGTTCTACGAATCCGAGGCGGCGGTTAAAGAGTTCCGCCAACGCAAGCTATGCCGGAAGCTACACCAGAAGATGTCCGTCGCGGAGGCCAACTACGCACACCTGCGGTTTCCTGTGGAAAGCAACAGGACGATTACCAGCAGTTTACTGCGCCGAGAAGACTATTAAAGGAATGTGACATTTCAACATCACAAAAACTCATGCCCGAATATGGTATCCTACTCCCCACGACATTTACATTTGATCCACAAACTTCCCCTACGCTCTTAACCGCTTAACTTTCTGACCTATACTTGGCAGCTTCCGCCTCATCCCCCTTATCCTTATACATATAATATAGATTAAGTCGGATATTTTCGTTATCGGGGGTGAGTTCGTAAGCGTGGAGCAGGCAACGTTCGGCGTTGGTGAAGTCGCGCTTGATGGCATAACAGATGCCCATGTTCTCCCACGCGCTGGTGAAGTTCGGATCCTCGGCAACAATTTCCTCAAAGATTTTGACAGCCTCGTCCAGTCGGCCATATCCACGACCTAACACATTGCCTTTCACGTTTTTTGCCACAATATTATTCGGGTCTTTGTCCAAAATTTTGTTGACCTCCCGCCAGGCGTCATCCACTTTGCCCTCATCGAGGAGCTTGTTCACAGGGTCGAGTTCGTGGGCTTTCTGAGACTGTGCAGACATGGCCAGCAGGTTTTTGGCTTGGGGATTTTCCGGGTCTATCAGAGTGGCGTTGCGGGCGGCCTGCATCGCCAAATCAGGATTCTCGTCCAGATAGGCCAGTTCGCTGAGCAACAGGTAAGCATTCAGGGCGTTGTTGTCCAACTGCAGGGCTTTCTCCAGATATTTGTAGGCGTTGCGCTTGTCGCGATCCTTGTGGCTCTTCTTCCAGATTTGCAGGCAGCTTCCGCCCGCCGAGACGTTGCATTTGATGCTGTTGTCGGAGGTATTCACATCGGTGAGGAAGAGCGTGAAATCGTCCTTCCAGGTGAAGTTGCGCGTGAAGGTCTTGATGCCGAAGAGCAGGCAGACCACTCCAGCGATACCGACGGCGGTCTTCTGCAACGCGGGTATGGAGGCGGTAGATAGCCGGTAGAGCCACCAGCCCACAATCAGCGTGAAACCAATGGACGACATGAACACGAACCGCTCGTTCATGAACGTGCCCACGTTGAAAAGCAGGTTCGACACGATGGAGAACGTGATGATGAAATAGAGAATGCCAAAAGCGGGCACCGTTTTCTGTTTCAGCTTCCAAATCCCATACGCCGCCACGGCAACGCATCCGGCCAAAATCAGCCACACTAACGGATTACTGAAGTCGGTGATGGCAATCGTGTGCGGGTAGTAGTCGTGGGTGAGCGGGTGCGGGATGAACAATAGCTTGAGATAGATACCCCATGTAATCAGCACAGTGGCAATCTGTTGCGCCCGCGTGGAGTTAACGTAGGGATTGTTGAGGATGTTGCCGGTCATGTCGGGCGGCATCATGCTTCCCAACACTTTATAGCGCACCCCGATAAAGAAAACACTGCCTAACACCATGGGTATCAAGGTGATGAAATAGTCGGCAGTGCGTTTGTTTTCGTTGTTGTAATAGAAGAGGGAGAGCGGCAGCACCGCGAGGAAAGTGACCGTGTTCTCTTTCGAGAAGATGCCGAAAGTGAAAGCTAAAAAGCTCAAAACCAGCCAATACCATTTTCGGGTATCGATGTATTTGAGCGAACACCACACAGCGGCAAAGGCGCCGAGCATGGCGAAGATTTCATCACGTCCTTTCACGTTGGCCACCACTTCGGTATGTATGGGGTGTACCGCAAACAGCACCACAGCAAGGAGCGGCAGCGACTGGAACCACTTTTTCCCTTCGTGCTGCGGGAAGATTTTGGCCAGCACCTCATAGAGCAGCAGGCATAAGAGTATGTAATACAGCACATTCATCACGTGGCTGACAATCGGGAACGGGGTTTCATAGAAGAATTTCTCATGGGCGGCATTGTGAAGGTTATAGTAGTCGTCCATATCGCCGATTTTCTCTTTGATATGCTTTCCGAACAACTGACACTCAATCATATAGGTCAGCTGCGACATGGGGCGGTATCGGCCTCCGGCCACAATGGAGTGGTCACTGCCGAAATAGCCCGTGAAAGTGTCCTCCGTGAAGATGCCCTTTATGGATTCCCATCCGCCTTGGATGGTGTATTTGCTCTCGAGAATGACCATCCGGTCGTCAAGGGCGAAATGCAGCATGGGGGTGTTGGCATAGCACAGGATGACAAGGACGGTGATGATGAGACGGTGGATTTTTTTCATAACGGTTACGGGTTTTTCAAGCGGCAAAAATACGTTTTAAATCAATAGCTTCTATAACCAATAACCCATAACCAATAACCATTAAAAAGTGTATTTTTGCGGCTTAATAAATCTCAAACGGTTATTATGCTGAAAAACAAAAAGATTGTGGTCGTGATGCCGGCGTATAATGCGGCACTTACACTGAAGAAGACGTACAGCGAAATACCCATGGAAATTGTGGACGAGGTGATTCTGGTGGATGACAAATCTTCCGACGAAACGGTTGAGACGGCCAAGGCCATTGGCATCAAGCATGTCATAAGCCATGAGAGGAACAAGGGCTACGGCGGAAATCAGAAGACCTGCTATCAAAAGGCGCTGGAACTCGGCGCGGACGTGGTCATCATGCTGCACCCCGACTACCAATACACGCCGAAGCTGATAGAATCCATCTCGTACATGATTGTCAACGGGCTCTACCCCGTAGTCCTCGGATCGCGCATCCTCGGCAACGGTGCGCTGAAAGGAGGGATGCCTCGCTACAAATATTTCTTCAACCGATGCCTGACCTGGTTCCAGAATGTCATGACCGGTCAGAAGCTGTCGGAGTACCACACCGGCTACCGCGCTTTCTCACGTGATGTGTTGGAAAAGATCCCCTTCATGCGCAACTCCGACGATTTCGTGTTCGACAACCAGATGCTCGCGCAAATCATCTACGCGGATTATGATATCGGCGAAATCACCTGCCCAACCAAATATTTCCCGGACGCCTCCTCCATCAACTTCAGGCGCAGCTGCCGCTACGGACTCGGAGTGCTGCAGACCTCCCTCCAATTCCGGCTACAGAAATGGCACCTCGCAAAATCCCACCTCTTTGCCGACCTGTAGTCTTCATTTTTGGCTAATATTGATTTCATGTTGGTTTCAAGCAGGCGTATGCGGCACTTCCCACACAACATTTCGGAGCCACCTGCCATTCGCATTTTTTTCTTATCGGCACCATTTCCGACCATTGGATGAAGAATGGGGTGATGCCGACTATGATTTACTATGGCATAAAGGGAATGCCACGCACGGTGTTCACCATTTTCTGCGCTGCCGCTTTCGACGGTTCTCTAACGGATGGCGACCAGTACCTCAGCATCGTGCTGACGGGAAACATCTACAAGCAGCTATACAAGGAGATAGGTTCGAAGGCCGGCTGCTGAGCCGCTCCACTGAAGACTCCGCCACGGTGGTGGTTGTGGGGTATAAGATTTTCAGGAGGACGGAAGAGACGGAATAGTCATACGTGAAAAAGAGCCGCCACCCCGTGACGACTCTTTTTGATTTACGATTTATGATTTTACGGCTCTACCGTTTATTGCACGATGAGTTTCTGTGTGCCGACACGTCCGGATGCCTCAAATCGCACGAAATAAACCCCACTTTTCAAGAAGGATATGTCGATGTTTTCACCGGACATGACATTTTTCTGCGTATGGACAATCTGTCCTGTCGAAGTGAATATTTCAATATTATCAATGGTTTGGTCGGACACATCAAGGCAGAAATGTTCTGACGCAGGATTGGGACGGAGTTTGACAGCATCAAGATTGTGGTCACTGATGCCGTCCGGGTAAGTCACCATGACGGATTTCGGATTTTGGTAGGAAGCGTTATAATTGCTGCCTACGGCAATCCAATTGGAAGCTCCATCGGGTTTGTAATAGAGTATCAGATTGTAGAATCCTGGTTCGGCGGTGATGTTTCCACTGAAATTGAATTGGGCGTTGCCGTTGGGAGCCAAAGGAGTGTTGACGGGTATTTGCTGGATGGTCTGCACATATTCGTCGTTGCTGGTCTCAAGTGCCAACCTCAGACTTCCGGTGAATGCCGTGTTCCCCATGTTAATGACGCTTGCGGAAATATACGCCACGGTATTCTGACGCAACGGGTTGGGTGTGTATAAAAAGTCTGTGTACATGTTGAGGTCAACATTGTTCACAGGTGGTGTGGAGCCGCCGGTGACGGTTACTGAGACGGGATTATCAACCCCGAAGTCGTTACCCACGAGGGTCCAAGTGCTTTCGCCGGTTGCTTGGTAGTAGAGCGCCATCTGGTAGGTGCCGGCGGCTACGGTGATGGTGCCGCTAAACGTCAGCGGGGAATAAACCATGGAGGTCAACGGACTGCTCAAGCTCTGCTGTCCGATGGTTTGCGCTTC
>JAEEQE010000036.1 GCA_016285145.1 Bacteroidales bacterium | reverse complement strand
CTCAATGAGGGATATTTGTCACTCATCGGATCGACACTCAGCCAGATGGACAAATCAGAGTTGTAATATCTTGAACCAAAGTAAGAAAAGCCTGTTTCAGTGTCTTTTTCTTTTGCAGAGAAGGTGTAAGTTTCAGACCTGTTTTCAAAACATTGATATATAAAGTGTTCTACCATATTTAAAGAAACGCTCCTACATCTGCAAAATGGGGTTTCTCTGCAGATTGTTAACGGATAATATGCCACATATCTATCGTTATTCATGCGACAAAACTATAAAATATTCGAATATGGATAAGTTGATTCTTTAACATCTCTTTTGGGAACAAGTCTGATAGAAATCCTTTTTAAGTGTATTTTCAGGGATTCTTTTTTATCAATTCTGGACAAATAGCTGTTTTTTCTTTGGGCATCACAATGAGTGTGCGGTTAGGGGAAATTATCCAACCAGCATGATAATAATTTGATGACATTAGTATTGTAAAAGATTCGGCTTCTTTCTTATAATTTGTAAAATACTTCATTAATTCAGGATACAGTACTTTTAATAAACATGATTGTGTTTGAATGAGTGTATTCGTATCGGAACTAATTGTCAAAAGTTCTACATACTTATTGATGCTTGTGTTTTTTATTGCAAAAGTACCAACTATATCTATAATAGAATCTACTTTTAGTGTATATGATGAGTCTGTTCCGTTTTTCCATTCTTCGCTCAAACTTTTTCCGCATGCTTCATAGAAAACATCATTAGCATATCTGCGAGGATCACACTGCTCTATATTACCATACGACCTGCGAAAGACAATTTCGATAAGATATATACTATCTATAGATGCTTCTATGGTATCAACCACGTCACACCTTTCGCTAGAGTAAACAGATGGTGGGAAAAAGTCTATAACCACAGAATTTGACACACAACTATGGCAAACAAACAGAGTTGCGAAAAAGAACATACATAAAATATTTTTTTTCATTTAACCAAACTTTTAAATAGATCTATTTTTTGGTTGGATCTTCGTAAAGGCGTGTCTTTATACAAACCTTTTGAGTTTGCAATTGATTGCGATTTGAATCCTAATACTAATTTTTTGAAATCAGCATCAAAATTGTCGTAATTTTCATTGTAAAATAGTTTCTTAAGAGAATCTTTATATTCGTTGTTTATGTCTGCTTTCTGATTAAGTCCATTATCTGCTTTTCGCGAAAAAAGCCCTGCAAATAGGTATGCTTCTACCTCATTGTGAATAGATTTTCCTCCTTGATCGTTCATTTCCTGATACCCGTGGAAGAGTTCATGTGCCACATAACCCAGTTCGTTTAACCTTCCTCCCATATACATCGTACCACCACCTTTGCCATTAGGGTCAAATCTTCCTGTCCCATCATTATTTAGGGATTCATTCGTAAAAGTGAAAACGGGAGAACCTTTCTCTGTCATTTCATTAATGACTGTTTTACCCGCCTCCGTATCATAAATTTTATTAAGATTATTCCAAGCTGCCTGAACATTCTTGTCTGTGCTATTGCATTGTTGTCCAGGGGTAAAAGTGTGCTCTCCATCTTCCCCCTGTATAACTATTGTTTCCCCATCCGGATCCACCAACTTCACCGGGTTATCCGCGCAATACACATACGGGCTCAATGAGGGATATTTGTCACTCATCGGATCGACACTCAGCCAGATGGACAAATCAGAGTTGTAATATCTTGAACCAAAGTAAGAAAAGCCTGTTTCAGTGTCTTTTTCTTTTGCAGAGAAGGTGTGCATGGTAGATACTTTGTTAAAATTTTTATTTCCAGTGTTTTCCATTAGATTAAGAGGTAAACCCATACATCTGCAAGATGGGATTCCATTGCGGGCCGTTGCTGGATAATATGATTCTGACCAATTGTCATTCATGTGGCAAAGCTACGAAATAGTCAAATATGGGGTCCATTTCAAGTCAACTTAAAAAAGGAGTTGTTTAGGGCCTTAATAATCTTCTTCAAATAAAAACAATGGGTAGAGAATTTTCACATATAATCCATCAGAGTATCTTTTAGAAAATAAATCTTCTTCTCGAGATCTATCAGGTAGAGGATCTATATGTACATGGTCATCAATGTAATAGAAATATTGTTTATACGGTACTAATAGCACTAAAAAAGTTTCACACAAAACATCGCTGCATCTAAGATTATGATAAAACGACTCTCTTTTACCGAGAATTGATTTAACAACATATACCGGTAGACCGTTCGGGGAAAACTCTTTTTTCCAATGCTTGAAAAACAACGAATCCGATATTGAAGGCATTACATGTTTATTTATATAACTTGCAGAAATAGCCGGATCAAGCATCAATAGGTAAGAATTAGGATAAAATTCACAGAATGAGTAAAATTCAGATCCCTTTTCTGCATACAAAGGCAAATTTTTCTTTTCTATACATATTAGTCGATGTCTCACGCTTGTATCTCGTATAGCTATTAAACTGTCAAAAGTTATTATGTCATAAACAAAAGCTCTTTGTTCGAGATTGTAATCATTACTCATGTTTTGAGCAAACATTTGAGCATTAAAGAAAGACAAAAACAATAATAGAAATAAACGTTTCATAGCTATTCTGATGTTAATTTTTTCTAACGTAACCCGTAAAATCACCAGATTGAGGTTTGTCGCAACTCTTACCTTGACTAACTCTAATTGCACCCAAATTATCATAACCAGCCATATACATTATGGAGCGTATATCATTTGTACTAATGGATGAACCGAATCCTCCAGATTCCATAAGGTCACCACGTACACTCATGTCTCCACACCCTAATGTATGTCCCAATTCATGTGCAATCGTTCTTGGCTGATTAAATCCTGACAAACTTTGATTATTGGAAATGTATGCTATTTTACCATCACACTTTCCTCGCACTTCATTTTCGTTGTCATCTAACACATTGTCTATTAACGATACGAAATTAGAAGATTGTCCCATAGGCATAGCCTTGAAGGCATCTGCGTCTGTTTCGAAATTTCCTTCAGCGATTAACAATTCAAATTTAATAGTGCAACTCACCGCATTATCACCTTCTCCCATAACGTAAGAATACATTCCAGATTGGTTGTTCCACATATCCACTCCCTTTTGCAATAATTCTTTGTTACAATTTGCAGTATAATATGTTGCTTTGATTGTGATTGTGATTGTTTTATTATCATAATCAATTTCTGTTTCAAAATCCTCCCCATTCGGATCCACCAACTTCACCGGGTTATCCGCGCAATATACATACGGACTTAAAGAAGGATATTTCGAGGCTTGCGGGTCGACACTGAGCCAGATGCTCAAATCGGAGCTGTAATAGCGTGCGCCAAAGTAAGATAGGCCGGTTTCGGAGTCTTTTTCTTTTGCGGAGAAGGTGTGCGTCCAGCGGGGCGTTGGAAATTGGGGATTGGGAGTTGGGTGTTGGATTTTGGCTATTGGCCGTTGGCCGTTAGCTATTGGCTTTTGGTTGCTTCCGTACCTCTGCGTCCCGCCAGCGGGCGTGTTCGCCTGTGCGAGTGGCGAGGGAAACGCGCGGCGGGAGGTGGCGGGATTATATGTGCGGGAACGGTTCATTGCGGGGGCAAAGGTAGTGATTTTTTCGATTTGCGGTTTGCGGTTTACGTTTTACGATTCTTTATCCCTGCCCTTAACGCCGTCAGGCGTTGCATATCTGTAGGAATGGGGCCGCCGCACGCACCATCGCAGCGCGGCAGGCACGTGCCACGGAGAAAAGGTTTGCACGCCGCGAAACGACGGCACGAGAGAAAGGGGCTGGCGCAAAAATAGCCTTTTTCACAGTTTTTGAAAAAATCATTACCTTTGCACCGTCAAACAACAGGATATGAGCCAGCGTTTTACATACCACATCCGGCCATCCGCCACCCCCTTTGCGCAGACGCACACCTTCTCCGCAAAAGAAAAGGACTCCGAAACCGGTTTATCTTATTTTGGAACAAGGTATTACAGCAGCGATTTAAGCATTTGGTTGAGTGTTGATCAGCAGGCCTCAAAATATCCCTCGTTGAGTCCGTATGTCTATTGCGCGGATAATCCGGTGAAGTTGGTGGATCTGAAGGGGGAGGAAATGTGGATTCCTGAGGTGGATGGCAAAGGGAATGTGTCCTACATAGCAGAAGATGGCGACAATTACGAAACTTTCATTGAACAGTTTTACTGTTTCAAAAGGGGAAAAGACAACAAATTAGTTGATAAAAATCTTGAAATCTTCAATAATGCTGGGTATAATAAAAACTCCGTCCTAAAAAGGGCGATAAGATAACAGGGGCCGCTGTGTACAATGCCATGGGTAATGATATATTAAAAGGAATCTGGTCTAAGATGGATGTGAAACAAAAAGCCTATCAAATTAAATTTGCACTTGATTGTGGAAAAAGAAAAAATATAATGATAGGGGGGATGTCGGCAATTGACCTCAATGATTTTATTTATGAGTTTTCTACAAGTTACAATGCTGTGGAACTGAATAACATCAAGATTCCTGAATTAGAATCCGGCAAGATGGTTATGGTCAAGGCCAATATTACAATATAGCCTAAGAATGGGTTGGAAAAAAAGAACGGTCAAATACTTATATATTGGGGAGCCCAAGCAACAGGCGAAGGTTATAACACCCTTAATTATTATAGTGCCATAAATCCTGATGCGCAAACCAAAAAGTCTGCAATTACTATTTCGCTCAAATAATAAACAATAAACCAAAGTAATGAAATTTTTTCGGATTTTTATAATAGCTGTCATCGCTGGCATAACGGTTGCCCAATCAAAGGGGCAAGACACATTACCTTTAGCTGAATGCAAAGCAACTTATCCTATAATTGGAAGCGTTGAAGACCTGCAATTTGTTCCCGATGTCCAAAAATGGCACTATTGTTATAACGTGAAAAACCAACGTTATCCTTTACCAAGAACTTCTGATACAATCTACTATTATCGTGCTAATCAAATATATGGGGACAACTATGAAATATCATATCTGGAAAACAATGGGTTAATCAGGCTGGAATACGTCTTGTTGAAAAAAAACAGGAAGTTCAAGATGAATTTTTTCGGTCGCGCCTGGTCAGACGGATTAACATTAAAATATAATATTTATTTTAAAGATCTATTAAAATATTTTAATAGAAGCGCCGCTGAGGTGGATATTGATTGGAATCGGGGAGGCCTGATGCTGGGGAATAAATTCAAAAACATTTGGCATTTCACTGTGACTTACTTTACGGGTGAGCCTTATTACACACAAATCTCCTTGACATTTAACAAGCACAAACGACTTCTCATCATTGAGATGGACTATTATGATCCCGAAATGCTCAAAATCGGGTCAATGATTGAAGATTCGGTGTTCTAATCGTTTTGTAAACATATATCTTTCAAATATGATTTTCTCCTTCTTAAACTCACCGATGAACCGCAACCAATCACATCACCCGCAGACCTCGCCTATCCTCGCAGATATTATACGTGTAGACACATGTGATATGCGGAAATCCATGAATTTCCATCCAGGGATTTGCCCCGCGTGCGTACCCGTCCCGGTCTACTACTACAGATATGCATCCCCTAATGGGGATGGTACCATCCGAGGAACTACTTTTCCAAACAATGATTTAATGAATGATTTGAAATGTCAGTACAAAGAAGGTGCTATAAATAGGAGAAAATTATTAAATAAAATCAAAGAATTAGACTATTTTCAAGATGAGTATGGCAGAGACGCAAAAAAACAATACTATGAATATGGGAAACAGATCAGGAATCAACAAATACAAAGGGAGAAACAAAGTGGAAACGGTTTTTAAGTCCATGTGTTCAATCTTTCTTTTCCTTCTGTTCTTGCAAAACAATATGCCTGCTATTGCGCAGACTCCAATAATCCGGAATGATACAATACGGTTCGATATGAGTTTCACTTCATATAGTGTATTGGACAGCGTATATTCTCCTATGAAATATCATATTCTCATAGAGAATCAACCCAAACAAATCTTACTTGACCATTATGCACAGATGGACACATCAATGATATTTTCATTGTTGAATGATCCAAATTATGATTGGGCCACTAATCTCATATTATATAACTTATACGATATTAATGCTCTTTTCTTTGCTGCTTTTGATATAATGACCCGTGAAGATTGGTTAGGATATTTCAAAGATGAAGACATCGCTATGTGGCATGATTTTTTTAGGCATAAGAAAGACATACAAAGTACTACTGAAGAATAGGCCGTCGTTAAAAAGGGAAATCTACATTTATCTGCTATCTTTACCGAGTATGAGTTACAACACGCTTACATGTCATCATTACGCATATATCCACACTCCTGAGGTGAGCGATTCCCTCGTGCAAGTGAAGTTGCAGGCCGTGACGGACAATGTGGTATATCCTGCAACCTTGACCGTGTCCGACAGCGGTGCTTTTGCCTATTTGGACACGCTCACCAACCAACAAGAAACGTACGTACGCACGTTCCTACCGAGCTTTTGCCCCATCGGGGCATTTGTGTCTGCGTGGGGCCCTATTCCTACAGATATGCAACGCCTGACGGCGTTGTGGCGGGACGGGCGCGTTCCCTGGCTACAGATATGGATCCCCTGACGGGGATGTTTTGTGAACTGCACCCCAAAAGTTGGACGAAAATTAACCGGGACGTGGGGAGATTCCGCCAGCGACGACAGGAGCGGCGGAATGGCGTTGAGCGGAATCCCAAAACAACTACCCCGCCCTGCGGGCACCCCTTCTTGAAAGAAGGGGAATTAACGAAAAAGCCCCGATTTTCATCGAGGCTTCGTGGTGCTGACGGGAATTGAACCAGTGACACACGGATTTTCAGTCCGTTGCTCTACCAACTGAGCTACAGCACCATCTCAGTTTTTGAGGCTGCAAAAATACACTTTTTTTTATTACTCCGTTTAATTTTATTAAAAAATTTTTATTATGCTGAAAATCAATGTAATACGACTATCGATCCCATTGTTTCGCTATCGGGATTCGCTCACGGAAGCTCTGCAGTTTTTCAAAATCCAAGTCCGCTATAAGGATTTGCTCCTGATTTTGCGCGGCGGCGGCCATTTTCCGTCCCTCATAATCGAAGACGGCGGTGCCGCCGGCATGAGGAAAGCCGTTGCCATCCACGCCCACACGGTTCACCACGATGGCGTAGGACTGGTTTTCGATGGCGCGGGCGGCGGCCAGATGCTGCAGAACACCCTCCCGAGGTGCAGGGAAATTCGCCACATACACTAAACAATCATACGCATAACACCCGTTTTCATAACGATTACGGCTCCACACAGGGAAACGCACATCATAGCAAACCAACGGCAAGAAACGATACCCCAACATGGAAACGATGGTCCGGCCCTGTCCGGCGGAACAGATGCGCTGCTCGTCACCGAAAAAGAGATGCCGCTTGTCATAACTTCCCAAAAGTCCTTCCGGAGAATACCAAAACAGCCGGTTGTAAACCCTATCCTGTTCCACTATCGGCAGGGAAGCCACCACATTGGCGTTTGTTTTTACGGCCGTCTGTTGTAAGAAATCCTGACACTGTGCGCTCCACGCGAACGCCTCTTCCCTCAACGAAGCCGAAAACCCGCAGGCAAACATCTCCGGAAAGACCAACAAATCAACGGGTTTCGTCAATTCGCGCTCCAGCATTTCCGCATAATGACGCAGATTGCGCTCCACCGCGTGCGGTTGGATGTCCGCCTGTACAAGTCCTACTGTCACCATGGCTAATACTGGATTTCCACACGGTCACCCACCTGTAGGTCGGCCAATGCCGCCACCCTACCCTGGTACATCGTAATTTCAATGCAGCCCAGCGAATTGATGGTGAAGCACATCTCCTTTTCAGGCCGTGTCTTGTCGTAAAACTTGCTGATTTTCCAGTTGTTCTTGGAGTGGATTTCCGCTGTAAACGGGTTGTTGCCCACAGCATTCACGAACATGTCTGCCGGAATGTTGGTGATGGCATTGCAGTTGGCGTCTATGTATATGATTTCCCCTTCTATGCTCTTCTGGATAGGAATATGGATGGCAGTGGCATCGATTCTGCGCACAAACTGGTCGTACGGCTGCGAGAAATTCCCCGCTGCACCCTCCACCACGGCCTTGGTCAGCTGGATGATCTGCTGCAACGGGTTCAAACCATCCTCGGAGGAGTATTTCCTGCCCGCCAGCGCCGTTTCACCGCCGAACATCAGATGGAAAATCCCGTTGTCTTCCCCGATGAAGATGTGGCCGTCGTGGACCAGCAGCACCGGCGAAAAGGTGGCGGTGGCCGACGCGTTGGTCAGCAGCAGGTGGATGGATCCTTCCGGAAAACTGCGGTAGCTCTGCCGCATCAGGAAAGCGGTCTGCGACAGGTTGAACACATCCACATAGTGCGTTATATCCAACAGATTCGCTTCGGGAATTTCGGAAAGCAGCGCTCCTTTGAACATGGCCACGTAGGGGTCTCTCAAACGCCAGTCGCTAATCAGGGTGATAATCGGTCTCATCGGCATTGCAGGTTTTTACAAAGTGCAAAAGTATGCAAAAAATAGTTATCTTTGCCCGCTTAAAAAAATTATGGTACGCACGCTTTTAACCATTATTGGAGAATATTTTATCTTTCTGCGCAAGGTTTTTTCCAAGCCGGACAAATGGAATATTTTCTTCAAAAAACTCATTGGCGAGATGGACGCGATGGGCATCGGCTCGATGCTGATTGTCAGCATCGTATCCATTGCCATGGGTAGCGTCATCACCACGCAGACGGCTCTTCAGATCGAGAGCAGCTGGATTCCCGCGTGGACGGTGGGCTTCGTGTCGCGTACCTCCATCGTGATGGAACTCTGTCCCACCATCATCAGTCTGCTGTTAGTGGGCAACTTAGGTTCGCGCATCACCGCCGAGATTGGTAGTATGCGCGTCACAGAACAGATTGATGCATTGGAAGTTATGGGGTTGAATCCCGCCTCCTACATGGTGCTGCCCAAGGTATTGGCCTCCATGATTGTGAACCCGCTGCTGATCATCTTCAGCATCTTCTTCGCCATCATCGGAGGATTCATCACTGTCATTATCACGGGCTGCGTGTCGCCCTACAACTTCATGGACGGCCTCACATACTGCTTCCGGGTGTACGACATCATCTATGCCCTCACCAAGACTTTCTTCTTCGCCTTCGTGATGTCCACGGTATCCTCCTTCTTCGGCTACCGCATCGAAGGCGGCGCATTGGAACTCGGCAAGGCCAGCACCCAAGGCATTGTGGTGTCAAGCTTCATCATACTGGTGTTGAATGTATTAATCACGCAAATCATGCTTTAAAATCCCGAACCGATGATAGAAATCAACCACGTATCGAAATTTTTCGGAGAGAAGCAGGTTTTGTTCGACATCAACACCTGTTTTGAGGAAGGCAAAGTAAACCTCATCATCGGTCGTTCCGGCTCTGGCAAGACCGTGCTGATGAAATGCCTGGTAGGCCTGCACTCTCCGGAAGAAGGAGAGGTGCTGTACAACGGGCGCGACTTCCACCACATGCCCGACAGCGACCAGCGGAAACTGCGCGCCGAGATGGGCATGGTGTTCCAAGGCTCTGCCCTGTTCGACTCAATGACCATCCAGGAGAATGTCATGTTCCCGTTAGACATGTTCACGGAGATGCCCTGGGGTGAAAAACTCGACAGGGTGAATTTCTGCTTGGAATGTGTGGATCTTCCGGGGGTTAACAAGCTGTACCCAGCGGAGTTAAGCGGCGGCATGAAGAAGCGCGCCGCCATTGCACGCGCACTCGCCTGCAACCCCAACTATCTCTTTTGCGATGAGCCCAACTCCGGCCTCGACCCCAGAACATCCCTGATGATCGACGAGCTTATCACCAAGGTGACGCACGAGTTCAACATCACCACCGTGGTCAACACCCACGACCTCAACTCAGTGATCACCATCGGCGAGACCATCTCCTTTATCTATCAAGGCTCTTTGGGCTGGCGAGGCAATAAAGACTCTGTGCTGGTTTCCGATTGCCCGGAACTCAACGAGTTCATCTACGCACAACCGCTCACCCAACGAATCCGCGAACGCCTCTAATCATGAATCTTATTGACATTCTGGTTCTTATCCCTTTGTGTTGGTTCGGCTTCCGAGGCTTTAAAAACGGTCTCATCTACGAAATCGCCTCCATCGCAGCCATCGTATTGGGCGTGTGGTTTGCGTACCGCTTTTCCGACTGGTTAGCCGTCATGCTCACCGATGTCCCATTAGCCAAACCGATAGCCTTCAGCTTGATTTTCGTCTCCGTACTGTTTCTGGTCCATCTGGCCGGCAAAATTGTGACCAAAATCGTGAAATTAGCCATTCCGGGCATCATCGACCATATTTTCGGACTGCTGTTCGGCGTGGCCAAAGTGGTGATTGTCTTCAGCGCGCTGTTTTACGCCATCCAGATTATCGATCCCCACGGCATTTTATTAAAAAAAGAAACCACCGAAAAATCCATAACCTATCCCTATATCGCTCCGATTGTGCCTCATGCACTTCAATGGGACACTCTTTCGGAGCCCGAATGTTAAAACTGCAATATTATGACAATGAAGGAAATAGAACAGGAACTGATCAGTGAATTCGAGATGTTCGATGATTGGATGGACAAATACAACTACATCATCGAGTTGGGCAAGGAACTCCCCATGATCGACCCGCAATACAAAACCCCGGAATATTTGATTGACGGCTGCCAATCGCAGGTATGGCTGCACGCCGAACTGCAGGACGACAAGGTGCTGTTCACCGCCGACAGCGATGCCATCATCACAAAAGGGATTGTAAACCTGCTTATTAGGGTTCTTTCTGGACGCACACCGCAGGAGATCATTGACAACGACCTGTCATATTTGGACGCGATAGGTTTGAAGGAGCACCTCTCCCCCACCCGTTCCAACGGGTTGGCTTCCATGATTAAGCAAATCAAGATGTACGCTATTGCCTTCCAGGCCAAAGCGCAGTTGTCGTAATATCCGGTTAAACCGTGCTTTTACAAGCGACCGTCCACCACGTCACGCGGGAGCACGCCTTTCACATCGTACACCACACCGCCCGCGCACGTGAGCGCACGCACATCCAAGGTCTGGAACTCCTTATGCGCCACCGCCAAAATGACTGCGTCATATAGTTGAGCGTTGAGGGTTGAGAGTTTAGAGACGATTTCCACGCCGTACTCTTTACGCACATGCTCCGCATCGGCCCACGGATCGTAAATGGTGATGTTGCCTGTGTATTCCTTTAACGTATGGTAGATGTCCACCACCTTGGTGTTGCGGATGTCGGGACAATTCTCTTTGAATGTGATGCCAAGAATGAGAATATTCGCGTCCTTCACCACCAAGCCCTTCTTGTTCATGCACTTGATGGTCTGATTGGCCACATACGCGCCCATGCCGTCGTTGAGCCGGCGGGCATTGCTCATCACGCGCGGCAACACGCCGTAAACCTGCGCTTTTTGGATTAGATAATAGGGATCCACCGAGATGCAATGACCTCCCACCAAACCGGGACTCAGCTTGATGAAATTCCACTTGCTGGCCGCCGCCTCGATCACATCGTGCGTGTCGATGCCCATAGCGTTGAAAATCTTGGCCAACTCGTTCATAAAGGCGATATTGACATCCCGCTGGGAGTTTTCGATGATTTTGGAGGCCTCCGCCACCTTGATGCTGGGGGCTTTGTGCGTGCCATTCACCAGCACAGAATTATAGACCTCATCCACCAAATCGGCGATTTCAGGTGTGGAACCCGATGTCACCTTCTTGATTTTCTCCACCGTATGGGTCTTGTCGCCCGGATTGATACGCTCAGGGGAATAACCGGCATAGAAGTCGATGTTGAACTTCAGACCGGAGACTCTTTCCACCACCGGCAGACACTCCTCTTCCGTCACGCCCGGATAGACCGTTGATTCATAGACCACTATGTCGCCTTTGGAAATCACCTTTCCAACGGTTTCGCTGGCACCCCAAAGGGGCTTGAGATCGGGACGGTTATTCTCATCCACCGGCGTGGGCACAGCCACCACATAGAAATTGCAGTCGCGAATGTCCTCCAAATCGGCGGTACAGCGGAATCCGTGTTTGCGAATGGCCTCCTGAAGCAGCTCGTCGGCCACCTCCAAGGTGGCATCATGGCCCTCCATGAGCGCGCACACACGTTCCTGGTTCAAGTCATAACCCACCGTCGGGTATTTGGTGGAAAAAAGACGGGCCAACGGCAGTCCCACATAGCCCAATCCGATAACGGCAATCCGAATATCCTTATTCATTTTTTTACGATTAAAAGAGTTTTTGAACATCTGTCTTCAGCACAGAAAGCGCATTCTCCACCACGGGCTTTTCGGCGGCGGCAATCAGCAGAGCTTCCGCGTATTCAAGACTGTTGGCGTTGGGATCCATCTGCTCGGCCACGGTATTGACAATGGTGATGATGTCGTCTTTGGCATCGCAAATCTGTTTCCACACTGCCGGGGCAATGTAAATCTGTTGTGACAGATTGTGCTCAAATTCGCCCCGGATAGCCGTCAGCAGCAGGTTCTGTTCCTGCGTCACGGTCAATCCGTCGCCATGGATGCGCATCACTAACTGGTTGGGTTCAATGCGTTCCAGGTACAAAGCCATGCGCTCGTATGCCTGCAGACGAAGTGGCAACACGATACCCTTGACGGTTTTTCCATTATCCATAGCCTGCACCTTCAACGATTTCTCCGTGAACAGCTTAGCCAAAAAAACCACAGCCACTAAAATCAAACAAGCGACTATTACGACGGTATAATTCATGTTTTTGTTTTTAAGATATTAAAAATTAAGATGTTAAATTATGGAAATGTAAAACATCCCCATAATCTAACATCTTAACGTTGCATTTATTTACTAGCCGCAGTAGAAATACTCATGAACCATCTTGGCCATGATGGACGGATCCTTTTCGATTTCTTTGCGGATATTCTTGTCCTTAAAGGATTTCAGCTGTTTGATGATGTCATCTATCATCTCACCATTGAAAACGCCGTGACGCTCGAAAATATCGCGATGCGCGCTCAATTCGTCAGCTGACTCCCAACAGGATGCCGGCAGCTGGGCCAAGCTTTCGAGGAGTTTCTTGTTTTCGGCCTTATGGATATTGACATCCACATAGGTCTTCTTGGCGAAATCGAGTGCTCCTTCCATTTCGAAGCCGTGGCGGGCGGCGCACACCAGACCGGCAATCAGCAGATAGATGTCGGCAGAGCCGTCCGGGCAGCGGAACTCGACCGTCTGCTTCTGCGAACGGTCCTTGTTGACAGCCTTTTCTAACGGGTTGAGGTCGGCCACGATGTCGTTCTTGTGCGTCCAGCCCAGGGGCACACGGACGAGTACGGAACGGTTGCGGTCACCCCAGCATACGGACGTGGGCGCTTCCTGATGCGGCACCAGACGGAAATAAGAGGTTGGGTTGGTGTTGCCGAAGGCCGTCAATGAGCTGGCGCAGGTCATATAACCGGCGATTGCCGTCTTGGCGATGGAATTGAGCTTGCCCTTGGTGACGTACTGGTTCTTGCCGTTCTTATCTACAATGCAGGTGTGGATATGCAGACCGCTGCCAGCCTTACCGGTCGTGATCTTCGGGGAGAACGTGACATCCAGACCGTACTGGTAAGCCAAATTGCGGATAATCCACTTGGCCAAAATCAGCTGGTTGGCAGCCTCCTGGGCATCCGTGACGAGGAATTCAATCTCGTTCTGCTCATAAATCTTGCCATCCAAGGTAAAATTGCCCACCTCGGAGTGACCGTATTTGATCATGCCGCCGGCCTTGGCGATGTTGTACATGCATTCGGCACGGAAGCTCTCGAATTTGGTGAACGGAGCCGACTCGTGATAGCCGCGCTGGTCGGGAATCGTGTAGAGTTCCTCGGCATCGCCAATCACATAGTATTCCAGCTCGCCCATCGCCTGGAAGTACATGCCAGTCACGTCCGTGAACGATTTGCAGGCCTTGCGCAGGATGTATTCGGGAGAGTTCTCCAGCGGTTTTCCATCCTTGTTATAATAGGAACAAAGGAAGGACAACGTCGGAATTTCCGCAAACGGGTTGATAAAGGCGGTAGAAAAACGCGGAATCACATACAGGTCGGAAGAGCCCGCGTGGATGAAAGCCGGGAAGATGTTGGAGCCGTCCACACGCTCGCCGTTGGAAAGAATCTGCTCCAGATAATCGCGGCTGTTCAAAATGAAGCCTAACGTTTTCAAACGACCGTCACCGGCAACATAGTGGAAATTAATCATTCTGATCTCATTTTCTTCCACAAATTTGATCATGTCGGCTTTGGTGAACTCCTTCGGACTTTTCTTCAAATAGTTTACCAAAGGATTCAAACTCATTACAGTGCTTTCTTTCATAATACTATATTTTTTTATTGTTAGATTGCGATTTTACGGGTGCAAAGATAGTACAAAATATTGGGATTTCAGCGGGTTTTAAACAAAAAAAGGGGCCGGCGTTTGCCGGCCCCTTCGCTTTATCGTTTATGGTAAGGATTACTTCGTGATGAAGACCTTGTAGTTGGCCATGCCATTCTCCGTGCTCAGGCGTACCATGTAGGTGCCCGTGGCAACGTTCAGGCTGATGACCTCCGTGTTGCTGTTCACCTTGCCCGTGTAGATCAGCTTGCCGTAAACATCGTAGATAGCAACGTTGTCGATGCGTACACCGTTGTCGTTGGTGATATAGACGTTGTTCTGGGAAGCGTACACGCGGGCGAGATCGCTCACGCGGTTCTCAATGCCCGTATGGTCGATTTCAGGCGTAGCCTTTGTACGGAACACCATAGCATTGGACCATTCGCTGACGAGGTTGGCAGCGCAATGAGCGCGCACCTGCCATGAGTAGGTGGTGTTCGGGGTCAAGCCCGTAGCGTTGTACAGGTTGGTGGTAGCAGTAGCCTCGACGAAGGTTGTGCTGCCCTGAGCCTTGTAACGCACATCGTAGCTTTGAGCACCAGCGTGATACCATGTGAAGGTTGCGGAGGTGGTGTCGATGTTGATGGTGTAGAGGTTGCTCGGCACATCGCACACACTCTGCTTGAAGGTGGCGTTGATCGTGTGGTTCTCCACCACATTCACGAAGGTGTATGTGCCTACAGCACCCATGTTGATGCCATCCACCATCACCTTGTCAATCTCGTAGCCGGCATTCGGCGTAATTGAGTAGGTGGCGTTTGCTCCGTAGTTCACCGTGGCGGATCCGCTCGGGGTGATGCTACCATTGGCGCCTGCGCTGGCCACTATCGTGTACGTGATGGCGTTCATCGTGGCCGTCAACGTGGCGTTGGCCGTCACGGCAGGAAGCGTGTAGCTGTATGCGTTGCCCACTTGGACAGCGTTGCCCATCACGTTCGTGCCATTCAGCGTGATTGCGCCTACCGTGTAGCCCACATTCGGCGTGATCGTGAACGTCGGGGTTGCACCGTAAACCACCGTCTGAGTACCAGGAGCGATAGTACCATGCTGCGGCTGGTTCACCGTCACCGTGAAGGTGTTGGCGGCAAACGTGGCGCTGATCGTATGGTCGGCAGTCACATTGCTGAACGTGTAGCTCGTCACTGCACCCACAGACACACCGTCAACGAAGACATTGTCGATGTGGTAGCCCGTGGCGGCGGCAATCGTGTAGCTCTGGTTTGCACCATAGTTCACCACCGTGGCGCCGGCAGGCGTGATGCTGCCGCCGTTGCCAGCAATTGCGTTGATCGTGTAGGTCAACTGGGCGAATGTGGCACCGATGGTGTGGTTGCCCGTGATCGGGGCGAATGTGTACGTGGAAACAGCACCCACTGACTGGCCGTCAACCGTCACATCCACGATGTAGTAGCCCGTAGCCGGGGTAATCGTGTAGGTCGGGGTGGCGCCATAGCTGTAAGAAGTGGCAGGACCGGTAATCGTACCATTGGTTGTTGTATTCACCGTCACCGTATAGACGTTAGCGGCAAATTCAGCCTCAATGGTCTGGTCAGCCGTGATGGCCGGGAAGGTGTACGTTGTAACAGCACCCACCGAGACACCGTTCACCTTCACATCGCTGATGTGGTAGCCCGCATTCGGCGTGATGGTGTAAACCGGCATAGCGCCATACGTATAGGTCGTGGCACCGGCAGGCGTGATGATACCGCCATTGTGCGTGGTAGCCGTCACAACATATTCGTTAGCGGCGAAATAGACCACAATATTCTGGCTTTCGGTGATGTTGAACAAGTTCTCTGCATAACCAGCCTCCGGATTAGCGACCGGGATGTTCACATTGTTGCGCATGATGCTGACAATATGGTGACCCGTAGCCGGAACAGCCGTGAAATGGTAAACGAATGCCGGATCGTAAGAAACAACCGTATCGTTGGAAACAGTACCATTGCCATAACCGTTGACATCAATCACGATAATCTTGGGAACCATGGTAATGTTCACCACATGGTTGGTGGTGATGTTTTCAAACAGGTAGTCATCGTGGAAGCCATAGTTGACGCCATCCACATTGATTTCCGTAATCTCATAACCGGCAACCGGAGCGAAGTTCGACATCCAGCTTTCAAAGTAGTTGAAGCAAATCTTACGGGTTGCAGGATCCGTTGTAGTAGCCTCATTGTCAATGATAGCGAGACCGCCAGCCACGTTATAAGTGATACAGAAGGTATCAATCTTCACGATAGCGTTCACATGGTAGTTTCCATGAACCTCAGCGAAGGTGTAGGAGAAGGTGCCGTCATTGTTGATGGTCACATTCTGGATATTCTCCACACCATCAATGAGGAAGCTCTCCAGATGGAAGTGCTCTTGAACCGTACCGTTCAGCGTGAGAGCATCGCCTTCAGCCACCAGCGTGGTGGTCGGAGTGATGGTACCACGGATTTCGTTGCTGCCCAAGTTGGTAGCATAGAAGTTGGTAACCTCAGCCGTAACGTTGAAGCCGAACTTCACATTGACATTCTGCGTAGTGGTAACATTGTTGAATGTCAGCGTGTTCACCGGACCGTTACCATCCACATCCACCAAGTAGTAGCCGTTGGCCGGCGTGATGGTGGAGGTGTGGTTGGCTTCGTAGTCAATCCACGTGTCATACTGGGTGGGAGCTGTCAACTCGTCGGAAGCATCCACATAACCCTTACCCGTAAGGATGTTATAATGGATGTTCATCGTATCCTTACGGAAGGTGGCGATGGTGTAGTAGTTGGCCACGCGCAGCGTGTCGAGAGTGTAAGCATACATACCGTTACCCATAGGCACCACGTCAGCCGTCACATTCGTGAGATCATTCGGGGTCATAACGCCGAGTTCCAGTTTGTTGAGGTGATAATGGTTCTCAGCAGCGAAGTAAACCGTGAACGGACTGTTGTCTAACAGCGTATCCGTAGCGGCAGGGATGAAGTAACCACCATTGACGTTCGGATAGAGAGCAGGATTGTAGTTCACAGCTTGCTTGATGATATGGAATGTAAGTTTGTAATCCACATAGATGGTATGCGGAGCGGTCACATTCGTAAGCGTGTAAAGCATCAGGTTAGCGCCATTGGCATCCTCAGGAACCACTTGCGTACCGTCAACCCAAACACCATACACATGGTACATCGGAGCCGGAACGATGGTGAGGGTGAGGTTCTCGCCGTAAGGCACCTGAACAGTACCCATCGGACTGACCGTACCGTCAGCTCCGGAAGTGATCACCACGTCAATCACCGGCTTCACACTGAAGTTGTCAATGCTGAAGCCCATAGCACCGGCCGGAGAAGTGGCGTGGAAGCCGAAGTTGTAGGTACCGGCAGTGGTGATGGTGATGGTGTGCTTAGCGTGGTTGACCGTTGTGCCGCTGAAGTTATGGGTAGCTATCGAGGTGGTCATGTCAGCGATATGAGCGCCATTGCCGTAGAACACTTCGAAGGATTCCGGAAGCACGCTTTCCGCAACGTAGTCGTAAGCCACCGTGTAGGTACCAGGAACCAGGTCAACGCAAGGAGACATGATCCAGTCGTTGGCGGCAGCCTGATCGTTGTAGGCGTAAACCACTTCGCCCAAATTCACATCCATGGTGACGCCATCGTTGTTGGCATCGATTACGTTCCAGCCATGATTCACCTGTACACTGATGAAGTCTTCCTCATACGGAACAGTCTCCGGATTGAGCATGAAGGCCTGGGAAACAAGCGTATCCGTGCTGACGGTGCCGAGCAGAGCCCACGTCTTGACAGTGTTGGTGCCGCTTACGAAGACAGGCATCGTGGCGAACGTGTGGGTGTATTCATCCAGCAGAGCCAACGGCGTAGCCGGCGTAACCATTTCCGTCACAGGCGTACCGTCATTCAGGGTGTAGGATGCAGTGAAAGTGGTAATAGGATCATAACCCATATTCTTCACAGTAATCGTCACAGGACCGTCAATTTCGCAAGCATCTTTGAAGTTGCTCATTCCGGTAATTGCCATTTCGTTAGCATCCGGGCAAATCACCTTCAGGCCGTTCTCGTCATAGTAGCCGTGCGGACACAGCGTGGTGAAGTTGGCCTTTGCGTAGGTGCTTTCGTCACCGCCACCGCAATCCGTCTTCACACGGACAGAGTAGTTGGTGGAGGCCGTCAAGCCAGTGAGGTTATAAGTGAGACCACTGACCGGTACTACCGTCCAAGCAGCATCATTTTCTGCTTTGTACTCCAGAACATAGGTGGCGGTAGCGGCATTATTGCTATTGGCAACCCACGTCACAACAGCACTGTTGTCGTTGATGTTGTTCACTGTCAGATTTTCAGGTTCGTAACAGGTGACAGGAGGACAAATGTCAAACTTGATGTTGCTACGAGTGTTTTGAGCAGTCGGTGTAACACCTGACATGTTGGCCGGATCAAGATTTGTACCATCTTGATATTTTCTGATAACGCGATATGTCAACGTTGTTCCCGTGCTATACGTTGAATGAACCTTGAAAGAAACCGTGTTGGGACATACTCCCGTGTTATCATCCACGATGACGGCCAAGTTATCCGTACCGTTATAGTTGAACGGTGTGTCGAAAATGATTTCGTTCCAACCAGCCTGTGCAAAGGTATATGTACCCGTATAGACCAACTGGGCGCTGGAAATAGGAATCCAAGACTGATCACTCAAACCATTGGCAACTGCATTGGGGAAGTCTGTCACATTGGTATGAGCCAAATAAATCTTCAGATCTCTCGGATTCGTGCTTTGCGGTGTGTTCACCTGGAAGGCAATCGACTTGATTTGGCCACCATTCGGCGCATTGATTTCCGAAGCCAGATAGACCTGCTGAGAATAAGAATAATCATAATAGGTATAAGTAGGAATATACGAGTTGTTTGTGGTGCCATCAAACTCCACAGAGGCACCGCCAACACAAGCCGGCGTATTGAAATCAATCCATTCTGTCCAGTCGGAATTGTCGTTACCCGTGCAGATGGTGCGCACGCGCAAGCTGTACGGAGTGCTCAAATCCAGACCGAAAGTGGCGACAAGGTCAACGGTGGTGGTGGTGGCAGGAACAGTCTCCACCGTATTGCCGATCTGCAACTCGTAGGATACCGGAGTGCCCGGGGCCTGAGGAGTAATCGTGGCTACACCTGAATTCACTTCAACAGTGGGTCGCATACAAGTAGGTATTCTGTCAACCAACACATTGTCAATAAACACATAGTTGCTTGTGCCAGTTGTACGCGGAGTGGTCCACTTCGGAGCATGGAAGGTAATGTATCCATTAGTTACCGTAGAGGCGGTAAGCGGAATATCCATGTGGTCAACACCCGCGGGAACACTGATTATACCCGTGATCGGAGTGTATGTGGCATCAGGATCATACGGATTCGTAACCACACCAACCTCGAAGAAAGAAGAATATGATGTGGAGGTAGATACCATTTTTGCAACATCAAAGGAAATCATCAACTGATTAACCGGCAAATTCATCTTAGGCAGAACTGCGTAAGCAGATCCGTACGTCAGAGAAGTAGAGGAAGAAGCTGTAACATTATAGTTGTACAATCTAAGGGAGTTGGTATTCTGGAAAGGATTCGTGGTAGCCGTTCCAGCATAAATACCCCAACCATACGAAGTGGATGTACCCATGAAGGCTCTGTTCCAGCAATCCGGAATCACCTGGGTGGAGACGGATGTTGTACCTGTGTAGCTGTCGAAATCTTCGGCAAATGGAACTTGTTTTACTGCACAAGGCGTGGTAAAGCCTACATATTCGGACCAATCAGAGTAGTCAGTGCCGCAGATGGCTCTCACTCTCACTTGATAATCTGACAATTGTTGCAAGGACGGGAACAACTGCATCAAATCCACTGTGGTGGAAGTGGTAGTCTGCGTCTCGTTGCCAATCTGCAACTCGTAACCTGTCGGCGTACCAGCCATCGGAGTAATGGTGGCATCAGCACCCACAACAGTGATGCCCGGGATGTGGCAAGGACCTGCCGACACCACGATGTCATCAATATAGGCATGATTGTAAATCTGAGAGCCC
The DNA here is from genome assembly GCA_016285145.1 of Bacteroidales bacterium. Lineage (GTDB taxonomy): Bacteria > Bacteroidota > Bacteroidia > Bacteroidales > WCHB1-69 > F23-D06. The sequence continues at coordinate 7,750 of JAEEQE010000036.1, read as the reverse complement.
GTAAAGTCACTGAGTAACATACGGAAAGCAATACGTCCCGCAGGGCCGCTGTAGTTGGCGAAGGAAACTTGAACATGATCTCTCGAGCTGTTCGCAAGGGTGACTTGTTGCACCGGAGTGAATGAAGTCTCCGGGTTGCCAGCATCCGTCACAACACCCACATCAAATTTACAAATGTAAGTGGTAAGAGTGGTAGTATAGGATCTAAGATTGAACGACATCGCCAAATCGCTTATATTTCCATTGAACTGCGGCATTATGGAATAAACATCACCGTAGGTCGGATCTTGTGTGTTAACATACGTGGTCGGGGCATACTGATAAAGACGCAAACAGCTATTACCATTGAAAGCATAAGTAGAGGTTGCTGTAGAAGTATAAACTGATGTACCGTATGAAGAGCTGGTACCTGTATAGGTTTTATCCCAGCAATCCGGCATAAGTGAAGTAATGGACGTGGATCCGGTGTAGCTTTCGAAGTCCTGGAAGTACGGCAGAGCCATCGGAGCACAAGGCGTGTTGAAGGAAGCCGGCACGGACCAATCAGACATGCTATTGCTGCCGCAGTTGGCTCTCACCTGAACCTCATAGCTGGTGGAGTATTGCAGATTCGGGAAGGCCTGCATCAAGTTCACCGTAGTGGCGGTGGTGGTGTAGGTCTCTGTACCGACACGCAACTCGTAGGAGGCAGGCGTGCCACCATTGGCGTTAGGCGTGATGGTGGCCGTCGTACCATTCACTATCAACGACGGGATATTGCACGTGGCAATCGTCGATACAACAAGATTGTCAACAAACAGACGATTGTATCCATACGTGTTGGCTGTCGGATAGTCGGCAGGAATATCATTCCCCAGCAAACGGAAAGCTATTCTTCCCTGAGGACCTGTGTAGTTGTCAAACGAAACATTAATCTGTTGGGTTACATTTTTATTTAATGAGAAATGCTGATACGAAGTGAAAGAGGTTTCCGGGTTGTTCGGATCCGTCACCACACCGATATCAAAATTGGCATAGTAATATGTGCTGGTAACAGGATATGTTTTAACTGCAAATGAAAGCATCATCGTATTCAGATTGCCGATCATTTCCGGAAGCATAGCATACACATCGCCGTATGCTGTTGAGGTAGTGTTGGTGGTATAATATGCGTATAAAGAGAGACTGTTAATTCCGCTGGTGGCATAAACGCTATTATTGTAAATGCCTGCATTATACGTAGTGCCTGTACCCGTGAACTTACGCTCCCAGCAGTTCGGCATCACCATGCTGGATACAGCCGTGGAGCCCGTATAGTTGTCAAAATCTTCATAGTAAGGCAATGTCATGGCCACGCACGGGGTAACGAAAGATTCAGCATTCGTCCAGTTGGACTTGTCGTTAGCACCGCACACGGAGCGCACAACGACAGAATAGTTCGTGCTGGGTGCTAAGTTGAACAGCGGCTGCAAATCAACCGTGTTTGTCGTGACATTCATCACCGTCTCACCAATCTTGATGTCGTAGGATTGGGCCGTGCCATATTGGCTGTTAGGCGTAATGGTGAGTGTCGTGCCATTGAGTGCTATCGTAGGAACACCACAAGTGGGGATTTCCGTCACATTCACATCATCAACAAACCAGTACCAAGATGTAGAGGTCGGTCTGTGGCGCATAGCGATTCTGGAGCCGGCAGGTATTTGGATCTCTCTCGACTTCTGAACATTTGAAGAGAACTCATTATAGACATACGTCTCAAGTGTCGTGAAGTTATTAGCAGCATCAACCAAACCCAAGTCAAACTCGCCGCAAGAGGCATTGGTATAGGATTCCGGTCGGGTGTAGAAAGTCAACAACACATTATTGGAAGAGAATACCGGCAGAGCCACGATATTTTCCAAAGCACCACTGAAACGCATAGTAAATGTTCCACTATGGCTATATGTGGTGGAGTTATTCATCATAATTGTACCGGAGCCAATCTTGGTCCAACATTCAGGGGCTGCAGATTGATTGGTAAAGGTTTCGAAATCATTCGAATACGGCAGGTTAACCATACACGGAGTGGTAAGGGTTACCGTTGTCCAGTTGCTGGTATCACCGGCACCGCAAACAGCCTGAACGCTGAAGGTGTATTCCGTGTTCATGGCAATGTTTGTCAAAGCCAAGGAGTTGGTAGTAGCGGTAGCTTCTTGCATGGTGCCATTGGCAAGGCCATAACGTACATTATAGCTGGTCGGGGTTCCCCAATCACCAGCTTCCCAAATTAACGTGGAATTTGAAGCATCGTAAGCAATATTCTTCGGTTCGCTACACGTCGGAGCGGGAACGCAGGAAATATTGAGCGCGAAACCGGGTCTGTTCACAGAAGGATCTGAAACAAACACAACGGTCAGAGCACCTGCCTGGTTGGTAGCTGTAACATCCAACGTACCGGTTCCACCCACCTTTGCAATCTGAGTGGCATGTTCATCTGCGCCGTCATAAACTACGATATAGTCGTAGGAAACGGACTCTGTTTCATAATTGCCCTGCAGACGAATCAAGCTGTTCGGAGTGGCAGGAGTGATGGTGATTTTATCTTCAGAATCGTTGTCATACAAACCATCCGGACCACCATTGTCATAAAGAACACCCATACAAGTTTGTGCGGTGGCTTGCTCGCCCATGATGATAGCGATTTCAACTTTGGCGGTAACAGGGCCAACCCATGCACTGTTGTCATTGCTGCACTGGGTTCTCACATAGAAGTCGTACTCGTTGCCGTATGTCAGACCGGAAATGTTCACCGTGTTAGTGGTGGCGGTAAGCGTGGTGCCTGTGCCAAGAGCGAAATCCTTTGCACCATATTGCACCTCAAAGTTGGTTGCCTGAGCATCGGCATCCCAGTTCAAGTCAAGAGCGTTTTCCGTCACATTGGACACTGTCAAGTTGGAAGGCTCGAACGGGCACTGGTTCACCTTCACGTTGTAGAAGGTCTGAGTACCGTTGCCATTCACAATCTTGAAGTTCGTGGCTTTGCCTTTGTAGATGTCATCCAACGCGATAACAACTGTTTGGCTGCCAGCCTGGCCGCTATAGATTTCGGCGAAGCGGTCGGCACGGGTTCCTCTGTAGGAAGCCAACACTGTATAGGCGCCACCAGCTTCCACTTTGAAGCTCAGATAAGTGGTTCCTACGGAAGGAATGTTAATCGGAGGCGTGATCATGTAGGCGTCTGCCGTCGTGGCACGAGTGTATCCGCTGTAGAAGGAGAAGTCTTCGCCAGTCCAACAGCTCGGCATGGAGAGACCACCGAAGGTTTCCACGAAAGGCACATCATACGGAGCGCAACCGGAGGTGAAGTTCACCGTCACCCATTGGCTGGAATCCGTGCCGCAAAGAGCCTTCACGCGGGCCTCATAATCCGTATTACCAATCAGACCACCGAAGGTAGTCATCGGCACCGTGTTCACATTGATGGTAACCCACTCGTTGTCACCGGCGCTCACCGGCTTGAACTGCACCTTCCACTCGGTTTCACTGCCACCGGCATTCCACGTAAGAGTGGTGGTGTTGGAAACGTTGGAGTATTCCAGGTTGGTGATGTTCGGACAGTTACCAGAGGTGGTGAAAGCACCTTCAATATTCGTACTGTGGTCGTTCTCACCGCAGTTGGCTTTCACTTTCACCATGTAGTCGGTGAACTGGTCAAGGCCTGTCAGCGTGTAGCTGGTGCCCGTCACATTCTGAGCCGTCCAAGCGGTCTCATCCACCTTCTTGTATTCCACGATGAAAGCAGTTTGGTTGGCAGCACCGGCAACCCAGGAAAGGTCGGCGCCGGAAGCCGTAATGTTCGTGATCTTCAAGGAATCGGGAGCCACACAGCTGATCTGATCCAGACATTCCGTGGCGGTCATATCCATGTTCAGGATTATGTTGTTCACCACCGACTTGATGCCTTTAGTACCCGTAGCATTAACGGGGTCTGTATAGCTGACAGCACTCTCATTATCATTATAATGATAAATACTCTTGTTACCATTAGCGGAATGGACATAGAAAGAAATACCTGTCCAATCGTTCACACCCTCATAGTAAGCCACAAGCAGATTTCCGCCCGTGTAGGCGAACGGTGTGGCGAAGGTGAAGGTGTTCCAGCCGGTCGTAAATTCATACGTACCCGTCACTTCTTTCACCAATGTGAGAGAGGAGGGGCTTACATAATCGGTGTTGTTGTCAAATGCCGTTTTGTCGGTATTGGCCAGCCAAATCTTGATATTGCCCGTCGTACCTGTCTTGGTCGGGGCGGACACACAATTGAAGCTGATGGAATAGATATTGCCAGCGGCGGCGTTAATGTCTGCCGCATCAATAATTTGCTGCGAATAGGTGTAATTATACGTTCCATAGAAAGGCAGATAGGAGTCCGTGGTAGAGCCGGAGCCTATTGTATTGTCACCTTGGACAACTGTTACCTGCTCGTTCTGGCAAGCCACCGTGAAGGTGCCTGTAGCCCAATCGCTGGCATCGCTGCCGCAATTGGCCTGCACGCGCATGTCGTAGTTGCTGTTGCCTTGCAGACCTGTCAGCGACACCGTAGGAGCCGTGGCGTTCACGGTGTACCAGTCGCTGTGGTCGCGCAGCTTATACTGGAATGTCCAAGCGCTTTGGGTGGTAGCACCCGGTGTCCACGTGATGGTGGCGTCGGTGCCTGTCACAGCGGCCGTCAAGCCAGTGGGCTGCACGCAAGGTGTCTCAATCATGGAAATGTTATCCACAGCGGCAGGGAACTGCTGTCCACCGTTGCCATCATTCACCCAGGTGAATTGCAGACGGGCGTTGCCGGCCATGGAAGCGGGCACCGTGAAATTGCAGGTGGCCCAGTCGTTAGAACCGGAGAACTTGCCCACGTTGGTGGTTGTGTTGTTCTGCACGAGGTCAACCTTCAGGTAGTCGTAGTTGCCTTCACCATTCACACGATAGTCGAAGGTGAGGATGGCACCCGTAGCCGGGATGACCACATCGCGGTAAGCGGTGGCCGTGCTGGCGCTGGTGATGTCGTATTTATTGGTCGAGCCGTTGTTGGAAACAAACAGCTTGCTATTGTCGAAACCGGCGGCCTGGCCGATGTACCATTTATTGGTGGCAGTACCGTTGTCAAGCTCCCAACCGCGGGAACCGGCATCGCCGCTCTCGAAGTTGACGGTCAAAGGAAGCGTGGCAGGACCCACTTGGAATTCGATGTCGTCATTACTGCGAGGCACAATCTGGATGGTCGTGTTAGAACCTGAGACATAGCGGATGACGAGACCTGTAACGGTAGCCACATCGCCAGCATTCACACTGGTGTTGAGGGTCTTAAGGTCATTGCGAACCTGGAAGCCCGAAGTAATGTCAGCTTGTTCAATGTTCACATTCTCCTTGCTGCCCGTAGTGGCAAAAGTCTTGCTTTGGGTGAAAGTAACATTCTCCACTTTCACCAGTTTGCTTTCGTATGCGGCATAGTCGGCGGCAATCTGAGCCAGTGTTGCCACGACAGGAGCCACAGCCGTGCCCTGCACGCCGGCAGCCCATTGGTCGGTACCTTCCGGAAGGAGTTCGATCAACCCGTTATAGTTTTTGTATTTTCCACAAATACCACCCCTGATCACATCACCGGGATTATATTCCTGAGTTGTACCATATATATATATAGCACCTGTTTCGTCTTGTACATAGGTAGCATTTTTAGCTTCATTTTGGTAAATAACCGTAAGATCGCTGTTGATTTTAAAGACCTCCGTAGTGGACGTTTGCGTCTTGAAGGCGGCAACGTTGGCCACAATGGTCGGGAAAGAGTACACAGCAGAAGTTACCGTGCTGGCATCCGTGCCAACGATGGCAATCGCTTTCACCGTGGTGGTCGTGCCAACGGTGATAGGAGCCGTGTAGAGCGTGGAGTTAGCATCCGGGGTAGTACCATCTATCGTGTAATAGATGTTGGCACCTGCCGTCTCGGAGGTGATGGTCACATTCTGTGCCACCAAGTATGTACCTGTAGCCGGCGTGATGACCGGAGCGGCCACTGTCACTGCCGGAGGAGTGGAAGAGGTGGTGTAGGTGATGGTGACAGCAGAAAATCTGCGGTTGCCACTGGTTCCTCCAATGGTTAACCGAACACCTGTTGTCGCACTAATGTTTGCCAAGGGATTGGTGAACGTACCCATATCCGTACCATCCACACTATATGTGATTCCATTGGTACCATCAGAGCCGCCAAATGTGACATCCACACCTGTGATGGTCACACCTTGAGCCGGCACTACATCCATGTAGTTTCCGCCATACATACGGAGAGCCGTACCCGAATTATAATACTTCGGAGCATTGGTGTTAGTACCCGCGTCAAACAGCAACGTGATGTTTTGATCCATCACGACTGAACTGACAGCTTGGGCATTTTCATACCCATTTGCGGAAAACGTGGTCGTCACACTGGTTTGTGCAATCACGCTACCGACTGCCATCACTGTCACAAGCAGCATGGCCACAAAACTCTTCACCCCTTGGGTTAAAGTTTTAAAAGTGTCGAACTTTTTCATGTGATTTGAATTTAATGAATAATTATAATTTGATTTTTATTATTGATTTTCTATAATATACTCTCTTCCCAAATTCTATTTTTCACCTTATAAAAAAACGAACAAAAATACACAATTTTTTCATACGATTCGTGTTTCCCCGATTTTTTAATCCACATTTTAACATTTTCGTTCATAAACCTGTTTTAACACGTTTCCAATGGACAGTGTTAATATACAACCACCCAAACCCACAGACACAAAGAGGAGCATTGGAAGTTAAGGGTTTAGAAAAACAAAACATGCCCATGCCAACAGCCAATTCTCTTAACATTTTAATGCCATTGTTTCTTAACTCCTCACCCCGACCTTCAACAAAAAAGGGGCCGGCGTTTGCCGGCCCCTTTGCTTTATTGTTTATGGTAAGGATTACTTCGTGATGAAGACCTTGTAGTTGGCCATGCCGTTCTCCGTGCTCAGGCGTACCATGTAGGTGCCCGTGGCCACATTCAGGCTGATGACCTCCGTGTTGCTGTTCACCTTGCCCGTGTAGATCATCTTTCCATAAACATCGTAAATCGTCACGTTGTCGATGCGTACACCGTTGTCGTTAGCGATATAGACATTGTTCTGGGAAGCGTACACGCGGACGAGATCGCTGATGTGGTTCTCAATGCCCGTATGGTCAATCTCCGGCACTGCTTTCGTGCGGAACATCAGCACATTGGTCCACTCACTGCTGTTGTTGGCGCTACAGTTGGCGCGCACCTTCCAGATGTAGCTTGTGTTCGGCTGCAGGCCTACAACATTGTACATATTCGTGGTCACGTTAGCCTCAATGAAGGCACCCGTGCTGTTCTGTTCTTTGTATGCCACGGTGTAGGAATCGGCACCCGGATGGTACCATACTAACGTGGCGGAAGTAGTGTCAAGATTGGTGACATAGAGGTTGCTCGGCACATCGCACACACTCTGCTTGAAGGTGGCATTGATCGTGTGGTTCTCCACCACATTCACGAACGTGTATGTGCCTACAGCACCCATGTTGATGCCATCCACCATCACCTTGTCAATCTCGTAGCCGGCATTCGGCGTAATTGAATAGGTGGCGTTTGCTCCGTAGTTCACCGTGGCGGATCCGCTCGGGGTGATGCTACCATTGGCGCCTGCGCTGGCCACTATCGTGTACGTGATGGCGTTCATCGTGGCCGTCAACGTGGCGTTGGCCG
>JAEEQE010000063.1 GCA_016285145.1 Bacteroidales bacterium | reverse complement strand
TCATGTCCGCTTCACCCGCCGCCTCTAACGACACGCATTCCTGATTCTGGACCAGTCTCAACCGTTCTTCCACCTCATCGAACGCACTGTAAACCCTGTCCCAACGTTGCGGCACGGGACCGAACTCGAGGGCATTGTAGGCGAGGCCCGAAATGGCCATCCCGCGTTCGCGATAGGAAAGAAAGTCTATGTAGAACAGCACTTTGTTCATTTTCGTTTGGTAAGTTTCGCCCATTTGTCCCAGCACATACAGTAACAGGTTTTTCAGTCTCTTTGTAGATACCGGTGCGAAACCGTTGGCAAGCCCCCTGCCGCTTCGGAACAGCCGTTCAACCGCTCGCTGCTCTTCAACACCCTGCTCAGACTGGTCAACAACCTCCTGCACACGAGCCGAAATCCTTGCATACTCTTTTTCGGTAAGCTGATGCCTCGAACTTTTCACCAAGTCGAGGAAAACCCGCGGATTCGTCGCACTACGGATCATTTTCCCATTACTTTCGCTGGGCACCTCGCCGTCCTCGTACAGCCGATACTGATTTGCGCCGAAGCCCAGTATCACCGACATTTTGGCTGCACTAAGACCATACAGTTCACGCAGGGCGACAATCTCATCCTGATATGGGATACCATGACGCTCTCGATACTGATTTGTAGCATGGTTATACCAGATGCTGTCACTTTCAGTTGTGGTATAATTCTCCCCCTCGGCATCATCCCGAAATGAGATGTACGTGAATTCGTATTTTTCACCTCTATATTCCCATGAATCAGGTGTATAAATCACCCGCATAGGCTTTCCCGTTATTGGACTGACTGGTATCTTCATAACTCTATCATTTAAATGGATACGCCAAAGGATATTCGGCAATATGGAACGATATACAAATCGTCTGACCATTTTCATATCCTAATGTAATCTTGATATACACCTCACGACCTTTCACATCCTTGCCAAAGACCCACATCTCTTTCTCCATGTTCAACACATCTATCACAGGACCTTCCACATAGTCTTGAGGCAGAAGACTTTTCACAATCACCTCTCGCTGAAAAGGCGTTATATTCAATAAACGGAGGGTGTCTTCATTCTTTTGACGATCATCCCTAAAATGAATCCCGAACACCTCTGCCTTGATATTGAACTGATCCAGAAACGCTTTAACATCTTCAATTGTTATCATATTGCTTTCATTTTATGGGCGCAAAGATACAATTATTTTCAACACAAACACATAAAATTCAACGATAAAGTTGAATTTTATGTGTTTGTATGGAACGCGGAGACCTTGACTTGATGCCGCATTAATGGGTTGTCTCCTTCAAGGGCGAAAACGGGCACCGCTTGCCGATGCACTGGTTGTTACGGGCCGAATAGTGACATGTCGCACACTCCATCAGCGTGTCCTGTTCAAGATATTCCAGCGGCGCACCGCAAATTAGGCATTCTTCTTGGTTCATAATATAATTTTGTGGCAAAAATACAAAAAAGCCGATGTATAATAGCTCCAAAAGTGGATACAAAAAATGCTGTTGGTGATTACGATAATAGAAGCCGCTGATAAATATCCCTGTCCATATCCTTGAACACATTGAAAACCACCTGCTTGACGCTGCAATCGGGATGTGCGGTCAAATAATCCTTGACGGTTCGCACGGCGATTTCCGCGGCCAGCTGGTTCGGGAAGCGGAACTCGCCCGTGGAGATGCAGCAGAAGGCGACGCTTCCGAGACCGTTTTCATCGGCACAAACCATGATGTTACGGTAACAGGAGGCCAATTGTTCCTTCTGGGATTCCGTCGGGATGCCATTGGGAATGATCGGCCCGACGGTATGGATGACGTACTTACAGGGCAAGTTGTAGGCTTTGGTGATTTTGGCCCGCCCCGTCGGTTCCGGATGCCCTTGTTGCAGCATCAGCCGGTGACATTCCTCGCGCAGCTGCACGCCCGCCGCGGAATGGATGGCATTGTCGATGCATCTGTGCAACGGGTGGAAACAGCCCAACATCTGCGCATTGGCGGCGTTGACGATGGCGTCCACGCGGAGACGGGTGATGTCACCCTGCCATAAGAGAATTGAAAATTGAGAATTGATAATTGATAATTGTTGGACGGCATCCAATTCCACCACACCCTTCTCCTGCAATTGCGCCTGCAATTCTTCGTCCTGCAAACGAAGGAACTCCTCGCTGACGGGTTTGGGTTCGCGCACGTTGCGCAGGGCGCGGAACAGGTCGCGCTTGCCTTGCAAATCTTCGGGAATCCGCATCTCGGCATATTGCGGGTCTTCGTTTATCAAATAATCAATTAAAAAATCTAAACGATTCATTTTTTTGTTTTTTTTCACGAATTACCATAAATTCATCATGAATTTCCCATTAATATCATTTTTGATAATTTGTGAGAAATTTATGGCAAATCGCGTCTAATCACAATATTTTTTCCAAAATGTCACCGATGTCGCCGTTGATTACAATCGACCGGTCGGCAATCTGGTCCACGGTGAACGCCTCGCCGAGGTGGAGAGGCCTGCGCCAGCACCGATGATGATGGCGTCGGCTTCGAGTAAGGCTTTATGTAGTTTTTCTGTTTCCGTCATTATTCGTTGTTTTGAACGGCAAAAATATACAATTTCGGAACACCATCCCGTATTTGTATGATTTTTTCAAAGTTTACATTTATCAATCACAATCGTCAAGCCTCTTTCCGGCCAAGTCTCGCCTCGCATTTTATTTGCGAAAATTAAACAGAAAATTTGTTATTTTTGCCACTTGAAATCAACGCCACAAGATGAAGGAAACGCATATCCCGGTCATAAAATTCAGGCGAGACAAGTACGGCGACGAACTCATGGTCGATGTCGTGACTCTCGACACCATCCGCAAAAGCAAGGGGTTCCAGGAAGTGCTGCGGCAGTCGTTCTACGGGGTGATGCTCACCACGGGCGGAAGCGGCGAGGTGGAGGTTGACGGCGTGGCGGGCTCCGCCCGGAAGGGATTGGTCGCTTTCGCCCGTCCCGGCGACGTCTGCACTGTCAGGGAGGACAACGGGCTGACGGCGTTGGAGCTCATCTTCGAGCGCGACTTCCTGCTGTCATTCTTCAACGACCCGCATTTCCTCGACAGTTTGCCCTACTACTCGCATCTCCGCCCATCCCCATATTTGGTTCTTGACGAGTCTCTTTACAATAAAATCGTCGGGCTTTTCGTCGAAATCCAGATTGAGATTGCAAACGAGCGGGATGTCCATCTCCTGCGGGCGCTGCTCTATGAGGTTTTGGTGCTGTTGCAGAAGGCGTTCCCCATAGAGACGAAGAAGCCTGTCAACGCGGAGTCGCGCGTGGTGCGCTTCCAGGAGTTGGTCAACGAGCATTTCGCCACAGAGACCGGGGTGGACTTCTATGCCGACAAGCTTTGCGTCACGCCCAACTACCTGAACCGCATCGTGCAGCGCACCTTGGGACAGACGACCAAGGCCTACATCCAGTCGCGCCGCATCGACGAGGCCAAACACCTTCTCCGTTACTCAGCCATGCCCATCGGCCTCATCTCCGACCGCCTCCATTTCGACACGCCGTCGTATTTCGTACGCGCATTCACCAAAGTGACGGGACAGACACCGCTTCAGTTCCGAAACTGTCCCGAAAAGTGACATTTCCCGCTTGTTAATTACTTTGCCAGCCGCCAAAACGGCTGTATTTTTGCATTGTCAAAAGGGGAGTCAATAAAGCTCACCTAAAGTAATAAAAACCAACAAGTTAAAAAAATGAAAAGAACAATCATCATGTCCATTGCAGTCTGCCTCCTGGCTGCTTGTGGTGGAAAAAAGAACAATCAAAATCCAGAAGAAATGAACACACTGACGAACAAAGAGAAGGCCGTGGCCCTTCTGAAAGCCATCGAGACCGGCGAAAACGAACCTATTGGCTACGTGAACGCCGAAAACTACAAACAGCACAACCTCACCGTTGCCGACGGACTTGACGGCTTCGGTGCAGCATTGGCCGAATTAGCCAATTTCCCCGAGAAAGCCAAGGTGAACACCGTGCGTGCCTTCGAGGACGGCGACTATGTGGTGTGCCAAACCGACTACAACTTCTTCGGTCCCAAGGCGGGCTTCGACATCTTCCGCTTCGAGGACGGCAAAATCGTGGAGCACTGGGACAACCTGATGCCTTATAACGGTCAGCCCAACCCCAGCGGCCACACGCCTTTCGACGGCACCACCGAGATGAAAGACCTCGACAAGACCGAGGCCAACAAAGCCCTTGTGCGCAACTTCGTGCAGGACGTGCTGATGGGCCAGCACCCCGAGAACCTTACCCACTACTTCGACGGCAACAGCTACATCCAGCACAACGTCTCCATCGCCGACGGCCTTGATGGTCTCGGCGCCGCCCTTGCCGCCATGGCAGAGCAGGGCATCAAGATGGAGTACTTCACCATCCACAAAATTCTCGGCTGCGGCAACTTCGTGCTGGCTGTCAGCGAAGGCGCTTTTGCCGGCAAGCCCACTTCCTACTACGACCTCTTCCGCGTGGAGAACGGCAAGATTGCCGAGCACTGGGATGTGATGGAGACCATCGCCCCCGAAAGCGAGTGGAAACACCAGAACGGCAAGTTCAACTTCTAAGCCGTGCGGCGTTCAGTCCTTCCAAAACGAAGGGGTAAAAACCGGCAAAATATGAAAGAATTCCCGAAATTTGTGAAATACAGGTTTCGGGAATTTGGTTTATTTTTGCAATCAAAAAAACCAGACAGATGAGAGAACCATCAATAATCGTAACTTGGCTATGGCCAGCCTTCTCGGCACCTCGGCCTGCACCCAAAAGAAACGGGTTCCCGTCTCGTGAGGCGCGACGGGAGGTGGCAGTTCATGGAGACGAGGGCGAGTACGTATTGATGATTCCGAACAAGGCGGGAGGCGATTGAAAATACTGTTTATCGGTTTAATCTTTGACAAAACCACATCACTAAATAACTATAAATATGAAATACACAAATTTAGGAAAAACTGACATTCGGGTGTCGCGCATCTGCGTGGGCTGCATGTCTTACGGGAAGCCAACAGAAGACTTCCATCTTTGGACACTTGGCGAGGATGATACCAAACAGATGGTCAAACACGCCCTTGACTTAGGCGTAAACTTCTTCGATACAGCCAACTGTTATTCACACGGCACAAGTGAAGAGTATCTTGGGTCGGCTATCAAACAGCTTGGGATAAAACGCGAGGATGTGGTGATAGCTTCAAAGGTCTATTTCAACGAAGGTTTCCTTTCGCGTGAGGCCATCATGCGCGAGATTGACGGGACTTTACAGCGCCTTCAGACGGATTACCTCGACCTCTACCAGATTCATCGTTTCGACTATTCCACACCCATTGAGGAGACGATGGAAGCGCTCGACGCATTGGTGAAGTCGGGCAAGGTCAGGGCTATTGGAGCTTCAGCCATGTACGGTTATCAGTTCCATAACATGCAGATATGCGCGGAAAGGAACGGTCTGACGCTTTTTTCCACCCTTCAGAACCACTACAACCTGATCTATCGCGAGGACGAGCGCGAGTTGATACCCGTTGCAGAGCAATACGGCGTGTCGCGCATCCCCTATTCGCCATTGGCTGGCGGGCATCTGTCGCACCGTGGCTGGGAGAGCGGCACCAAGCGCAGCGACACCGACAAGACCATCCGCAGCAAGTACGACCACGCGAAAGAGAACGACATGGAAATCATCGGTCGCGTGGCTGAATTAGCAGAGCGATTAGGCGTGTCGATGTCACAGGTCGCATTGGCGTGGCAGTTCAAGCGCGGCGTGACGGCTCCCATCGTCGGCGCCACCAATGCCAAGCACTTCGACGATGCAGTGAAGGCCGTTGACCTTGTCCTCAGCGACGAAGATGTCGCTTTCGTCGAAACTCCATACAAAGCACACGAGATAGTAGGAGCCATCAACGCAAACATGACATTGTAGCCTTGTTTGACAGTTCGTTGTCTAAGGCTCTGTCATTTGCTCTGCCTGAACAGCCAGTCCCTGACGGCGGCAATCTTGTAGCCGTAGTCGAATGAGGCGTTATGCTCCATGGCTCGACCTGTTTCAGGAAGTACGCTGCCTGCTTCCCACTGGATGAAGTTGATGTTGCCGCCACGGGCAATCAACTCTTCTGCCAGTCGCTCCTGCTCCTGAGCGGGAAGTTTGGCGCTCCATGATGCAGAATCAACACGGGCATTGTTCTCTTTCAGCACTTTCGCCAAGTCCTTCATGCCGCCCGATGCTTTCTGGTCGCCGCCAGCCACGATATAGAAGAAATTCTTCTTGCCGAAGTCCTGCATCTTAGAGGTGTCCCACTGGCTGCTGACAAAGAGTGAAGCGGCAAACAGGTCGGGATGTGTGATGTTGAAGTAGAACGACATCATACCGCCCATCG
>JAEEQE010000062.1 GCA_016285145.1 Bacteroidales bacterium | reverse complement strand
CCTACTCGCTGTTGCCGAGAGAAGACGAAAAGCATACGCCATACAGGAAAATCTCTCGTTTGACGATATTTATATCGGAAAGCCCACAGCGGATGTCTTCGATGTGGGACAAAATGACGGTGTGATGAAGGGTGTTCCCGTCTCCAACGGGGAATGTGAGGGAATTGTGCGCGTCGTTTATTCCATCGACGACGCCAACAAACTACAAAAAGGGGAAATCATGGTGGCGCGGTTCACGGATATCGGCTGGACGCCGTACTATTCCATCGTAAACGGGATGATTACCGAAATCGGATCGTCCTTGTCTCACGGGGCGGTTGTGGCGCGCGAGTATGGACTGCCCGCGATTGTCAACATGAAAGGGGCCACCAAACTGCTGAAAAACGGCGACCGCATCAGGATGGACGCGGGCAAAGGAACGGTTGTCCTCGCCGAAGCCTCGTAGTTTCCGTTTAAAAATAAGTGTTCTTTTGTGCCTTTATTTTTGTCAAATAAGACTGGACAGCAAAGAAATCAAATCCGCCATTTAACACAATTGACGAACTAAACTTACCTTAAGAGCACTAGTCAATTGCAATCGGCTGATATCTTTGCAAAAAAAAATTTTTGAAAGAAAAAAATGTATCTTTGCACTTTAAAATATTTTTTCCACATAAAATCAAAGATTAGGAGTTTATAAAAATAATGACAAAAAGTTAATCATATATCACATTGAACATTTAATTTTAAACAACTTTTATTATGAAAAAGATTTTTGTAACCATTTGTATTGTTGCGTTAGCAATAAGCGGTGTATTCGCCCAAAAAGTGACTTTCCCGACAGATAACAAGGGAAGAATTTGTTACACCAACGAGTATGAGACCGACCAAACTAAAGCGGAGCTGTTTGAAAGTGTTAGCGCATGGGCGGTGACCACATTCAACAGCGACGCCGTTTTCTCCAAAGACGAAGCCAAAGGGGAAGTGATGGTCAACGGTTCCGCGAAATCCAGATCATGGATGAATCCTTTCGCCGGCTATTTCAACGAATATGTCAAATTCGTCATCAAATTCGCGTTGGAGGATGGGAAAATCACATACACATTGTACAGACCCACTCTGACCGAAACTTACGCCGGCTATGGATCCAACTCGAAAGTCACCAACATGGATGACTTGTACTCCAATTATGTGCAGGCATACGAAAGCATTGATGCGGCCAAAAACAATCCTTCCATGTCAAAGAAAGATCAAAAAGCCATCATCAAGGAGGCTGAAAATGTGATTAAGGAAACAGAGGAAAGCTTGGAAGAGGCTGCCGCAGCTTTGCTTAATGTGACCAAGGTACTCGAATCCAACCTTTTCAGATAGACTACACCAAATTTCGAATATTGTTTTCCGTATTGCCCGGCAATAGGAAAATGGGAGGAATCTCGATAAGGGTATAAGCCCCGTATCGGGATTCTTCCTTTATGCGCATCGCCGCACGGGCGACCGCCACCAGAACCTGGCCGGTGAGGGCAGGGTTGTTGATTTCCATGTTGAACTCAAACCGCTGGTTGTGGGTGTCACCGCTCACACCGGAACGTTCCAGATGCACGCCGTGGGCCACGTTATTCAGCGCATCGACTGAGGGAACAGGAATCACGTGGGTCTCATCGTGGGCGAAGTAGTCGTCCGCGAGCAGTTGTTTCTCCACGGTGGCGAAGTCGGCACTGTCCTCCAACTCCACATAGACCATGCGGCGGTGGATGCCCGTGCCCAACGGGATGGTCATCGAGAGTGCGTCCTTCACGCCTGGGATGGCCTTGGCGGCCACTGTGTGCCCCATGCTCCGTCCAGGACCGAAATTCGTGTAGGTGATGCCCTTGGGCGCGATGGCCGTGAGCAGAGCGCGAACCACAGAGTCGGAACCGGGATCCCAACCGGCGGCAATGACACTAACCGCTCCGTGCTCCTGGGCAACGGGGGTGAGTTGTTCGCGCAAGTCATAAATCTGCCCGTGAATGTCGAAACTATCGACCGTGCAGATGCCGCGACGCAGCAGTTTCTCCGCAAAGGCGGGCACCTTGCGTGTGGGCGTACACAAAGCCGCCACGTCCGCGTCTATAGAATCCAAATTGTCGTTATGATGATAAATTCCGGCCAATTGCATGTCCGCGGCGGCCAACACCGCTTGTTCCACGGCCTTTCCGATGTTGCCGTATCCGATAATTGCGATTCGAATCTTCATATTGTAAAAATTAAGTTGCAAAAATACAAAAAAACTTTCACATCACCTGCACTAACTCTTCGGCATTATTAGAAAAAAACTGACGATCTCAGCCATCAGCAAAAGGGAAAAATCATGCACTACAAGATACGAAATGTCCTAATCCACTGATATTTCGGAAAGTTGATGCGTAATCATGAACTATCGTTCGGTTGTGTGTATGCATGATTTTTATATTTTTGCCAGCAATTATTCACCAATAAAATTGAAACATTATGGGAAAAATCAACGATTTAAAAGACCAGGCCTTGGCCACGCTGAGAGGCAAATGGGGCTCATTCATCGGCCTCACGTTCATCTTCATCCTGCTGTATGGAATTGTCCAATTTCTGGCACAATGCGGCACCATATTCCAAGGCAGCTCATTCACCACCTTGGCAGTCGTGTTCCTGATAATCGGAGGGATACTGGGTCTCCTTATGCTTCCCATGCAGTACGGCTATTACGTTGCCTATCTGAACTCCTCTCGCCAGAACTTGCCGGCAGACATCGGTGACCTGTTCTGCGGCTACAAGCGCTTCGGGCACGTCATCGGCACGTTGTTGCTGATGTCTATTCTCATCTTCGCCGTCGCATTGCCCTGTGTCATGTTAGCTGTCATAGCGGGTGTTGGCTTTGCAAACGGCTCTGTTAGCTACGCATGGCTGATCTGCCTGATGGTTCTGATGATGATACCCGTCTGCATCTTCGCCCTCGCCTATTCGATGGTGCCGTACCTTCTCCACGACGACAAGGAGCTATTTGCCGGAGATATTCTTCGCAAAAGCCGTATGATGATGCGTGGTCACAAATGGGAACTCTTCCTGCTGGAGCTCAGCTTCATCGGCTGGATGCTGTTGGGTGTTTTGACCTTGTTTATCGGCTATTTGTGGCTGATTCCCTATATGCAGATGACTGTCACCAAATTCTACGAGCAACTCCGCGCGGAATACGAGAGCGTTGGCGAAGAGGAAATGCCGGTACAAGAGGAAGCTTTGCCTGTAGAAGATAACGAATAATTTACAGAAATACCACCTTCACAGGTGCCTCCCACTCTCCCATCATTGCCTTGAACGCTTTTGCGCTCTTGGCTGTAACCCAATCGAAAGGCAGGCTGAGCTGGCGGGTGATGGTCACTGTTTGACCGTCTATCTGTATATCAGTCAGCAGTTTGGCCTTCTCAACGGTGATTTCTTTATGCTTGGGTTTTGTCAAGATGCGAACGTTAGCGGGCAACTTGACCGTGTAGGCGTATTTCTCGACGGCTCCATCCGTGCACACATCGTATTGCCGGTCGTTATGGATGTTCACAGAGCGGACTTGTGTGCCATAGTTGCCGTCATCAATGGTCAGCTCGTAGTATTTGCTGGCAAGTTGGGAGACAGACACTTTCGCAACTTCGATTTCCTGTGGACGCAAAGTTTCCATCAGAGGGGACTCTACATTCTTTCGTTTCACTGCCACCTGCGGGTTGTTCCAGTTTTCACTTTCGATGGTGATGTCGGCAGCCACATCCACGTTGATATCAATCTTCTCTTGAGCCCATTGTTGACCGTTCAAATCAATGAATGAACACTTGGGGTGAAGCACATGGAGGCTCAAATCCTCGATTTCATTTGCCGAAATGTAATAGTATCTTTCGCCCACTTTGACATAGACCATGGTTGTCGGATTCTTTGTCAACGTTTCAGTGACGAAGACCAATTGTGCGTCATATCCCAATTTTTGCAACACTCCCGCAAGCAAAATGTCTTTCTCGATCGGCAACGCGCAGTTGCTCTCCCACACCTGCTGCGGCGAGGCGAACATATAGTTCAACACGCTGGCATCCAGATGGTTGGTGCGAATATTGTCGTGGATGTAATCCCTGACTGACAAAACCTTGTCCATATCGGTCATCTCTTTCGCGAATCGACCCATGAAGAAGCCTGTAATCTTCTGATTGCTAAATTTTTGCATAGCATTTTGCTGGGCAATTTTGCCGACGATATGATGCGGTTCATCCATCGTGTAGAATGTGACCGCCTTATAATCACCAGGGAAAATGTACTCATCCGTAGGATATTCTGGCAGGTTGATGAAGGTCATTACGGTGGTTTTCATCCCTTTGTCGGTGCTCTCGGTTTCCGAGTAGGAAAGTTTTCCGTTCAACACAAATTTCGCGAGCTTGTAGTCGGGCGCGGTCACGCTGACCACGTATTTTTCCACCGGCACCTCCTCCTGCAAATCAACCTTTTCCAACAATTCTTGGAAGAAGAAGTTCTTGGAACGGATGGTGTAGTCGAGGACGATGACAGCGTCGTACTCCAATGCCGTGTGGGTCACCACCATGGTGCGGATGCCGTTGAGCCGCTCGCATTTTGTGCAGCCCTCCGGCAACATCGGGTTGAAGGCGTTTTCGGGAGTTTCCACCTTGCTGCCGTCCTTGCGGATGGTGTAGGCCTCGTTGATGATGAGCTCCTGGAAATCGGGGTTGTACGTGATGAACGTCTCCCCAAAATGGTCGAACGTCATCCGCGTGAAAATCTGCAGCTCCGTGCGCTTGCGGAACTCCGTGGAGCCGTCGGTGTTCAATGTGTAGCTCTTGGAGATGAGGTGATAGACGGCGTCCTTTTCGGGGGCCTTGGCGAATGCGGAGAAGCTCGCGAATACTACTAATAACAGAAATATATGTTTTTTCATTATTGTGTTTTTAACGTGAATTATCATGAATTTGCCATAAATTATGTATGAATTATTGAATTGGTTGAGGTGATAGCATGATTATTGGCAAATTTATGGACATTTATAATAATTAATGTGAAAATTATTTGATGAAGATTACGGGATTTCCCATATACGATTTCTGGCATTGCACCGCCTTGCGGTACGCGGGCCATTCGTCGGCTTCATAGACGCGTTTGCCGAGGGAGATGGTTTCGTTGAATGTCACCATGTTGTAGCCGATGGTGTAGCCGCCTTTGAACGAGATGGATGGCGTGACGAATTGTCGTGCTTCGGGGGTGCTCACGCGCGTGTAGCCCGACGGCACCTTCATCGTTTCGCTGATGGCAACGTAGCGGGAGCAGCGGTCGGTGAAGGGGTAGTCGCGCTTTTCGAGACTCGTGTTGTAGTAGAGGTGGCGCATGGCGAAGGTGTAGAACCCGTTGGCGAGGAACGGCGTGGCGATGACCTCGTTGTCGGTAACGGTTGCGTAATCAGGGATTTCGAACTTGTAGGTAATGCTGACAGGTTGCTTGAGATAGTCGTCCTCGCTGGTGTATTTTACGCTCTTGAGCTTCGCGTTGGGGTACTCCTGGTAGAAACGTTCCTCCACGCTTCTCCGCCACTCCATGCGGAAGCCGTAGAAGACGCCACGCACGGTACGGTCACTTTGCCGGTCGGCGGTGATGGTGACGATGCCCTTCAGCGTACCGTTCTTGGTGACCTGCGTGTTAGCGGTCATCCGCACGTAGTGGTTTTTCGGGTCGGAGACGGGCGTGAGCCCTAATTTCGCGCCGTTGGGCAGTCCCATGAGGTAGTTCTGCTGCTGCTCCGCGCTGGACCACAGTTCACCGCGCACGCCCGGCACCCACGTGGGATCCAAGAGCTGGTAGTTGCCGTTGCGCCGCTGCACCACCGTGATGCAGTGGTTGAACTGGTCGGCGGGGATGTCTTCGATACGCTCGCCGGCCATCGTCATCGCCGCGTAGGCCTTGAAGCCGGCCGCCCGCAACATGCCGATGAGCATCCCGGCCTTGTCTTTGCAGACACCGCAGCGGTCGCGGAAGGTCATCTCGCACTTGTGGAGCGTGAAACCCTCGCCCTCGCCCATCGAAATACCGGAGTAGCGCACGTTGTCGGCCACCCAATGCGTGAGGATGTCCAAGCTGTCGTTCTCGGTCTTCGCCGGCTTCAGCAGCTCGTCGACCTTCTGCTGGATTTCCGGTGTGGCCTCGAAGCTGCCGAAATCCTCGTTCACGCCGTAGAACCACATCGACTTGGCCTCCCAGTCTTTCGCGGTGGTCACGATGAGCTTCGGCTCGATGTCGTTGTTTGCCACCGTGTAGCGCGGGGTCTTCAGCGGGAAGTAGTCCTTGTTTTCGAAAGTGAAGATCGTGCGGTCGCCGTCTTTCTTCGTTTTCACGCTCAGGTCACCGTTATAGATTTTGTACTGCAAGTTCTTGTTGGTCAGCACGCTGACCTGATACACTTTCTCCTTCACGGGTTGGCTGTTCCAGAAGGGGACGATGTCGTAGAAGTGGCCGCGCATGGGCGGGATGTACTTCGCGTCGGGGTCGTCGCCTTGCAGCAGGGCGTAGGTGAAGCCCTTCTTGTAGGTGAGGAACTCCACCTCGTCGCCGGGTTCGAGACGGCCGAGGGCGACCATCTTCTGCCGTGCGCCCCAGTAGATCATGTGGGCCGGGGCGGGGTAGTCGCAGACCATGAAGTCGGGGTGCT
>JAEEQE010000061.1 GCA_016285145.1 Bacteroidales bacterium | reverse complement strand
CCACCACACGAGGCCGGCACCGATGGCGCTGAGCAGCGCGCCCGTCCAGACGACCACCTCGCCGAGGTAGTTGGGACAACGCACCATACGGTAGAGGCCTGTATCGACAAAGCGTTTGGGATTGCGCTTCTTGGCAGCTGACTTTTGCGCATCGCTGATGGCTTCGAGTCCAATGCCGCACAGCATCACGGCTGCACCAATCCACGCCCAGAGTTCAGAACCCTGCGAGCCATTGGCCAGCCGGAATGCCACGGGACTCACCTGTGTCACATACAGGATTGCGCAGAAAAGCCATACGGTGATGACCACGCCTATGGGTTTCTTCTTCTGTAGCGAGGGGTCGTAGAGGATCTTGCGGTAGGCGGCAGCTTTGCGCTCGCGCACAAAGAGATAGGTACCTAACCTTATGCCAAAGATGAACAACATCGCAAGCAGCGCCACGGTGGAGAGAGTGAGGTCGGCGTGGTACATCACGCCCATCGTCACCGCCAGTGCCGCCACGCCGTAGCCGTAGCCGAGACTGAAAAAATAGATGAAATACTTCCAGCCCACAGCCGATACGGCGAGCGAAACCACTAAGAGAATCAGCAAATCAATCATAATGTTTTGGTTAAGAATTGAATTGCAAAGATACGCATTATTTTGGAATGCAGGAAACATAAAAACGCCGCAAAAGGCCCCGAAAATCCTCGCGGCGCTTCAATATTCAAACAGGTTAATTATCCTCCCCGCCACTTCCTCAGGATGATCAACCAACAATTGGCCGTGGTTCATGCCGTCGAAGACTTGGATGTGCACCTCGGGACAAAGCGTGAGCAGGTGTTTCGCTTGGGGCTTGGCTGCAAAGGCTTCCTTTGTGCCGTACCAGAAATGAATGTCTTTTCCCGAAATACGCTCTAATTTATTGGTATAAACAGATTTATAACCATCCAAAACGGCCTGTCTGCCACCGTAAGGATAGGTCTTTTTGCACTCGTCTAACAGCACGTCAAAATAATGGGAATGGAACACCCATCGCCAAAACTTCGTCCAACGGTAGCAGGTCCACACGTTGAATGCCTGATAGTGGCGCAGCGGTCCGACCAACCAGCGCGGCAAGGGCAACAAGGGTGCTGCATCAAGGATAGCATGGTCAATGGTGATCTCATCGCGCTCCAACACACGCGACAATATCTTTCCGCCCAACGACAGTCCGTAGGCGCAATCCAAATGACCTTCGTAGTGCTGCTGCACATACGCAATCACTTGGGCGGCTTGGTCATCAACGGAGGTGAAGCGTGTTGGTTTGCCCAAAGTGAAACCATCTACTTCCACCGCGATGATTCGGAAACGCTCTTCCAACAATCGCACGAGGGGCAGAAATATCTCGTAAGATACCCCCAGTCCGGGAATGAGCAGCAATGTCGGGGCTTTTTCTTTACCGAAAGTCTGGAATTCCATTTTTTATTTCTTTTTTTGGTTTTGGTTGTAGGTTTTATCAGAATCCATCTTTCAAAAATTTTCTCAACGAAAGGTGTGTAATGCCGTTTTCGTCGCGTTGCGTCAAGAGTGGTGTGGCGCTGATGACGCACTTCGGGTGGTTATCGCGGATTTTCTCCAAAGGGCCGAACTCACGGTCGCGGGTGGACTCTTCGGCAATGATGTAACTCGCCTGCACATAGACGGTCTTTCCGGGCTTGGTGCAGACGAAGTCCACCTCGCCGGCATTCAGCACGCCCACCTTCACGTCGTAACCGAGATAACACAGATGTTTATATACGGCGTTTTCGATGACTTTTTCAATGTAGGAATCCATCGCACCTTCTGCCTTGAGGTTGCGGAGTCCCAAATCATCCCAGTAGATTTTTTCGTTTGACTGGAAGATTTTCTTCCCGTGGATGTCGTAACGCGGCACTACATCCAGTAGGAAAGATTCGGCGTAGAAACTGCGATAGAGAAGGATAAGGTTGGATGACACGTCTTCCTGCTGCGATTTCATATATTTTGAGATGCTGTTGGCCGAAGTGAGCTTGCCAGTGGTGTCGGCATAAAAGGCGATAAGGTTGTTCAGGAATGGGATGTTGCGGATGTCGTGCCGCTCGATGATATCCTTGAGCATAATGGTGTTGAAGACGCTGGTGAGGTAGGCCCACACCTGCTCGTCGCTGTCGAGCCCCACTTTCCTGAGGCCCGGTAGCCCACCGTAGTTGAGGTAGGTCATCAGGCTCTCGTCGCTGTCTGCGAGGTTGTGGAACTCCAAGAATTCAGAGTAAGTGAGCGGATGGACACGCACCTCCACGTGGCGGCCGGAAATCAAAGTGGCCAGCTCGCCAGAGAGCATCTTGGAGTTGCTGCCAGTAATGATGATATCGGTGTTTTCCTCTGTGTACCAGTTGCATAGACTCTCTTCGAAACGCTCAATTTCCTGCACTTCGTCAATAAGGATATAGTTGTGTTTGTCTTTGACGAAACGTTCTTCAATCCATGCGTCAAGATCATCCTTGGTCTTGATATCCTTGAAGGCTTTCTTCTCCTTGTCAATGTAAATAATGTTGGCGTCTGGATCGTCCTTATGCCGCTGGATGAAGTCCTTCATCACATAGCTTTTGCCCACACGCCGAGCCCCAACAACGGCGATGATATTGCCTTTACCAATCCAAGAGTCCACAATATCAGCGTAATACCTTCTTGTTAAAACTTCCATATCCTTATTTTTTCAAAGTGCAAAAATAGTAAAATTTATTGTTTATATGCAATAAAATTTGATTTTTTTGGAATTTATTGTTTATAGACAATAAAAACACCGCCGCAAAGGTCACGAAACCCTTGCGGCGGTCAGTTCCGTTTTCCCCCGCGTGCCAGAGGCACGATATTTTAGTAACCCCACATCAGCGTAACGAAGTGGAGCGCAGTGTGGGGTATAGCGACTGCCCGCGAGACAAGCGTATCGAAGATACGCAACTATAATCAATTGAGTAGTAGCGTGCTTTCTGCACGCAGCTGTCGCATCGCGACCATTGCCCCACACAGCGAGTGTGGGGTTATTGAGATGGCGTGTTTCCAACACGCTTTTGTTTCGCACCATTTGTGTATTGCCAAAACAAACAACCGCGATATTTTTTACTACTCCATCCTTCCCCACGTCATCTCCTCGCCCTGCTTATCGTACTGCTTGCGCTTGCCGACGGGAGGCTCCGCGAGGGTGATACGCACCACGGCGGTCCGTTCGAGGCTGCGGGCAATGGCAGCATCGAAAGCGTCCATGTGCTTGGGGAGGAACCGTTGGCAGATGACCCGCAGACCCTCGATCTTTTCTTCGCGGTCGATCACCAACTCCGCCTTTCCAACAGCAGTGGCTGATTTGTACTGCAGCGTGAAGTTGCCGTCCTTCGGGCCAACGGTGGGCGTGCATTTGGTGACGGCCGACAGGAAGACCGTCGGACAGTGTGCTATACAATCAAGTTTTTCGCCTTCCAAGGCACCGTGGAAATAGAACGTTCTCTCGTCGGTACGCGCCAATGACAGGGGCAATCCGTAGGGTGTCCCATCGGGACGGGTGAAACTGACTGTCACGTATGGAGCCTTGTCCAACACCTCCAATGCGAAGGCAGCATCCATTTGGCGGCTTGCATTTCTCATATAGTTGTTTTTACTGTTTTTTCAATCTGAAAACCTTGCCAGCATCATCCGTGAAACCGGATGTGCTGGACAAAGGTTTACGGATCAAAGATGGAAAAGGTTACATGAACCTTAGATTCCAAACAACTTCATGTCCTCTTCCACCGTGCTAATCTCGCCAATGCCGAAGTTCTCAACGAGCACTTTGGCCACGTTGGGCGAGAGGAACGCGGGCAAGGTGGGACCGAGATGGATGTTCTTCACACCGAGACTGAGCAATGCTAACAGCACGATGACGGCCTTCTGCTCGTACCACGCGATGTTGTAGGCGATGGGCAGTTGGTTCACATCGTCCAAACCGAACACCTCTTTGAGCTTCAAGGCGATGAGGGCCAAGGAATAGCTATCGTTGCACTGGCCTGCATCCAGCACACGGGGAATACCTCCGATGTCTCCCAAGTTGAGTTTGTTGTATTTGTACTTGGCGCAACCTGCCGTGAGAATGACGCAATCCTTGGGCAGGGCTTTGGCAAATTCGGTGTAGTATTCGCGGCTCTTCATGCGACCGTCGCAGCCCGCCATCACCACGAACTTGCGGATGGCACCGCCCTTGACGGCCTCCACCACCTTGTCGGCGAGGGCAAACACCTGCTCGTGGGCGAATCCGCCCACAATCTTGCCCGTCTCGATCTCCTTCGGGGCTGGGCAAGTCTTGGCCAAGGCGATGATTTCGCTGAAATCCTTCTTGCCGTTGGCATCGACGGGGATGTGCTTCCAACCTGGGAAACCCGTGCTGTTGGTAGTGAATACGCGGTCTTTGTAAGTCGCATTGGCAGTCGGCGGCACAATGCAGTTGGTGGTGAAAAGTACAGGGCCGTTGAAGGCTTCGAACTCCTCGCGTTGCTTCCACCAGGCGTTGCCATAGTTGCCCTTCAAGTGGCTGTATTGCTTGAGTTTCGGATAATAATGTGCAGGTAGCATCTCGCTGTGGGTGTAGATGTCGACGCCCGCGTCCTTGCTCTGCTCAAGGAGTTGCTCGATGTCGTTGAGGTCGTGTCCGCTGACCAAAATACCCGGACGGCTGCCCACGCCGATGTTCACCTCCGTTATTTCGGGATTGCCGTAAGCTGTCGTATTGGCTTTGTCCAACAAGGCCATCGCCTTCACGCCCCATTCGCCGGTTTTCAGCACCAAGGCGGTGAGTTCATTGGCATCGTTGCAGGTTACCAATTGACCGAGGGTTTGAAGGATGAACTCGTTGATGGCGCCGTCCACCTGACCGAGGCGTGCGGCGTGCTCCAGGTAGGCGGCCATGCCTTTGAGTCCATACATAGTCAACTCTTTCAGCGAGCGAATGTCCTCGTTGGTTTCGGCCAGTACGCCAACGGTTTGGGCTTTCTCGTCGTATTGTTCACGGGTGCCGTTCCATTCCAGCACATCGAGTTTCGGCAGTTCAATGCCTTGCTTGTTGGTCACGCGGTCTTTGAACATGTCGCGCAGTTCCAAACCCTTGTCAATGCGGGCGTAGATGCTCTCCATATCGAAGTTGGCGTTGGTGATGGTGCAGAAGAGCGCGTCGTTCACAAAGGCGTGGATGCTCTTGCGAAAGTCGCAGTAGTCGTGTCCGCAGCCGTGTTGGTGATGGTTGGCGATGACACCTAATCCTTTAAGGACATAAATCAGCAGGTCTTGGGCGTGGGCCACTTGCGGGGTCTTTCCGCACACTCCTGAAATCTTGCAGCCGGCGCAACCGGCGGTTTCCTGACACTGGAAACAAAACATTTTCTCGTTCATCATTTGCTCCTTTCTTTATTTTGTGTGATTGGTTATTAGTTCGTTAATCCGACTGATGATGGTGTCGTCATCCATACCCGACCTCTTGCTCATCTCGGCGATGGTAGCCTTTCCCATCATTAGCTTGCCGACGGGTGAACTCAGCATCTTGAACTTTTCGTTCACTTTTACCATCTCTTCTTTCAGCCACGGATATTGGGCAATGAGATCCGACAATCTCGTCTCTGCTGTGATAGTACTCATAATTCTCAATTCTCAATTATTACATTACTTTTACTTCCGGGTGTTTTTCACCGAATTTCTCTTTCAGCACCTCGGCGATTTCCTCGCGGGTGTTGCCTTTCTTCTCCATTTGCTTGATGGTTTTGTAGGCTTGGAACAGTGCCGAAGGGCCAATCTCCGAGCTAAAGTAACCGATGCCCTGGTTCCAGGCAAACAGCTCGAACACATCGTCCAAAGCGGCGGAATCGAGGCCGTGGATGTAGGCTTTCACCAATTCGCGGGTGGCTTGGCGCATGCGGCCCGCCCCGACGGCGTTGGCCAGCGAGAGCAGCAGGCGCATTTCGTAAGGCAGGTAGCGGTGTTCGTCGTTCCAGGTCAGATCCCAGAAATTCACGGCGATGCTTCCGAGTTTTTCGTCAATCATCGGCATATGGGTCAGCGGAGCCGGACGCATTGGGATGTCCTTCTCCAATTGTTTTATTTCGGTGCGGTAAAAATAGGCGTGGTACTCCGTTTCGGTCACCTTTTCGGTGTGACGCTCGAAGCCGAGGCCGTCCATCACCTCGTAAAGCGGCAGCGGGTCGAAGTTCTGCACGATTTCCATGCCCTCGCCGACAGCCATCTTCATGGCCTGCATCTTGATACCCGGGAAGAAGTTCCCTTGAACACCGCGCACGTCGATTTTCTTGAAACCTGCGGTCTTGTCTTTCCATTCGTTGTAACTCATGACAGTTTCCTTTCTTTTTGATGATATCTCTCGTTGTTTTTGATGGTGCAAAAATACCACCGCGCCACGAGGTAAAGTGTAACATTTGTTACCAGACGGATTTTTTTGTTATTTTTGCCGAAAATTATGGGTATGGAGGAACTGAAACGAATCAAGCTCTTTGCAAAATGCAGCGACGAGGCCCTGGAGAGGCTGTTGAACCGCCCTTGCCGTCGACAGGAATATCCTGCGGGCAGACGTATGCTTGACGCGGGCGACCCTTGCCGTGCGTTGATGGTGCTGGTCGAGGGCCAAGCCGAGGCGAGAATGATGGGCGAGGAGGGGCGAGAACTGCTTGTTGACCGCCTGAAAGCCCCGATGCTGCTGGCACCGGCGTTCCTTTTCGCTACCCCCAACATCATTCCCGTTGAAGTTACCGCAGTTACGGACTGCGTCGTGTGGCACATCAACCGCG
>JAEEQE010000060.1 GCA_016285145.1 Bacteroidales bacterium | reverse complement strand
GAATCATTGGTGAAATCCGTCTTGGAGGGCTCCCGTAACAAAAAGTCGAAGGTGAAAATAACCCTTTCCGATGAAGTGCGCAACGCCCAGACCGCCTTGGGAAAGAAATTGAACACAAAGGTGAATATCAAGAAAGATATTTCGGGGAAGGGCACGATTCAAATTCCGTTCTCCTCCGACGAAGAGTTAAAACATATTCTGGACGTTTTGCAATAAATCGTTAACATCAGCGTTAGCCTGTTGCAAAAGTGATGATTATGAGAATGAAAAAGCAGATTTTTGTGGGTGTTATCTTGCTCTGCATGAGTCTGTTTGCTTATTCCCAAGAAATTACCTCACCGAAGGTCTCACGTGTGAAAGCACATGATTCGCTGAAAGTTGCCAAACATAGTCCGACAGCCGCGATACTGTATTCCATCATTCCGGGTGGCGGGCAGATTTATAACCGCAAATATTGGAAAGTGCCTATTATCTATGGCTTGTTTGAAGTCTCCGGCTATTTCTTGTACAAATACACGTCTGACATGCTCTTGTACAGAAGGGAATTTATCAATCGTCGCGATGGGCATACAGACTTGCTGATTCCCGGACTGGCCAATTCTGATGACGAGAACATCCTCTCCATGCACCAAAAGGCACTCCGCAATATGGAAATCAGTCTTGCGGCCACCGCCCTCATCTATACGCTAAACTTTATCGACGCCATGGTGGATGCGCATCTCTATTACTTTGATGTTTCTGATGATTTGTCGCTGTATTGGAGTCCGATGTTGTTGCCGACCCCGGGCAGCTCCTCGCCATCATACGGCATCTCTGTGGCTTTGAGCTTCAAATAATTACTTGGACTTAAACTTTGACCTTTAAAATTTTAATAATGACAAAATTCAACATTATTTTAGCCGTAATTGTCCTGTTCATGCTCCCGTTTGGACTTTCGGCGCAGAATTGCCATATTACGGGTAGAGTTGCCGTGCCGGCACTGCAGGGCAAGAATATCGCAGTGCTGAATATGAACACTGGCAAGTCGCTGGCATCCACAAAGATAGTGGACAGCGTTTTTACATTGGACATCGAAGTGTCGGAACCGTTCGTGGGCATGTTAAAGACGGATCCTCAAAACAACGATGCCCGCAGTTACTATTACCTGCGCATTGTTGGCGAACCGGGCAATATCTACGCCGACTTGGTTACCGATTCGTTGTCTGGAACGCCGCTTAATGATCGTTTCTATGACTTTTCCAAATGGTGCAATAATGAGGTAAGTGCCATCAGCGCCTATTATTCGAAGATGGATCAGATGATATCCATGCCGAGAGAGGAACGGGAGAAACAGGTACGGGAGTATCAAGACCGGACCAGGATGCTCTTTCTTATGATGAAAGACACTTATACCGCTAACAAGTCGAATGCCATGGGCGCACTTGTTATGGAGAATTATCTGGAATATGAGGCGGAAGATTATGAGTCCGTGGTAGAGATGTTGGAAGGGGCAGCTCCTGTGGTAACTACATATCAGCCTCTTAAGACGAAATTGGCGGCGATGGAAAAAGTTAGCCACACGGCAGCGGGCAAACCGTTTATTGACCTTGACCTGACGGACTATAAGACAAAGAAACCTGTAAAGTTGAGTAAAGTGATTAACGGCAAAGTCGCGCTCATTGACTTCTGGGCTTCCTGGTGCGGACCCTGTCGCCGTGAAATCCCCAACATCAAGAAGATTCACGAACAATACGGTAGCAAGGACTTTGTGGTAATCAGTCTCAACGTGTGGGACAAACCCGACGCGCAGGCCAAAGCAATCAAGGATTTGGGCATGACGTGGACACAACTGACCGACGCCACCCGTAATGCCACTGATACCTACGGCATTGATGGCATCCCCCAGATACTGCTCATCGGCAAGGACGGGAAAATCATTGCCCGCGATTTGAGAGGGGAAGAAATCGAGAAGGCTGTGAAAAAAGCATTGGAAAAATAGTCAGTTTTTTGTACTTTTGCACTTTGAAACAAAGGATTAGACGTATGACTGCTGTAGAATTACAAACCGAACTGTTGCGAGAAATCTCTCCCATTGCAGAAGACGAGGGGTTGATGCGCAAGGTGATTAATTATGTTAGAGATCTCGTCCGCATTAAAGATGAGGAGGTCGAGACCAAAGAAGATGTCGTTGGAAACATACGTGAAGCATTTGCCGAATTTAAACAATATAAGGAAGGTCAACTTGAATTTCAATCTGCCGATGATTTACTAAATGAACTTCGTACATTATGAACTGTAGAATCGTTGTCACTCCGACTTTTTCTCGTGAATCTAAAAAACTATCCAAACGCTATCCTTCATTTGCGGACGATTTTGAAAGTTTTCTTCTTAATCTGAAGGAAAACCCATCGTTGGGAACTTCTATAGGGCATGGAATTCATAAAATTCGTTTCGCAATAACCTCAAAAGGCAAAGGAAAACGCGGTGGAGCAAGAGTCATTTCGCATGTTAACGTTGTACTTGAACTAAATCAACAAGAGGTGACTTTGTTAACAATATACGACAAGTCCTATAAAGAAAATATAACAGATCAGGAAATAATACAATTATTGCAAGAAGCAGGAATCGAATAATGAAAGTCGCAATATTAGGATACGGGAAAATGGGCCATATCGTGGAGAAGGTGCTGTTAGAGCGGCGGCACGAGGTTGTGGCCGTCATCGACAACGAGGCGGACTGGCAGCGTCTTGACCGCGAATTCCGTTCTGCGGAGGTCGCCATCGACTTCTCTGAGCCAGGTGTCGCGGTGCCGAACATGCTCCGCGCATTCGAGGCAAACGTCCCGATAGTGGTCGGCACCACCGGCTGGCACGACCGTTTGGATGAGGTCCGTAAGCAGTGCATGGCGCATAGCGGCCGTCTGGTCTATGGTGCCAACTTCAGCATCGGGGTCAATATCTTCTTCAAAGTCAACCAGCTTTTGGCCAAGCTGATGAACACGCAAGATCGATACCAAGTAGCGATGGAGGAAACCCACCACATCCACAAAAAGGACGCCCCGAGCGGCACCGCCATCCACCTTGCGAAGGATATTGTCAGCGGGGTCGATTCGCTGCAGGACTGGCGGTTGACTCCTTGCGACCATACGAATGTGGTGCCTATAACGGCCATCCGTGAGGGTGAAGTCCCCGGCACGCATAAGATCGTGTGGAAATCTCCTGAAGATACTATTGAAATCACTCATACCGCCCACGGCCGCGAAGGCTTCGCTCGCGGAGCCGTCCACGCCGCCGAATGGCTGGTGTTGCAACCTTCTGGCGTGTATCCGTTTGAAGAAACATTAAATGATACCCGTAGGGGCGAATAATTATTCGCTCCTACCATCCTTAACACTAACCTTCTAACCTTCAATAACCTTCAATAACCAATAACCCATAACCAATAACCATTCAAAAAGATGTTCATATCAAAAACCGCATTAATCATCATCCTCATCATCTCTTTTCTCGGCTGGCAAGCCGGGATGTGGGGCATTTTCAAGAAAGCAGGCTTGAAGCCGTGGCTGTCGCTGATTCCGTTCTACAACATCTGGTTGTGGATCAAGGTGGTCATCGGACGTAAATGGTGGTGGATGCTGCTGTTCCTGATTCCGTATCTCGGCTTTTTCATGTTCTTCTACATGATTTGGGAGACCATCCGGCAATTCAACAAATACAGCTACTTGCCGCTGATTTTCGGCACGCTTTTCTTCCCGTTTTACCTGCCGTATCTGGGATTCTCGCCGAAGGAGCAGTATGTCACGCCGGAGAATTTGGAGCGTCCGAAGAAAACCTCGGCTCGTTCCTGGGGAGATGCGCTGATTTTCGCGGTGGCCGCTGCCTACATCATCCGCTCCTGCTGGTTCGAGCTCTACACCATCCCGACTTCCTCCATGGAGAGTTCCTTAATGATTGGCGACTTCCTTTCCGTGAGCAAGGTTGCGTATGGTGTCCGCGCACCGCAAACCCCGTTAGCTATTCCGTTTATCCACAACAAACTGCCTAAGACCGAGGTGAAATCCTATTCGGAAATCATCAAGCTGCCTTACATGCGTTCCAAGGCGTTGAAACCGATAAAACGCAACGATGTGGTGGTCTTTAACTATCCTGACGGCGACACGGTCGTGGTAGAAAGGCAGGCGGAAAGTTACTACGCCATTGTTCGAGAATACGAGGCGATGCTTAACCCGAATGCGAGCATAGCGGAGAAAAACAACGTGTTCCGTCGGTACTCACCCGAATACATTCAACAATTACGGATGAAATATCCCGGTGCGTATGTGCCCGGGAAGGGTAGGGAAGTGGTCTGGAGCGAGTACAAGGTGATTGCCCGTCCTGTTGATAAACGCGAAAACTATGTGAAACGTTGCATCGGTACCCCTGGAGACAAGTTGCAAATTGTTGACAAACAGGTTTATATCAACGGTGAGAAGGCTGTCAATCCCGACCGTATCCAATATGCCTGCCTGATTTCTCATCCTACAGGTCTGCAACTTTCTAAAAAGGAACGCAAGAATCTGAATATCAATGAAGAAGATATGCAACAGGTGGATGTCAACCGTTATGTGGCGATGCTGAATGGCGAGCAGCAGATCATTATCAAGAAGAAAGGTTTTGAAGTGCAGATTTTGGAGGAGGAAGAGGGTGTCTTTAGTCCTGACATTTTCCCGCACGACAGCAACTACAAGTGGAACAAGGACTTTTTCGGCCCGCTCACGATTCCGCAAAAGGGCGCTACCGTGCAGATTTCGCCCGAGAACATCGCTCTTTACGAGAAAATCATCCACAATTACGAAGGTCACGATTTGCAGGTGAAGGACGGCAAAATCCTGATTGACGGTCAGGAGGCCACCGCCTACACCTTTGCGATGGACTACTACTTCATGATGGGTGACAACCGCCACAACTCCGCTGACTCCCGTTTCTGGGGCTTCGTGCCGGAAGACCATATCGTGGGCAAAGCCTCCATCGTGTGGCTCTCGTTGGACAAGTTCAAGACTTGGAGCGACAAGGGTAAAATCCGTTGGAACAGGATGTTCAAGAAGATTCGGATGTGACAATATGCAGGCCGAGGCGGTTTTGGAAACTCTTGCTCGGACATTTTTTTTGATTATCGAATGGCGGAAGTTAGTTTTTCTCTTGTCTCCGAATCTAAAGTTATGTAATCTTCAATTGTATGAGGATGTATGGCTGGGGCATTGGCGAGGGCGTTTTCAATGATGCGCGGAATGTCCGTGAACTTGATTTTCTCCTGCATGAACATCTTGACGGCCACCTCGTTGGCGGCGTTCATCACGCAGGGCATTCCACCTCCGGCAGCCGATGCTTTATAGGCCATATTCAAACATGGAAACACTTCTCTGTCAGGTTTTTCGAAGGTTAGTTTGGAATATTTGGCGAAGTCGAGCCGGTCGTATGGCAACGGTAATCTGAGCGGGTAGGAGAGTGCGTATTGTATGGGCAACCGCATGTCGGGAACGCCGAGTTGCGCCTTCACGGAGCCGTCCTCGAACTGCACCATGGAGTGGATGACCGACTGCGGGTGAACCACCACGTCAATCTTCTCCAAAGGCATGTTGAACAGCCATTTGGCTTCGATGACCTCCAAGCCCTTGTTCATCAGCGATGCACTGTCAATGGTCACTTTCGGGCCCATGCTCCAGTTGGGGTGCTTGAGGGCGCTCTGCAGGGTGACCGTTTCCAGTTGCTCTTTGGTATAGCCCCGGAATGCGCCGCCGGAAGCCGTGATGATCAGCTTCTCTACGGGGTTGTACTGCTCGCCCGCGAGGCATTGGAAAATCGCCGAATGCTCTGAATCCACAGGCAATACGGGCGTGTTGTGCTCTTTGGCGGTGCGCATGATGAGTTCGCCTGCCACCACGAGGGTTTCCTTGTTGGCAATGGCCAACGGGGTGCCGCATGATACGGTGCGGAACGCTGGCTTGAGCCCCGCGATGCCCACGATGCAAGACAACACCATATCCACGCAGTCCATCTCGCACACGTCGCACAACGACTCCTCGCCGCAGAAGACCTTCACGTCCTCGTCAGCCAGAGCCTCTTTCACCTTGCGGTATGCCTCTTCCTGCACCACCACCACCATGTTGGGATGGTACTTCTTCGCTTGCTCGATTAGCAGATCCGCGCTGGAGTTTGCGGCGATGATTTCCAACTGCAGCACATCGGGATGGAGCGCGATGACCTCCAACGCTTGCGTGCCCATGGAGCCCGTCGAGCCGAGAACGGCGATGCGACGGGGATGGGGTTGTTCTTGTTGATTATAATTGTTATTCATAATATTTCATCTTTAACCGGAGGACGCTCTTTTTTTTACTAACCAGAGGTGGCGGCGCTCGTTCCTCGCGCCTTACCCCTGGCTACCAAGCTCTTGCCCCTAACGGGGCTGCTTAAGGAAGTAGTTTAATAATATGTTGGCGTTTCGTTACAACTGCTAACTGCTAACTACTAACTGCTAACTGCTAACTGTCACAGCGTCTCCACCACCTTGCAAATATCCGCAAACACGTGCTCAATGTCCTGCATTCCGTTGATTTCCACCAATTTGCCTTGTTTTTGGTAGTATTCCACGAGCGGCATGGTCTGGGCGAAGAAGTTTTCGACGCGGGCCTTGACGGTGGCGGGGGTGTCGTCGGCGCGTTGCTCGATTTCGGCGCGTTTGAGGATGCGTTTTTGGACCTCCTCCATCTCCACTTTCAGGTAAATGACCTTGGTGATGTCGAGGTTGGTGAAGAAGCTCTTGTCGTCGAGCATCTCGGCCTGTTTGATGGTGCGCGGCACGCCGTCGAAGATAAATCCCTTGGTGTCAGCGTGTTTCTCGATGTGGTTGCGGAGCATCCCGAGAGTGATGTCGTCGGGACAGAGGTCGCCGCGGTTGATGATTTCCTGCGCCT
>JAEEQE010000059.1 GCA_016285145.1 Bacteroidales bacterium | reverse complement strand
AAGAGAAGGAAGCCCGTTCGCAGGCCATCCAGGACGCCACCAAATACGCCACCGAAGTGCCGATGCGCACCATCGAGACCTCCTTCAAGGTGTTCGAGATCTGCGAGGCGATGATCAACAAGGGCAATCCCGCCAGTGTCTCTGATGCCGGTGTCGGTGTGCTCTGCGCCCGCGCGGCCGTCCACGGCGCCTACCTCAACGTCAAAATCAACGCCTCCTCGCTGAAAGACAAGGAGTGGGCCGAGATGATGATCAACAAGGCGCACGACTACGTGGTCAAGGCCGACCAAATCGAACGCCGCCTGATGAAGAAGACGGAGAAAGTGATCGGATAATAGCGATTTGCGATTTACGGTTTGCGATTTGCGAATAAATCGGAACCGTTAATATCAGAAAATGCCGTTGTGGAGATGCGCTAGGCGCGGATTCACGGCGGCATTCTTCTATTCACAGCTCACTAAAAATTGTATCTTTCCTCTGAAATTGTAGAGACGTTTCATGAAACGTCTCTACAGCGTCAATTTTATCTGTCTGTGTATATTCGTAATTTATGTATCTTTGCCGATATTATTAAAAACTGGTTTAATGAAACGCTTGCTCCATTGCATTTTCCTACTGGTCATCCTTTGTCCAGTGAAACTCCAGGCGCAGGAGGGACAGCCGTTGGACATGCTCATTGCCAGCACCGCCGACGCACTGATTGATAGCTTATACTCATTTCCTAATTACAGATCCAATAGAGTGGAAAGCGGGTGGCTA
Source organism: Bacteroidales bacterium (assembly GCA_016285145.1). Taxonomy (GTDB): domain Bacteria; phylum Bacteroidota; class Bacteroidia; order Bacteroidales; family WCHB1-69; genus F23-D06. The sequence goes on along the minus strand of JAEEQE010000059.1, from coordinate 6,385 downwards.
TACGATACTAAAGTATATGTCATGTTTGATTATGGATTTTCCAATAAGATTGTGGAGTATATGGCTCACAAACCAGATGCTGTTTCCGCCAAAAAGAATGGCATTGCATTGATTTACACTTACCAAGAAAACAATAAACAATTGTGGCAGCGGACAAAAAAGGTCAGATTGCAAAAGGAAATGACCATCAACATCATGGAACAACCTTCCGTGAAGTTTATTCAAGATACTGTATCTATTGTGATTTGGTCGGCTTACCTGCAATGGGGAAACTACCATAAAGGAGAATGGCATAGCAACGGCTGGTACATTGGCAAAAGCGATTGGATTGTATGTAAATACATTTACTCGAAAACAGAAGAACGATGGATAATGGTGGAAAGCGACTTCGGCGGGATATAATCCACAACCAGGCTTCAATAACCAATAACCCATAACCTATAACCATTAAATTTGTATCTTTGCCGTCCGAACAAAAAATTCGGCTTTTTAAGTTGTAATATTGTCAAAATGAAGATATTAGTGGTCCTTTCCCGCATCCCCTTCCCGTTGGAGAAGGGCGACAAGCTGAGAGCCTACTACCAGATCCGGGAACTGTCGAAATGGCACGACCTCTACCTGGTGGCGCTCTACAGCCGTAGCGTGCCCGAAGAGGCGATGCGCGAACTGACCCCGTACTGTCGCGAGATCCACTTTCTGCGGCAATCTCCCCTACGCAGCGTCCTCAACATGGCGGCCTCCCTTTTCGTGGGACTCCCTCTGCAGTGCGGCTATTTCTACAGCCACCGCAACCACAAGCGCATCGACAAGATCATCCAAGAAGTGCAGCCCGACCGGATTTACTGCCAGCTCTTCCGGATGGCGGAATACGTACGCCACTGCAGAATTCCGAAAGTACTTGATTATCAAGATGCCTTCTCCATGGGGATGGAGCGGCGGGCGCAGAAGGCCTTCCCGCTGTTCCGACCTGTCATGCGGATGGAAGGCCACCGCATCGCCCATTACGAAACCGACATCTTTGACGACTTCGAGGGCAAGACCATGATTACCGCCTTGGACCGTGATTGCATCCAACACCCTATGAAAGAGGAAATTGTGGTGGTTCCCAACGGGGTGGATTTCGCCAAATTCAGTCACGATGCGGTGCCGAAAACCCACGACCTCATCTTTTCGGGCAACATGAACTACCCGCCCAACGTGGATGCCGCCGTCTATTTGGTCAAGGAGATTCTGCCCGAGCTGCGGAAAAAACATCCGGAGGTGAAGCTGATGCTCGCCGGTGCCGACCCCGCCAAGAAAGTCCGCACTCTGCAAAGCGACCACGTCACCGTCACCGGTTGGGTGCCCTCCATGACCGACTGCTACGCCCAGGCTCGCATCTTCATCGCTCCGATGCGGTTGGGTACCGGTCTGCAAAACAAGCTGTTGGAGGCTATGGCTATGAAATTGCCGTGCGTCACCTCACCGTTGGCCGCCAAGCCGCTGGACCCTGCCGCCAAGGAAGGAGCCGTCATCGCCTGCAGCACCACCCGCCAATATGTCGATACCCTCGACAGACTGCTTACTGATTCCGCTTATTACCAAGAATTTGCGACACGCGGCCACGATTTCGTATATGAACATTACGACTGGACAAACGCAACACGGAAGTTGAGCGAATTGTTCTGAAATTTTCAGCAAATTTGAAATTTACCCCACAATCATCCAATTGTATCCTTTTTCTTATTTGTCATTTTACCGTGGCTATCCACGATTCTTTATAAAAATAATATACCTATCGGCTGTAATATTGTATCACTTTCTCCAGTGCCTCGCGGCAGACAGGACAGAAATCGTTGTAGCTGATGCTGTTCATGGTGCAGTGGAGGGTTGGACGGTAAACGCCTTTTGCCACATAACCACCTCCTTCATAGACTCCTATTCGGTCGTAGTCAGGATGGGTTTTCGTGACTGGGGGCGTGGGAATCGGCGTGCCTTCCGCCACCTTGTTCTTCCATTTGGAGTCGAAATCCACTAAAGTGGTAAGGTTGGGTTCCGTAGGCTCTGTTCCCGCAGGATAGAAATCTTGTACAGAAACTTCGGAGGTATAATACTCATCCGCGAGGCCGCCAATGAGGTGTCCCATTTCGTGAACCACCACGTAGTCAGGATATTGCCCGTGATTATAGACGGTGCAGTAGAAGTTGTAGATTCCGCCGCCGCCGTACTTTTCGCTGTTGCAGATGATGATGATGGCATCGTAGGGTGCGTCGTCGGCCACCTCGTGCAGGTTCCATACACCCGGACACATCAGGTAGCGGTCAAGGTCAATGGCGTTGTAGGTGCAATTCAACAACGTTTTGACAAACAGGTTGTTCTGTGGCTGTGTGATGCCTGATTGCTCTGAGTAGCCTTTGATGGCGCGGATGTTCACGTGCCGGCGGTTCTCCTTGTACGGCGTACATTTCATCACGTACTTGGCGAAACGTTTCATGTCGTAGCGGAGGACTTTCGCGTCGCTTTTGGCGTAGCCGTCGGGGACAAAGAGGATATCGATGGCCTTCTTGGGTGAATTGCCGTGGTGCAGGTTCATGACTGCGTAGTCTTTCCCAGCCTTCTGTACAGACAGATTCGCAGGATTCAACACTGTGTCTTTCAGCACTGTGGCTTCGCGCTTCCGATTATAGGAGGTAAGACGCACTCGCACCGGCTGCTGCGGCATGGGTATGTTGACGCACTCTTCCATGCTTGCGATTTCCGTTTCTCCTCGTTCGGTGGTGCGATACTCCGTGAAGAGACAGGAGTAGCTGCGGCTGTAAATCAGCTTCTGTGTGGCCTGGTCAAGAACCTCAATGAGGAGGTCGCCATAGTGGTAAGGCTCCACCAACTGAGACCGTGTGCCGTTCCAATGGTTCACTAACGTGAAATGGTCAATCTGCAACTGTTCCACGTTCTTATTCCCAATATGCAGATAATTGATTCTCAATGTTTTGTCAACAAAATATTCGTTGAAATGTTGCGCCTGCACAAACGAGAAGCTGCACAGAAGCAGAAAAATAATGGTGATGTTTTTCATACTTTTTATAAATAAGTGGCAAAAGTACATTTTTTGAAATTATGTTCTCAATTTTTCGTGGCTTTTTTGATTTATCCCAGTTTCTCTCGTTATTCTGCCAACCACTCCAATGCTCTATCTAACAGCTCGTCTCTGCCATCGCGGATGCCTTGGACAGTGGGCCAGACGTAAATGTCAGGGATGATGCCGACACGTTGTGTCTCTGTGCCGTCTGGATAATAAATGCCGATTCCGGAAAAATAGGAGCAGACTCCGCCGGGAAGCCGAATGTCCACCACATTGCCGTCCGCGCCTGCTGTCGTATTCCCAATGACGGTGCTGTTCGGAAGCGTGCGGTACATCATGGTGCAGAACTCCGCATGACTCTGTGAGTTTTCATTGATGAGGATGACAATCTTGCCATTATACGCCTGCTTCCCTTTCCCGGTGTAGGTGGGTTTTGAAAAGACAAATTCACCAGGATTGCTCAAATCGGGAACCGTAGCTTTAAAGAACGGTCTTGTTTCGTCCGACAAAATACGGTAAAACTTATAATTAATCGTCTCATTCGGATATTCTCTCAAATCCAAAATCAGCCCTTTTGTGGTATGCAAGGTGTCCGCAATGCGTTCCACCCATGCTTCAGTGATGTCATCCATGGAGACATATCCGATGCTGTCATCCAACACTTTGTAACAGATACTGTCTGTTGCGAAACTGAGAGCCATCTCCTGAATGTTGTATAGGGAGATGGTAGCCTCCTTTTGGACTCCATCCGAGAGGAATGTGAAGCTGACGGTGGGCTTAAGGCTGGCGCAGACCCACAATGCCAGTTGCCGGAGTTTTGCACGGTGGTTGGAGGCCGCATAATGCGGTGCCAGACTGTCAACCCAATACGAAACGGGTTTTCCGTCGATGTGCGTGATGACATCCCCGATGAGCGGCCCCGAACTGTCGATTTTTGATGCATCCCAATAGCCAGAGACCACCAGCGTGTCGTTTTTCAAGAACCTCACCTTGAACGGGGGACGGTAATACTCCGACGAAGTAGCAGGTTTGGAGGACCAGACCGCTCCGTGCGTGTCATCGCATTGAGCAATCAGTTGCCTGACCGCCTGCCAATAGGATTTTTTGTCATCAACGGATAGAATAGAAGGGATGTGCTTTTTCAAAATCGTATTCCAATCTGTATCAGCGAGTTGCTTGTAAGGAAAAAAGTAATTCACCATGTTCCAGTAACGGTACAAGGCCAGCAGGCGGTACCCGGCGTCGGGGCACTCCATATCCTCGTATGGGTTCTCATGGATGAATTTCGCCACCTTCAGCCAGGGTGACTCATAAGTTACGTAGAAATAGCCGTTGTTGCGGTTCAGATACACGTTTATCAACAGTTTGTAGAGTTTAGGAGAGAGATTGTCGGGATTAATCCACGACAAATCGGGCTTCAGAACAGCGTTCGTGTCAACGGGTTTGACGTCTTTGTTCGCAGGAATTTTCCCGAAATGGGTAATCCATTTGACCAGGTATGCGTCACGTTGCTTGTTGTCCGTAACCTTCAGGTAGCCGGGAAGCATCCGGAAAAGCTCGTAATCCCAGTTGTAATCACCTTTGGATATAACTGGGTGGTGATATTTCAGAAAACCCCAAATACGACCTAATAGCTCAAGGTTGTCCACCAGTTGCGGGGTCATTTCGGGAAAAACCACGTTGGAACCATGGTCATACGTCGTGTCTTGTCTTGCGCCAGGCTTGTTGGATGGTGTTTGTGCGAAAGAGATGGTCGCACAGAAAAGGAGAAGGAAGGTGAAGATGATGTGTTTTTTCATAATGTTAACTATACGGCTGAATAATTTTTCATATCAATTAGCAAGATTTTAATAAAAACTGCGGCAAAATGTATTATTTACTTTTCTTCTCATACTTCTTCTTCACAATCTCACACGATTCGGCAATCAACTTTTTGAGCAACTCGTCGGAGATAGTTGGCAGGTTGATACCAATCCAGTACTTGGCATTGAAGTGGTTGTCGGGGGGAGTCACGCCATCGGCGGTGTCGAGCAGTTCGGCGATGCGCTCGGGATGGCACTTCACCACCACTTTGAGGTCGTTGAGGTCGCAGTAGCAGAAGGTGTGCCCGCTGACGTAGAACACCAGCACGGAGTCGCCGCCGGGCATCTTCGCGAACGGCAGCTTCTCCTCAACTTCGCCCAACAGGAGGCAATATTCACGGAATTCTTCAATGTTCATTACCTATGCTTTTTGCTGTGTGGCTCATGTGTCACGAGGAAATTATACGTGTAGATTCGTGCGATATGCGGGGATTACAACTTTCCGAAATAATACTGTCTTTTCCCGACACTCGCCTTTCCATACTGGATGGCGTTCTTCGGACAGTGGTGGAAGCAGGCATCGCAGATGGTGCAGTGACTGTGCCATTTCGGGCGGCCGCCTTCCAGGGTGATGTTCTGTAACGGGCAGACACTTACGCACTTTCCGCACGAGATGCAGTCATCGGTGCTGTGGAACGGCTCGTCGGAGACCCATTTGTAGAAGCCTTTTCCGATGACGTTGGTCTTGAAACGCGGGAAGATGCCCCGTCGCATCTCCGACACGGACTTCCGTTCGGTGATGTTGCTGATGACCTCTGGAAGATGCGCCTTTGCCTTCTCGATTTTACGCTTTGCGACCTCGGGCTTGTCGATGCCAAAGCCCGCCATATTGACGTATGTGTTCGGCATCTGGAAGCAGAAATCGGCACTCAACTGCAATCTGATTTTCGCAAGATGTTCAGCGAAAACCTTTTCCGCCACTCCACCGTTGTCGCCGCAAGTGACCGCCATCCACACGTAGGTGGGTGCGTGCTCAAACCTCAACTTCCGCACGAACTCCAATACAAGATGCGGCGGTTGCCACGAATAGATGGGAAAGACGAATCCCACCCGCTCGCCCTCGGCAAGGGTGTACTTGAAACGGCCCTCGCGCTTGGCTTCGGGAATGAAAACGAGCTGCTCGTCAAGGGCTTGCGCAATGTTTTCGGCAATAAAACGGCTGTTGCCGCAACCAGAGAAGTAGAAAATCATAACGATGAGGTTTTAGGGACGGCAAAGGTACATATTTTAATTAAAAAATATCAAGTTTACTTAAACATACAGGTTTGCATTTGGGCAACTTATTAAAAATAAATACAGCAGGGAAAAATGCAATCTTTCCCTGCTGTATTTTGTTTGTAATAAATATTACTCGCTCAGCACGCAAACGAGATTTCTGTCGCCGTAAGCGTCGTCGATCTTGCCGACGGTCGGCCAGTACTTCTCGGTGTGCGGCAGCGGGAAGGCAGCCTGCTGACGGGTG
>JAEEQE010000058.1 GCA_016285145.1 Bacteroidales bacterium | reverse complement strand
TCGAAATCCCGCAACGACAAATCATAATCTGCAGGTTCATTTCCTGCAAAACCGCCATAGACGTTCACACCGTCACGCATCGTGAAGGCATTTTCGGATGTAACGGTCGTGTCGCCATAATAGGTGCCTGCCGCCACCCATACCACAGCGTTGTTCGCCTGCGCCAACGTCTGCGCCGAGTCTATGGATGATGTAGCATTGGCCCAATCGCTGCCGGAGTGGGTTCCCGCACCGGAGGGAGTGACATAGATAATCCCTGAATAAGCAGCCTCAAGTGTGTCGTTTCTTAAGCAACGGACAGAAAAACCTTGAGCCTTGTTTTCAGAACGTGAATCCACAAAAGACAGGGAACTGTTCAAAGCATAAAATACCGGACTTTGATAAACTGAAGACGTCCAAAAAAAGGCGACATCGTTAAAATTGTCGTAAGGGCCATAAAAATTTCCTGCAGGCATTGCACTGAAGCCTGTCTGATTATTCTCTCCGATATTGTTACCCACCGCACATTCTGCGGAAGATGAATTCCACCCCAAAGTGTTAGCCAATGCTTTCGCAATATAGTTTGAGTCATTGCCACACCAATACACGCTCTCATCTTTAACATAATTCAACAATTGCATCCATTCCGATGCACTGGGCACATGCCACCCTTCTGGGCACACCCCTTGGAGCACACTCGGATTCGCATTGCTACTGTTCATCCCATGCATAACGGCCGACCAATTGTACAAATAACCATACGCCAGAACATTATCGCAGTTGTTGCCTGGACAATAACGATAAGGTGTGGATTCCGATGAAGAATAGTATCCCATAGGTATTTCCGTTCCGTCCGAATAATGGGTGGTTCGCAAGTTTTCCTTCATCCAACATTGATTGCCAATTTGAACCGTGTTATACATAATTCCATCGTAATCCATGACCGTAGGTACATCCGTACAGGATTGCCCGTCCCCAACAGGTATCATCTCTGAACCCTGCCATTCATAACATCCCATATCTACACGAGATTGATACACACGGGGATTGCCGTCCAAGTCAAGACTGTCCATTATAACAGAATTGTCGCCTGCGTTAATGCACGGAGAGCCCTGTTGCAGATGCCAATCGACATTGGCAGTGGTATCGTCGGCTCCGACAGTGAGGGAGTGGTTGACAAAAAGCGGAGGATTCTCGGCACTCAAAGCGATGATACTGTCGCCTTCGAAACCGCCTTCGACGGCGGAGTAGGAGCAGGTGATATTGCCAGAAAGGTTACTCGAAGTACCATCGGAAGTTTTGTTGCCCCAGAGGATGGAGTTGGTGAGGGTAGATTCTTCCCCATACTCATCATTTTCAATAAACATTCCCGCTTCATTAGCAGAAACATTATGTACTATCGTTGTATTGGTAACAATGTCACCTCCATAATAGCTATAAAAACCACCACCCAAAGATGATTCTCCTTCTGCTGTGTTATTCGATAACAAGCAATTGCTTATTATAGAATAACCACCTGATGCCACACCTGCACCAGCAACTATAATTTCATCATCATTATCAAGAAAATAAGAGGGAGAAATAATATTGTTGAAAATTTTACAGTTCGACACTGTTGCACCTTCTTCTGTAAAAACACCTCCGCCTGTCGCAGCCACATTGTTAAAAATCTCACAACTGATGATTTTAGCAACAAAAGCATATACACCACCTCCATACATTGACTCATTATTGTAAATTTTACATTGACTCAACGTGCCATTATACTGCAACACAGCACCACCTCCTCCGTCATTACTCCAACCATTTCGAATTTCAAAACCATCCCAAATCGTCTCTTCATCAAACTCGAACGGTTGACAAAGTACCCGTCTCGCATTCTGCCCGTCCAATATCGTGGCATTCGCTTCAAAATCACGCAATGACAGGTCAAAGTCCGCAGGCTCATCACCTTCGAAACCTCCATACACATTCACTCCTTCGTGCATTCTAAAGGCACTGACTGCGGTTGTATCTCCGAAATAGACACCAGCCGCCACCCAAACTTGTGAAGCGTTGTACATGCCTGCCATCAGATTGGCTTGTTCAATAGAGGAGACGGCATTGTTCCAACTTTCACCCGTTTGCATTCCCGATCCCGTTGGGGTCACATAAATAATATCCGAATACTGAATATCTGGTAGTGCGAAGCCAAAATAGTCAGACTCATAGCATCCCAAATCCACTGTATCATGCCGAACACGTAATGTCCCGTCCAAATCAACACTGTCTGCATACAACATCATGTCGCTAAAAACTGGATTCAACTCGTACAATTCATTGAAAAAAACGTCACTTGTACTTCCTCTATTAATTAATATCGATCCTTGTTGCAAATGCCAATCAACATCATCCGTATTGTCCGATACACCTGCAATGAGTGAAGGGTTGACAAACAAAGGCTGAAATGGACTGATATTCATTAACGGGATATTGGTTTCTCCCAAACATTCATTTTCTATAGCTGAATAGTAACATTGGGGTAGATTATAAGCATTGATATCCGACTCACCTTCGTTACCCCAAACGACACTGTTTATCATATAATTATCCCCATAACTTCCTATTCCAGCATTAAATTCGGCCTCATTTCGAACAATCGTAGTATTAACTATCACAGATGGAATAGAAATATCACCATAGTAATAATCATAACTTTTACTCAAAAAAACACCTCCTGACGAACGTGACGTGTTATTCGATATTAAACAATTCAGCAAAACACTACCCTGTCTCAAAAAAGCACCGCCTCCATTTGCAACACTATTGTTGAACGAAATTTGGCATCTTTGGATATTAGAATTATCTGCATATACTCCCCCTCCATATCCTCCTCCGTACTCATCGTTAGAGTTCGCTGAATTACCATAGATTTGACTGTTCTTTATGGAGGATCCGGATTCCGCAAACACACCTCCACCTGATGTCGCAGCGTTACTATGAATTTCACAGTCCGAAAGAGTGGAATTGTAAACAAAAACACCACCACCGCTGCCGTTTGTAGAAATGTTGTTTTGAATCCTGCACTGTGACAGTAGGACATTTTGCAGCAGATAAATCCCTGCGCCATCTCCTGATGTCTGCCCATTCTGTATCGTGAACCCATCCCACACTGTCTGGCTATTGAACTCAAACGGCTGGTATAAAACCCGTCTCGCATTCATGCCATCTAAAATGGTCGCATTCGCTTCAAAATCCCGCAACGAAAGGTCGTAACCCGCAGGTTCGTTGCCTGCAAATCCGCCATAGACACTCACCCCGTCGCGCATCGTGAAGGCATTTTCGGATGTAACAGTCGTGTCACCGTAGTAGGTACCGGCGGCAACCCACACCACCGCGTTTTGGATTAGGGCAATCCCTTGCGCCTCCCCTATCGAAGAAGCCGCATTCTCCCAACTGTTGCCCGAATGCGTGCCCGCTCCCGTGACCGTCACGTAGATGATGCTATCGTACTCCGCCATCGGTACACTGTAATAATCCGACTCGTAACACCCCATATCCACCGTGTCGCGCTTTATCCGCGCCGTGCCGTCCAAGTCAAAACTATCCGTTACAGCGGAGTTGTCACCTGCATTTATACACGGAGAACCTTGTTGCAGATGCCAATCGACATTGGCAGTGGTATCGTCAGCCCCTGCCGTCAAAGTCGGGCTGGCGAACATCGGCGGGTTAAATGTGTTCAACACAATATTGTTTTCACCCGTATATCCTTCCTCTATTGCGGAACTACTGCAAACGATACTGTTGCCGTTCAAATTATCGGCCACCCCGTTCCGCTCGTTGCCCCACACGATACAATTCCGAAGTGTCGTAGAAACACCTCCGTTCACACCCGCACCTTCGCCTATGGAAGTATTGCGCACCACCGTCGTACTCATCACTGTGCCAGAGCCGTACAGACCTCCGCCTTGGTTCCCGGAAGTGTTATTCGACAACAGGCAGTTGGACACTACTGTGTTATTTGAAACAACACCTCCTCCATTGCCATTAGACGTATTATTGAAAACAAGGCATTTGGATACAGTGGAATTTGTATTAGCGTACACGCCTCCCCCTGAACCTGCTGCATTGAGTGTTATCTCGCATTCGGACACCATACAAGATGAACCGACGTACACTCCACCTCCTGAGCCGGAACTTTGGTTTCCTGCCATCCTGCTGCCGGCAATTCGGCAGTTCCCGCCTAAATAGACTCCGCCTCCACTATTCGAACTGTTATCGGTTATTTCTGATTCTTCTATGTCAGCATATTGTGCATACACTCCACCTCCCTGTGCACTGTTCGTGTTCTGTGCTCTGTTTTCCCTGATCTTACAGCCAACTATTCTGGCTTTGGATGAAGCTCCTGCCCCTCTTGCATATACACCGGCTCCTTGTTGATACGTATATCCATAACTCGAACTCACTGTATATGCAATGTTATTCTGTACAATGCAGTTGCTTAGTTCGCTGTTCCGCATGTAAACACCCACACCGTCAGCATGGGCACTTCCATTCTGTATCGTGAACCCATCCCACACTGTCTGGCTATTGAACTCAAACGGCTGGTACAAAACCCGTCTCGCATTCTGACCGTCCAAGATGGTGGCATTGGCCTCGAAATCACGCTGCGAAAGGTCAAAGTCTGCAGGTTCGTTGCCTGCAAATCCGCCATAGACACTCACCCCGTCGCGCATCGTGAAGGCATTTTCGGATGTAACGGTCGTGTCGCCGTAGTAGGTACCGGCAGCCACCCACACCACGGCATCGTGTTCCTCTGCCAAGGCTTGAGCAGTATCAATAGATGATGTAGCGTTCTCCCAGCTATTTCCGGAATGCGTACCAGCACCTGCAGGAGTCACATAGACAACACCATGATAGGCAGGTGTCTGCGCCACAAGGAGACTTGCTCCCCTTAGTAAAAGCCATAAAATTGTCGTTGCTATTATCTTTTTCATCTTCCTCATTTTTTCGTAAACTATCTTTATAAAAAGAAAGAGAAACCCATCAGATGCTAAAACTCGCTTTCTTTCTAATAAACACCACTGCTCTACCCTATTGGCAAAACAACGATGCAAAAATATAAAATAAACATGCGTCCGTCACGGATGAATTATCCACAACGGACGCAAGTTATTAACAAGTCACAAACACTACCATCAGGGAGCCACCTTGCGGACGCATCTGACAGGCCGCAGGTCGGACTTCGGACTGATCTCCTCCATCACATTGTCGCAGTAGTAAGCGATTACCGCGCTAAGCACTTCAGAGATATTCGGTTGGGAACCAGACTCCCAGAAGTAAGCGTACAGGAGGGCTTTCTCGAAGCGTTCTGTCGCGCTGTTGTAGAGACCCTCAGCTCTGGCGTTGAAGCCCGTATTCGGGGTCACACCGGCTGAACCCGGGATCCAGTATTGAGGATCCGTGGTCTTCAAGACATTGGCTTCATCCACAATAGCCGCTCTGAGTCTGTTGAGATCCTCCTGGGAAGGAACAGCCCAACCCGTAGGACAGATACCCTGCACAAACGCGTCGCCACATTCATCCGGATAAGTGGTCGGCATGGTTGCATCGTCGTCTTCTGGAACGCCCACAGCTGAATACCATGAGTAGAGGTAACCGTAGTCTTCCACTGTAGCCGGATCATCATCAACCGCACGATAGGTCGCAACAGGATTGCCGTAAGCATCCACCGTATTGCGGAGGTTCTCCGTCATCCAGCACTGTGAACCGATACGGGTAGCATTGTAGGTGTGACCGTTGTATGAGACAGAATTACAAGAAGGATACTCCACGGTAACTGTCTGATCGCAAGCAGCCAAGAAGTGGCCTGCATCGTCCGTCACCGTCCAGGTGACAGCGTAGGTTCCAGGAGTGAGCGTGGTCAGTCCGCTGGGAACACTCGGTGTAACCGTGACAACAACGCCAGCGGCAACTACCATATCAGGAGCGGTCAGATCAACGATATTGACATACTCCTCACAATCCTTCAGGACAACCGTTTGAGGTGTACCACAGTCAATGGTAACCGCAGGAGATCCAATGGTGAGGGTCACTGCAAATTCAGGCTCGTAGTTTCCGATAACATCTTCATGATCGCTGTTCTCCATGGCAAAACTACCAGGTACTTTGACAGCGGTCAGCTCCATCATGTAGTTGAAACCACCCTCCGTACAGGTGTAAACACCTTGTGCGGCGCTTTCCGTAGTGATGATACCACCAGTGAGATGATCAGTGCCATAAAGAGCAGGTGTCACAGTCAATTCTGAATAGTTGATTGAAAGCACCTCGTTGTCAAAGTGTTTGAATTTTTCACCACTAATCAAAATCTGTCTCTTTGCAATCTTCAGCGCACCATCCGTCGTGGTCACTGTGAACTGGGCAGTCACATCGTTGCCAGCCGCATCGCTCACAACTGCCGTACCACTAATCGCGTTCGGCAGGTCGCAGGCATTTCGGCTGTTCGGGTTAGAAGTCGTCAGACCGCTCACCGTGTAGGTGTTGCCCTCCACAACGAACTCAAGCGTCACAAAGCCTGCGGCCGTGTGGTACTCGGCATCGTACGTTGTCGAATAGCTGTTTGCAACCACTTCGATCTCATACGGGTGCGAACGGTCGTTCACCGTAAGAGTGCCATATACCGTGGTGATGTTGTAGTTTTCTGCCAACGTGCCACTGTTCAGCGTGTAGGTGAACGTGTTGTCGCTGCTGCCCGGCAGGAGCTGCTGACCGGTTACATCATAGGTCGCACCCTCGCCGGTAACGAAGCCGTCGCCAGAGACAGTCACCGTGCTGTTGGTGAGCACGTTGCCGTTATACTCGCGAGCTTCGCTGGCAGAGGTGAGAACCACGTTGCGCGGAGCGACAGCCTGGTAACCATCCAGCACGTTGAACGTCACCGTGTTGAAGTTCGGGTTGTTGTTAACGAAGGATGCGCTGGTCAGACCCATGTCGGTCGTACCAACATTCGTGCGGCTTGCCGTCGCCTCGACACCGGCGGCGAGACTGAAGTCGGCCTCCGTGTACAGGGTCGTCGCAACGCCGCCAACCTCGATGGCCGTCACGTCGTAGCCCGTCACCGTATGCAGGCCGCCGTCGTAGTCATCCGTGCTGTTGTGGCCAATGATTGTCACAACGACCTGCTCGGTCACCGGCGTGATCTCCATCGTACCGGGAGTCACCTGGAAGGTCACATTCGTGAAGTTCGTGTTCGTGTTGGCAAAGTCGGCCGCGCTCAGCGTCATCGTCGTCGTACCCACATCGGTACGGGCAGCGGTAGCCACAGCAGCATCCTGCTCGG
>JAEEQE010000057.1 GCA_016285145.1 Bacteroidales bacterium | reverse complement strand
TTCCTGGAACTGTCAATCCCATACGGCGTGAGATACGCCAGAGAGATTGCGGTGATTACAGCGCCGGGGCACACCTCTTCCCATTCCGAACAGAGAAGTTAAGCCCGGCCGCGCCGATGGTACTGCCTTGACAGGTGGGAGAGTAGGTCGTCGCCCAATACCACAGAAGCCCTCTGATCACAGAGGGCTTTTTTTTTGCCCGAAGAGTGGTGCACTGCATTCTTAATTCAAATAATGCATCAATTTCTCCGAAATGAATGATGCAAACTTAACTATCTATTGTTAAGTTTGATGGAGCCTTTTGTAACCCGCTGTCTTTCAATCCCTATTTATTTTCTTTCTCATCTTGACAAAAATATTATTGCGGTTGTATCTTTGTCCGCATGAATAAACATTCATAAAAAAAGCGTATTTTTGCACTCATTAAAAACAAAAAAAGATTGATATGGAAAAAGAAGAAGTCAAGAGCAGCGTGAATACTGAAAAACTGAAAGTGCTCAACTCCACGCTGGAGAAGTTGGAAAAAACCTTTGGAAAGGGTTCTATCATGCGTATGGGCGACACGAAAGTGGAAGATATGGATGTCATCTCAACCGGTTCCATCGGACTGGACACCGCATTGGGTGTCGGAGGCCTTCCCAAGGGACGAATCATTGAAATATACGGACCGGAATCTTCCGGTAAGACCACATTGGCTATCCACGCCATTGCCGAGGCGCAGAAACAGGGAGGCATCGCCGCCTTCATCGACGCGGAACATGCCTTCGACCGTTTCTATGCTGAAAAATTAGGCGTGAACACCTCTGACCTGCTCATTTCACAACCCGATAACGGCGAGCAGGCACTTGAAATCGCCGACAACCTCATCCGTTCCGGTGCCATCGACATCATTGTCATCGACTCCGTGGCGGCCCTTACCCCGAAGAGTGAAATCGAGGGCGATATGGGCGATTCCAAAGTCGGTCTGCAGGCCCGACTTATGTCGCAGGCCCTCCGCAAGCTGACGGCCACCATCAACAAGACGGGCTGCTGCTGCATCTTTATCAACCAGCTGCGCGAAAAGATCGGTGTCATGTTCGGCAACCCTGAAACCACTACTGGCGGTAACGCCCTCAAGTTCTATGCCTCTGTGCGCCTTGACATACGTCGCCAAGCCCAAATCAAAGAGGGCGATATGTCAATAGGTAACCACGTGAAAGTGAAGGTGGTGAAGAACAAGGTGGCTCCTCCATTCCGTCAGGCTGAATTCGACATCATGTTCGGCGAAGGCATCTCTAAAACCGGCGAGATTGTTGATTTGGGCGTGGAATACAACATCATTAAGAAATCCGGTTCCTGGTTCTCCTACGGCGACAGCAAACTGGCCCAAGGACGGGAAAGTGTCAAGCAACTGCTGGCCGACAATCCTGAACTTGCCGACGAGCTGGAGGCCAAAATCCGCGAAGCCATCAAAGAAAACCAACACTAAACCACGGTATGAAACATCTGACCACTCTGCTGCTGGTTTCCCTTGCCCTGTTCTTCTTCGGCTGTCAATCGAATAAAAAATACGAAGGCATGCCAAAGGAGTTGGCCTCCCTGTGCAGGCAGATAGATAAACACCCCAAAAACGCTGAGCTCTATTACCAACGGGCCGACTATTACTATTTTCACAAGAACATCGACAAAGGCGTTGCTGATATGCAGCAGGCCATCAAGTTGCAGCCGGACAGCAGCAAATATTACGTCAAGCTCTCCGACCTCTATTTTGCCCAGCATGAAACCGACCTTGCGGAGGAAATGCTCCAAAAAGCCATTTCCAAACAGAAGGATAACAACGAAGCTCGGCTGAAACTGGCAGAATTGTACTTCCATCAGCACATGCTTAACGACTGCAGCAAGACTTTGGATGAAGCTTTAGCACTGCAAAAGTATAACCCGAAAGCCTACCTCATCAAAGCCTTCATGCTGAAAGAACAACAGGATACTGTCGGGTATCTGCGTATGCTGCAATTAGTTATTGACCAAGACCCCAAGGAGGTGAAAGCTTATTTGGAGTTGGGGTATTTTTATCAGCAGAAGATGGATCCGTTAGCTATCAATTATTATGAAAACGCGCTAAATGCGGATCCTAATAATGTGGAAATCCATTACAATTTAGGAAAGATGTATCAAGATTTGGGCCGCACGGAAGAGGCTGAGGAACAATACAAAACGGCCATCAACTTGGATCCGAAGCATGTGCCGTCCCTGAACAACTTGGGATACATCTATTTGGATGACGAGGTAGCCCGTTACGACGATGCCGTCAAATTGTTCACGCAGGCCATCCAAGCCAGCCCGAACATGGCATATTTGTACTGTAACCGGGGGTTAGCTTACGAATCGCTGGGCAACTATGCGAAGGCGCGGACCGATTACGAGAAGAGTTTGAAACTGCATACCAACTTCGAGCCGGCGATTGCGGGCTTGAACCGTTTGGACAAAAAGCAATAACAGTATGATGAACAAGAATCTGGACCCTTCAGCCAACCGTCTCTCCTCCGCCGACAAGGAATTTGAAAAAGCCATCCGTCCGGCGGCGTTCAAGGAGTTTCAGGGCCAGAAGCAGGTCATTGACAATATCATGGTCTTCGTCCATGCAGCCAAAGCTCGCGGCGAGGCTCTGGACCATGTGCTGCTGCACGGACCTCCGGGGTTGGGTAAAACCACCTTGTCACACATTATCGGCAATGAAATGGGGGTCAATGTGCGTTGCACCTCCGGCCCGGTCATTGACAAACCCGGCGACTTGGCAGGTCTGCTCACCAACCTGGAGCCGCACGATGTGCTCTTCATTGATGAAATTCATCGTTTGTCGCCCGTGGTGGAAGAGTATCTCTACTCCGCTATGGAGGACTACAAAATTGACATTATGATTGACAGTGGTCCCAGCGCGCGCAGCGTGCAGATTTCGCTGAACCCGTTCACATTGGTGGGGGCCACCACCCGTTCCGGCCTGCTGACCGCCCCGTTGCGCTCCCGTTTCGGCATCAATCTGCGATTGCAATATTACGACGCGGAAACCCTCTGCCACATCATCAAGCGGTCGGCTTCCATTTTGGACATCCCGATTGATGACGATGCCGCCTACGAGATCGCCTCGCGCAGCCGTGGCACACCTCGTATTGCCAACTTGCTCCTGCGCCGCGTGCGCGACTTCGCCCAAATCAAAGGCGATGGCACGATTACTTTGCCCATCACTCAGATTGCCTTGTCCGCTCTCAATGTTGACCAGCACGGTCTGGACGAGATGGACAACCGAATTCTGAGTACTATTATCGACAAGTTCAAGGGTGGTCCCGTGGGCCTCTCCACGATCGCCACTGCCGTCAGCGACGATCCCGGAACCATTGAGGAGGTCTATGAACCCTTCCTCATCCAAGAGGGCTATCTGATGCGTACCCCTCGCGGACGGGAAGCCACCGACCTCGCCTATGCACACCTGGGGAAATCCCGACTTTCAACCAGCCAACCAGAACTCTTTTAAAATACGATTATTATGAAAAAATCCTTTTTTATAATCCTTCTCATCGGTTTGGGATTTCTGTCCGCCCAAGCCCAAACATATTCCACAACTTACATCAAGGATGACTGTCAGGGCAAGGCCGTCAATTTTGGATTCGCGTGCGCACCCACCTTCGACTGGATGTATCCCAAGACAGAAGAATACAAACGTCATGGCTTTGTGGTGGGCATCCGCTATGGCATTCCCATCAATATCAACCTCACCAAAGCGAAAAACTATTACGCCTATACTGGTGTGTTTATTGAACATATTGGAGGTACCATGACATTTTTGGACAAAATCATCCATTCCGACATCATTGAAGCCCAGCAGGCGGAAACTTTCCGGCAGTATCGTGCCACCTATTTGACCATTCCTGTGGGCGTGACGCTGAAGACCAAGTCGCTCAACAATTTCTTTATTTGCGGCAACGCGGGTATCTACAACAGTCTGCGTCTGTCTGCCTCCAACCACGACACGTATAATTTTGCCGGAGAGCTTTGGAGCCGTCAGAAAGGGCCCTCCACGGAAGCGGCCATCTGCAAGGAGGCCGCATTCGCCGGCCTCGGGTTCGAGTATTCCATTTCCAAGGACTTCCGTGCGGGGATGATGGTGAATTACGTTCACACGCTCACGAACTATTTCAAGGGCAAAGGTCGCGCTCAGAACAGCCTGACACATGCAGACCAGAAGGCCAATATCGGATATGTTGAGTTAGAGGCACATATCAATTTCTTCTAAGCATGAAATTCATCTGTATCGGACGGAACTATGCGGCTCACGCCGCCGAACTGCACCAGACAGCTCCCGAGCAGCCAGTCTTCTTCTTGAAGCCTGACTCCGCCATCACCCGATGCAATCGTCCGTTTTTTCTGCCCGATTTTTCACAAGAGGTGCACTATGAAACCGAAATCATAGTGAAAATCAATCGGTTGGGAAAATGTATCCCCGAGAAGTTCGCCCACAACTACTATGAGGAAATCGGGCTTGGTGTGGATTTCACCGCCCGCGATCTTCAGCGGAGGTGCATCCAACATGGTGAACCTTGGGAGATAGCCAAAGCCTTTGACGGCTCTGCCGTGGTGGGTGGATTCCTGCCCAAAAGCCAGTTCGAAGACGTGCAGAACCTCTCGTTCCACCTGCTGCTGAATGGCAACAAGGTGCAGGAGGGCAACAGTCGCGATATGCTCTTCACCATCGACCAGCTCATCGCCCATGTTTCGCAGTTCATCACGTTGCGCACGGGCGACATCCTTTTCACGGGCACGCCTGTCGGCGTAGGGCCCGTCCACATCAATGACCATCTGCAGGGATTTCTGGAAGGTGAAAAGTTATTTGATTTCAAAGTAAAATAAATAGACTATGCAACAAGCAAAACTGAAAATCCAGCTTATCACGATGAATCTCCTCCAGTTTGCCATCTGGGGTGCTTATCTCACCTGCATGGGACGCTACTTGGGTCCGCATGGATTGGGAAATCATATAGGATTGTTCTATTCCATTCAGGGTATTGTTTCCATTTTCATGCCCGCATTGCTGGGCATCGTGGCCGACCGATGGATTCCTGCCCAGAAAATGTTAGGAATCAGCCACGGCATCTCAGGTGTTGCCATGATTTGTGCTGGCTTGTATGGTATTTCGGCAGGAATGGATGTGCAATTCGGCCCACTTTTTGCCCTTTACACACTTGGAGTAGCGTTCTATATGCCTACATTGGCATTGTCTAATGCGGTGGCATATAATGCTTTAGAGAGAGCTGGGATGGATACCGTAAAAGCTTTTCCGCCCATCCGCGTGTTCGGCACCATTGGATTCATCCTCTCCATGTGGGCCGTTGATCTTCTGGGTCTTCAAGAAAGTGCCCGTCAATTTGTATTCAGTGGAATTATCGGTGTGGTTTTGGCTACATACGCTTTCACCTTGCCAAACTGTCCGATTGTCAACAACAAATCGCACAAATCCGTAGCGGAAGCTCTCGGTTTGAAGGCATTTTCTCTTTTCAAAGAGAAAAAGATGGCCATCTTTTTCATCTTCTCCATGTTGTTGGGGGTTTCTTTACAAATCACTAATGGATTCGCCAACCCATTCATTTCTAGTTTCGGGGCTAATCCTGAGTATGCCGACACCTTCGGCGTTCGGCATGCCAATATGTTGGTATCCCTTTCACAAATATCGGAAACTCTGTGCATTTTGTTGATTCCGTTCTGTCTGAAAAGATTTGGTATCAAACGTGTCATGCTGATTGCTATGTTTGCCTGGGTACTGCGATTTGGACTGTTTGGTGTAGGCAATCCAGGGGGGGGCGTTTGGTTGTTCATCCTTTCTATGATTGTCTATGGTGTGGCTTTCGATTTTTTCAACATCAGTGGGTCTCTGTTTGTGGACAAAGAGACCGATATGTCCATCCGATCATCTGCGCAGGGTTTGTTTATGCTGATGACCAATGGCATTGGGGCCACCATCGGAACCTTGGCAGCTCAGGCCGTGGTCAACAAGTTCTGCACGTGGCAGGCCGTAGAAACCGCCAATGGTATGCATCATTTCCTTACGGGTAATTGGACTGCCGTGTGGGGCATCTTTGCTTTGTACGCCTTTGTCGTTGCTGTCACTTTCATCTTCGCTTTCAAATACAAGCCGGAGGAGGAACTCTCCTTCAAAAAGCAGGAGTAGCTTGTTGTATCAACGACATGTGCCGGACTTGTAGTAGCGTGCCTTCGGCACGCGCTCTCCTCATCGCACCCCACGACCTCACACTGAAATGTGGGGTTAATGGGATTTCGTGCTTCCAGCACGAGGGGGTGTGATGCGCAGAGTACAATGTGTGGTGTCTCCAGTATGCGGTCGTATTAACCAGCATCATAGGGAGACAAAGCGCTGTCCACAACGCCGATCCGCGTGCCGGATAAGCGACATCTCAAAAACGAAGGTTGATAATTAGGGATGCACTAAAGCCCGCGTGCCGTCGGCACGCCATCCTATTAACCCCGCACGCAGTGTGGGGTAATGCGCCGGACCAGATCATCCGCGTGCCGGAGGCACGCTACAATCACAATCAATATACTAAATCATGAGCTATACAACATCTTATTATCACATTGTCTTTCGCACCTATCGCAGCGAGCCAAGCATACCTGTTGAACATGAGCGGGAATTATACGCATACATCTACGGTATTGCGAAGAATCTGCACTGCCAAACCTACCGCATAGGCGGCATGCCTGACCATATACACATATTCGTGTCGTTGCCATCGTCGCTATCCCTGGCTTCCTTTGTGCAACGTGTGAAAACCGACACCAGCAAATGGCTGAAAGGTAATTCTCACTTCCCGGACTTTCGTGGTTGGGGGCGTGAGTATGCGGGCTTCAGTTACAATTTAGAAGACAAGGACAATGTTGTCGGTTATATCATGAGGCAGAAGGAGCACCATAGGAGGAGAACTTTTGCAGAAGAGTATCGGGCATTCTTGCAGGAGAATGGGATTACCATTGATGAGCGATACTTCTTGCGTGATGAATAGTAGCGTGCCTCCGGCACGCGCTCTCCTCATCGCACATCGCGGCCCCACACTGAAATGTGGGGTTAATAGGATTCCGTGCTTTCAGCACGAGGGGTGGATGCGCTGGGCACAATGTGTGTGCCTCCGGCACGCGCTCTCCTCATCGCACTCTGCGACCCCACACTGAAATGTGGGGTTAATGGGATTTCGTGCTTTCAGCACGAGGGGGTGTGATGCGCAGAGTACAATGTGTGCGTATTTCCAGCTCCCATCATCGCACTCCACGACCTCACACTGAAA